>JAFUPC010000072.1 GCA_017481495.1 Clostridia bacterium
GATATTGACATCTACTACCGCTTGATCGGCAAAATTGAGTAAAAACAACGATATGAGTGCCTATGCAAATGGGCGTAGGCACTCATACATAACCAATATCTTTAAGTACGGGAAACGGGAAACGGGTATCCCGACATCGAGTATCTGCCGGCACTGGCGGACGTATTTTCCGTCTCGACCGATGAACTGCTCGGCTACCGCATTTCCGCAAGAGAAGCCGATGCCGCGGCGGTGCGGCGCCGTCTGACGGAGCTTTCCGAGACCGGAACGGACGAAGAATATCTCTCGTTTGCCCGCGATGCCGCCGCCCGTTTTCCCTCGGATGACGGGATCCGCCGGGAGCTTGCGGACGCCATCTGCCGGTGCGTGATGGACTGCGATACACCCGATCCCGCACTTCTGCGGGAAGCGGAAACGCTCTACAACACGGTGCTTTCCCGCGCACAGGACGAAAATTTCCGTGCCGAGACCCTGCTCTCCCTCTCCGCACTGTACGCATACGGGTTCCGCGATGCCCGGAAAGCTAAGGAGACCTGTCAGCGCCTGTCACCGATGAAATATTGTCGGGAAACGGCACTGGCCTCGGGCATCGGCGACGGGAATACCGGAGCATATATCCGGGAATCCATCGAAAAGCTGACCGATGCGCTCGGACTTGCCATCCGGAATCTCGTTCTGAACGAAGACCTGCCGAACGGTGCGGACACCTGGGAGACCAAGATCGAAATGCTCCACACGGCAAACCGCCTGTACGAGCAGATTTTCGGGGACAACCTCATGTTTTACCACATCCGGCTGTCGTTCAATCACTGGGTGATCTCGACGTATCAGATGTCACTCGGACAGCATCCGGCGGCACTCAATTCGCTGGAAAACGCCGCCCGTCATGCCGCCGCGTATGACCGGGCGTATGAGGCGGATCACGGGAAGTGCTACACCTCCCCGTATACACTTGGGATCGTGTACCCATCCCCGGAACACACGGATTTCCACGAACCGCACTACAAAACCAATTGCCGATGGCTGTCGGAAAAGCTTGCGCACCCGCGGTATGATCCAATCCGCGCAGACGAGGATTTCCGCACACTCACCGAAAAACTGAATCATCCCGCAGACTGACCGAAAAAGGCTTCCGGTATTTTCCGACCGGAAGCCTTATTGTATTCTTTTCGGATGTCCTCTCTGTCAGATGTCTTCCAGAACCAGGATCCCGTACCCACCGAGCGTTACGCGGCCGGAAACGGTTTCTCCGGTGACGACGTTCTTCATCGGGCGGTCAAGGGTGTACGCGGCGGGTGCACCTGCGTATTCGACGAGGATGAGACCGGAAACGGTTTCCCCATTGGCAGAAACGGGTTCTCCTTTGCGCGGGATGACCATCAGACTGCCTTCGGCGTTCCCGTGGGGGATACCGGCTTCGGTCAATGCGGCGGCGCAGAGGGCTTTCAGCGCATCGTAGGAGAGGAAGGTACCCAGAAGTATGACGGTACCCCGTCCGACCTTACGGCGGATGATACACGCCTTTCCGTCGATGGCACTGTGACCACCGCGGACAACAGCAAGCGTGTTCTCCGGTATTTCGTCCCAGATGTCGTACCACAAGGACGAACCGAGTTCTTCGCCCGTTTGGGCGGACACCGCCGAGATCTGCCCAGCGCGGTCGGGAATGCCGTACAGCCATTCGGCACCCGTCAGCTCTTCCAGCATCCCGAACGGCTTGTGCGGATACCGCGCGCCGATTTCATTGCGGATGTCGGACAGCGGGCCGACGATCCACACGCCGCCGTTTTTCACCCATTCCGCGATGCGCGCGGGAAGATCGCCCTCCTCCAATGTCATCATCATGGGCGAGACGAGCAGCTTGTACTTCGATAAATCTTCGTGCGCGTCAATGACGTCCACGCGCACCCCGCAGTCGGCAAGCGGCTTATAAAAGTCCGGAATGCGGTCGTTGCCCGCACCTGCGACCATCGTCTGCGTGTTGTGCATATTCCAGTTGCGGCTGGTATAGTGGAATGCTACCTCGGCGCATACCTTGGTATTGTTGATGAAATCCGCCGTTTTCGCAAACAGATCCGCCGTTTCTCTGACTTCCCCGAAAATGTGCATCGGTCTGCCGGATGCATCCAAAACGGAGCCGTGCGACAGCTCGTGTCCTGCCCAGTGCGTGCGCCAGATCCAGTACATATTCGCCTCCCCGCCGAGTGCCAGCGGCAGAAACGAATTGACACGGCACCATCCGTCGGGCTTGATGCTCTGACCGATGTCGGTGGAACCGTTCCACGAGGTCTGCGTTTCGGTGTTCCAGAACGGATGGGATTTGAAATTCCGCAGGTAATCGAACCAGAAACAGCACTGCCATTCGTTGTGCGGCTCGTTGTAATGGTTGAACTGCACGATGTCGAGCTTTTCGTTTAAGTGTCGGTAGTCCATGCCATTGAACGGCATCGTGTCCGTGCCGACGGGCGCACCGTTTTTCACATAGCGGTGGAGAATGTCCGCCTGCATATGTACAAATTCCACATGGCTTTCATTACCGAACGTCAGCCATTCGAGCTTCAGGTGCGGATTGTGCCACGCATCGCGCGGCGCGGGGATCTCGTCAAAGTTGTCATACGCCTGGCTGAAGAGGTTTAAGTTCCACGCGGTGTTGAGCGCATCGACCGTGCCGTATTTTTTCCGCAGGAAATCGCGGAATTTTGCAAGACATGTCGGGCAATAACAGCCGTCCCAGGAATATATCTCGTTGTCGATCTGCCAGCCGACAATGTACGGGTCATCGCCGAATTCCTTTGCCATCGCTTCGACGATGCGCGCGGAAGCATTGCGGTAGCGGACATTGTTGGAACAGCAGTGCCGTCTGCCGCCGTGGGAAGCCGGTCTGTCCTGTGCGTTGACCGACATGACGTCGGGATGCAGGTTCGACAGCCACTTCGGCGGCGTTGCCGTCGGCGTTCCCATAACAACGGCGATTCCGGCATCGCCCAGCTTGTTCACCACAGTGTGAAGCCAGCCGAAATCGTACTGTCCGGGCGCCGGTTCCATCTTTTTCCAGGCAAATTCACCGATACGCGCGGCGGTGATGCCCACTTTTTTCATCATGGCAATGTCGTAGTCGATCTCTGTCTCCGGCCAGTCCTCCGGATAATACGCCGCGCCGAGATACGGCGGCAGGGGTACTGGTTGTCGGGTGGTGTTCGGGGTCATTTTCGTGGTCTCCTTTTGGTGGGGTTTTCTTTTATTATACGATACGGCGGGGGATTTGTCAAGGGGAAATATAAAAATCCCGCCTCTTTTCACAGAAACGGGATTTTCTTATCTCAGAAATTCAGAATCAGAACTTCTTGCCTGCCTTGTAGGTGGTGTGCAGGTCGTGGTGTGCCTTGTGGCAGCCGTAGGTGTCCTTGTAGTACTCCTCATAGAGTGCCTTGACGACAGGAGACTCGTGGGACTTGCGGAGGACAGCGGCCTCGTCCTGGTCGTAGAGAACCTTTGCGCGCAGGCCGTGGATGTCAACGGTGTCGCGGACATACTGCGGGTGGATCGGCTGACCGCCGCCGGTGACACAGCCGCCGGGGCAGCCCATGATCTCGACGAACGTCCAGTCAGCTTCGCCGGATGCGATCTTCTTCATGATCTCGTTTGCAGCCTTGCCGCCGGATGCGACAGCGACCTTGATGGTCATGCCGGCGATTTCCAGCGTTGCTTCCTTGATGGACTCATTGCCGCGGACCGCTTCGTAGACGATCTCGGTGTTGTCCTTGCCCGTGAGCCAGTCGTTTGCGGTACGGAGTGCCGCTTCCATAACGCCGCCGGTGGTGCCGAAGATGACAGCTGCGCCGGTATCCTGACCGAGCGGATTGTCAAATTCTTCATCGGGCAGAGCGTTGAAGTTCAGACCCTGGCGCTTGATCATGCGGGCAAGCTCACGGGTGGTGATGGAAACATCCACGTCCGGAACGCCTGCGGCATCCTGGTCTTCGCGCTTGATCTCATACTTCTTTGCGGTACACGGCATGACAGCGACGACGACGATGTCCTCGGGCTTGATGCCTTCCTTTTCCGCATACCAGGTCTTGATGATCGCGCCGGTCATCTGCATCGGGGACTTGCAGGAGGACAGGTGGTCGATCTCGTCCGGATAGTACTGTTCGCAGAAGCGAACCCAACCGGGCGAGCAGGAGGTGATCATCGGGAGAACGCCGCCGTTCTTGACGCGGTCAAGAAGTTCAGTTGCTTCCTCGACGATGGTGACGTCGGCACCGAAGTCGATGTCGAACACCTTGTCGGCACCGAGACGGCGGAGCGCGGCAACCATCTTGCCCTCAACACCGGTACCGATCGGATTGCCGAATTCTTCACCGAGCGCCGCACGGACAGCGGGTGCGGTCATCATGACGACGTGCTTGGTCGGGTCGGCGATGGCAGCCCAGACCTTGTCGGTGTCATCCTTTTCGGTGAGTGCGCCGGTCGGGCAGACGACGGTACACTGACCGCAGGAGATACACGGTGTGTCGTTCAGATTCAGCTTGAATGCCTGACCGATGTTGGTGTCGATACCGCGGTCGTTTGCACCGAGGATACCGACAAACTGCTGATTACAGACAGCGACACAGCGGCGGCAGAGAATGCACTTGTTGTTGTCACGGACAAGGTGCGGTGCGGAATCGTCGATGGCAAATTCCGGCTTGAAGCCTTCAAATTCGTCACCGGTGACACCGTAGTCGTTGCACAGCTTCTGCAGTTCGCAGTTGGTAGAGCGTGCGCAGGACAGACATTTCTTGTCGTGGGTGGAAAGGATCAGCTCGAGCGTGGTCTTGCGCGCTGCCTGAACCTTTGCGGTGTTGGTCTGGATCTCCATGCCCTCGCTTACCGGATAAACGCAAGCGGGAACGAGACCGCGTGCGCCGGTAGCTTCAACCACACAGATGCGGCAGGCACCGATGGCATTGATTTCCTTCATATAGCAGAGGGTGGGGATCTCCACGCCCGCTGCTCTTGCGGCTTCCAGAATTGTGGAGCCCTTCGGTACGCTGACAGCAATACCGTTTACTTTGCAATTGATCATATCCATTTAATCGGCTCCTCCTTTTTACTGCTTGGAAATTGCGTCGAACTTACAGCCATCGATACAAGCGCCGCACTTGATACACTTGGACGTGTCAATTCTCATGGACGGCAGACGATGACCGGGTGCGACATAATCGGTCTTGACGATGGTATTGACCGGGCAGTTTCTTGCACACTTGCCGCAGCCGATACACTTTTCCTGGTCGATGACGAAGGAGACAAGCTTCTTGCAGACACCGGCCGGGCACTTCTTGTCAACAACATGGGCGACATATTCTTCGCGGAAGAACTTGAGGGTGGCGAGAACGGGGTTGGGTGCCGTCTGACCGAGACCGCAGAGGGAGTTGGACTTGATGTAGTTGCAGAGATCCTCGAGCTTGTCAAGGTCTTCAAGCGTACCCTCACCGCGTGTGATCTTGTCAAGGATCTCAAGCAGTCTCTTGGTACCGACACGGCAGGGCGTACACTTGCCGCAGGATTCGTCGACGGTGAATTCGAGGAAGAACTTCGCCATATCGACCATACAGTTGTCCTCGTCCATGACGATCAGACCGCCGGAGCCCATCATACAGCCCATTGCGACCAGGTTGTCATAGTCGACCGCGACATCCATCAGACGTGCGGGGATACAGCCGCCGGACGGGCCGCCGGTCTGTGCTGCCTTGAACTGCTTGCCGTTCGGGACACCGCCGCCGATCTCTTCGATGATCTCACGCAGGGTGATACCCATCGGGATCTCAACAAGACCGGTGTGCTTGATCTTGCCGCCGAGCGCGAAGACCTTGGTACCCTTGGACTTTTCGGTACCCATGGATGCGAACCATTCCGCGCCGCGCAGGATGATCTGCGGGACGTTTGCGAAGGTCTCGACGTTGTTTTCAACGGTGGGACATCCGAACAGACCCTTGACTGCCGGGAACGGCGGACGGGGTCTCGGCTCACCGCGGTTGCCCTCGATGGAGGTCATGAGTGCGGTTTCCTCGCCGCAGACGAATGCGCCCGCACCGAGACGGATCTCCATATCAAAGCTGAAGCCGGAACCGAGAATGTCCTTACCGAGCATACCGTTTGCACGGGCATCCTCGATGGCTTTCTGCAGTCTGGTGACCGCGATCGGATATTCCGCACGGACGTAGACATAACCCATATCCGCACCGACAGCGTAACCTGCGATGGTCATTGCCTCGATGATGCAGTGCGGGTCGCCCTCAAGGACGGATCTGTCCATGAATGCGCCGGGGTCACCCTCGTCGGCGTTGCAGACAACGTACTTCTGCGGGCCGTCGGCGATGAAGGACCACTTCTTGCCGGTCGGGAAGCCGCCGCCGCCTCTGCCGCGCAGACCGGAATCGAGAATGGTCTGGGTGACTTCCTTGGGGGACAGCTCGGTGAGACATTTTGCGAGTGCCTGATAACCGTCGCGTGCGATATATTCGTTGATGTCCTCAGGGTTGATGACACCGCAGTTACGCAGAGCGACACGGACCTGCTTCTTGTAGAAGTCGGTCTCATTGTATTTCTTGATGGAGCCGTCGGCAAGGACAGTCTCCTTGTAAAGATACTTTTCAACGATCTTGCCGTTCACAAAGTGCTGCTCGACGATCTCGGGAATGTCTTCTGCCTGAACCATGGAGTAGAAGCAGCCTTCCGGATAAACGATCATGATCGGGCCGAGTGCGCACAGACCGAAGCAGCCGGTGCGGACGACCTTGACTTCGTCTGCGATACCGTGCTTTTCAAGTTCAGTGTGAAGTGTTTCGATAATGGCCTCGGAATGGGACGAGGTACAGCCGGTACCGCCGCAGACGAGGACATTTCTCTTGTATTTGGACTGGGATGCAAGCGCAGGGTCATCCAGACGCAGGGCGATCTCGCCCATGGACGCTTCCTTGATTGCCTGCAGTTCAGCAACTGTTTTCATGTATGCGTATTCCTCCTTGAAACGGTATTGATTACTTGCCGTACTTTTCCAGAATGCCGGCGACATCGTCCTTGGTCAGTCTGCCGTAAACTTCGTCGTTCACGGTCAGGACCGGTGCGAGACCGCAGGCACCGATGCAGCGGCTTGCGGCGAGAGAGAATCTGCCATCGTCGGTACATTCGTCACCTGCAATGCCGAGCTGGCTCTGCAGTTCGTCGTAGATGGTGCCGGAGCCCTTGACGTAACAGGCTGTGCCGAGACATACGGCGATATGAACCTCACCCTTCTGGGTCAGCGAGAACTGTGCGTAGAAGGTTGCAACGCCGAAAACCTTTTCCAGCGGGACTTCCATACCCTCTGCGATCATGTTCTGCACTTCCAGCGGGAGATAGCCGTAAATGCCCTGTGCTTCCTGCATGACCGCCATCAGACGGCTCTTGTCATGCTTGTTTGCGGCGATGATGCTCTGCAGCTGTGCTTCCTGCTCCGCCGTACCGCGGAACGGAGTAGAGCTGATTTTCTTTTGCATGGATCTTATCCTCCTTAAAGATGATGCTGTGCCATACAGTCGCGGAGCCTTTTTCGCCCGCGGGGACACATCATTTGTTTCCATCATACATTATAACACATTTTTTTGCTTTTCGCAAGGGGTTTCGCAAGAAAATGTCAGAATTTTGACAAACAATTCTGTTAAATTTTTGTCAATCAGGACGAATTTTCCGATTGCTCTTGACAGACGGGGAAAGACGGGGTAAAATATAAATATGAAAAACAAAAATATGAGCAATCCCTTTACCCGTATCCACGACATTATCAATGGAGCGGATCCGCGGCGGCTGTATATCCCGCGCAGTCTTTTTCTTTTCATTGCCCTGATCACCGCCGCCCTGCATCTGACAGCGTTTCTTCTGCGCACCGGGATCTTCGTCATCGTATCGGTCGCTCTGATGTTTGCCTCCCTTCTGTTTGTCCGCCTCTATTACGGGTTATGGATACGGTATTATTCCCGTATCTCGTTTGCCGTCGTGATGTTGTCACAGCTTTTTGTCACATATCTTCTGGCGGAATTTATCAGATTTTTATGGAAATGAAAGGATGCGGTCATGCACTTTGAATTTTTGCAGAAAAGCAGGGATGTCACCTGTTCTCCCGACCTTTTGAAATCTCTCGGCGCAGACCGCTTTCTGTATCTGCGCGGGGTGGAGATCACGGATTATCTTTCCGCATCTGTCGCCGTTCTTGAAAAGCGCAGCCGCATTCTGCGTGACACAGCGGAAATTCCCGGACTGAATGCTCTGGTCGACGAATGGATCACAAGTCTCACATATCTCTCCGAGCTTGTCAGAAAGAAAAACGGACAGGCGGACGGTGAGCGGAATCTTTATTCCGTCAAGCAGCTTTCTCTGTATTTTGAGATCATCGACCGTGCTTGTGCCGCATATGAAGAAATCCGCCCTGCTCTGACCTCGGACGATTACATCGCGCTTTTTGATGCGCTCCATTCCCTTGCGGATGACGAATACCGCCGTTTCAAACGCGGTACCGCACAGCTTCTTGACGACATCGCCAAAATCAAAAGCATCTCCATCGGATTCAATTTCGATGCTTCCCTGTCCCCAAATGAAGCGGGCATTCTTTCCGTCAATAACCGTTATATCGAATCCGGGACGCTCATCGACCGACTCCTGCGCGGCGATTCCAGGGACAGTCTGTGTTCCGTTGCGCCGCTTGTTGTGACAAAACGGCAGATCACACCCGATGAATTTGACGTTCTGGAACACGCGCTGTACACCGGGGTTGACAAGCTTTTCAAAAAACAGCTTCGGCAATGGGAGCCGGAAATCACAGCGTTTCTTGCGGATAAACTGGGGTTTTTACTGGAGATTTTGCCCGATCTGCGTTTCATCTCCGGTCTGACGGAACTCGGACTGCGGATGCGGGAATGCGGTCTGCCGTTATGCAGACCCGTTTTCACAGACCCGGCAGAAAAGCATTTCAAGGGAAAAGGACTGTACAATCCCGTACTTGCCATGAAATTTTCGGAGAACGGTCGGCCGATGACGGACCTTGTCAGAAACGACCTCTCCTTTGACGACGATGGCAGACTGTTTCTCCTGACCGGCCCGAACAATGGCGGGAAATCCGTGTTTCTGTCCGCGGTGTGCTTAATCCAGTTTATGGCACAGCTCGGCATGATGGTTCCGGCGGATGCCGCTGAGATCAGTCCCGTTACACACATTCACGTTCATTTCCCGAAATTCCGGTCGCTCAACGAAAAAGGACGGCTTGCAGAGGAATGCGAAGACATTGCCGCCATCTTTTCCGGTCTGGACGGCGCGGCGCTTGTTGTCATGGATGAAGCATTTTCCTCGACAGACGTCCGCGATGCGGTCACACTGTCCGACACGGTTCTGCGTGCGCTTGCGCACACCGGTGTACGCGGGATTTTTGCAACGCATTTTCACGAGTTGAGTTCCTACGCCGATGAGATCAATGCGGACAATGCCGGTGACCGGAATGCCAGCCGCATTGATTTTCTTGTCGCCGGGGTCGCGGAAAACGAAACACGCACCTACCGCATTGTCCGCCGCCCGCCGGACGGAAGATCCTTTGCGCAGACGATCGCAAAAAAATACGGCATCGTTTACGAAGAACTGATCCACAGTACAAAAGAAAGAACCAAGATCAATGATGATTGAAAAAACGACCGCTCCCCACCTGACCGCCAACTACCACACCCACACCACCCGCTGCCGCCACGCATCCGGCTCCGACCGGGAGTATATCGAGACCGCCATCCGCGCAGGGATCAAAATCCTCGGCTTTGCCGACCACGCGCCGCTCGTCAACGACATCGGATTCGTTTCGCATATGCGGATGTACACGGAGCTTGCAGAGGATTACGCCTGCACGCTTGCCGCGCTGAAAAAAGAATATGCCGGCGACATCGACATCTATATCGGCTACGAACTGGAATACTATCCGCAGTTTTTTGACATGACGGTGGAATACCTCTGCCGCTTTCCCGTAGACTATTTCATCATCGGACAGCACTACATTGAAAATGAGACCTCCTACCGTCATGCGGGCATCAAGGTCGCGGAAGAATGGTATCTCCGCGCCTACGTTGACCAGATTGTCGCGGGGTTGGAAACGGGGCTGTTTTCGTGCGTGGCGCATCCCGATTTGATGGATTTTATGGGCGCGGACGACGTTTACGACCGCCACATGACCCGGCTCTGCGAGACAGCGAAGCGGTTGTCTGTGCCGCTGGAATTCAACATCCCGCGCCGGTTTGCGTTCTGGCACG
Source organism: Clostridia bacterium (assembly GCA_017481495.1). Classification (GTDB taxonomy): domain Bacteria; phylum Bacillota; class Clostridia; order Oscillospirales; family CAG-272; genus RGIG3925. The sequence continues at coordinate 10,302 of JAFUPC010000072.1, forward strand.
AACCGGTGATGCACTTCTGGGACATCGCGCGTGCCGTAGGGAACGACGTCATCCTCGGATGCGATGCGCATGAGCCGGGAATGCTGTGTGAGGCGGATTCCTATCGGGAATCCCTTGAAATTCTCGCCGGTCACGGCATTGTGCCGATGGAAACGATGCCGCTTGCAAAACCGCACTTTCCGTACAGAACGCACCCCTGAAACATCATCTCATTACCCATATAACACACAAAGGAGAACCCATCATGCTTGTTACCTTAAAGGAAATTCTTGCCATCGCCGAAGAACGTAAAATTGCTGTCGGCTCGTTCAACACCCCGAACCTCGCTTCCCTGCGCGCCATTTTAGCGGCGGCGGAGGAGCTTAACCAGCCTGTCATTCTGATGCACGCCCAGATCCATGAGGAGATGGGTCTCTGCACGATGGAAGAAGTCGCGCCCATCATGCTTACGGCGGCGAAAAAGGCATCCGTTCCCGTCTGTGTCCACCTCGACCACGGCACGGATGTGGATTATGTGAAACGGGGTCTGGAACTCGGCTTCACCGGTGTCATGTTCGACGGCTCCGCACTCCCGACCGAAGAAAATTTTGCAAAGACCAAAGAAGTCGTCACGCTTGCAAAGGAAACCGGTGCCAGCGTAGAAGCGGAGATCGGCTCGATGGGCAGCCGGGAGGGCGGCAACGCAGGCGACATGGACAATCCTGAATCCATCTACACCGACCCCGATGCCGCAAAACGGTTTGTCGATGAAACCGGCATTGATGCGCTCGCGTGCGCGTTCGGCACGGTTCACGGGCTGTATCTGAAAGAGCCGAAGCTTGACTTTGCCCGGCTTGAAAAGATCGACTCCCTTGTCTCCGTTCCGCTCGTCATGCACGGCGGCTCCGGGGTCTCCGAAGAAGATTACCGCCGCGTGATCTCCCTCGGTGTTGCGAAGATCAATTACTACACCTACATGGCAAAAGCCGGTGCGGAAGCCATCAACGGCAAAACATTTGGGCAGTATCACGAAATTGTCAAAGCCGCAACGGAAGCGATGAAAGCGGATGTGGCAAAGGCGATCCGTGTGTTCTCCGGGTTGAAGTAAAGGATAAGAATAAGAAAGCGGGTTCCGGTCTCCTGTGTGGGGGCGGAACCCGCGGTTTTTTTCACTCAAATAAACGGTCTTCTGTCCAATACCAATTTCAGCGGCACATCGGACACCATCTTCCCTTTCAGGGTCTGCTGAAGCTCAGCAAGACCGCAGACACCGCCAAACAGCATATGCAGGTCGTTGAGGGTCTCGTTTTTCTCCCAGTCGGCGTTGTACCAGAAGTCAAGGAATTTTTCGGCGAAATCCTCCAGCCGTTCACGCACCTCATAAAAACGGTGCGGGGTCTGCCGCTGTGCGCGGGTCAGGCAGAAGATCCAGTCGATTTCGATAAAGTCCGCCTTTGTTCCGAAATTCTTCGGAAGACCCGCGGGGTCGTCGTACATTTCAATGCAGGTGTCGATCATCTTTTCGGGGTGCATAAGGGGCATATGCGCATATTCGTGATTGAACAGATAGTGGAACGTCCCCGCCATATAGAAATACATCGGCGCTTTGCGCTCAATCTCCAGATACCGCGGGCCCATCCACAGTCCCGTTTCGGGGTCGGTGTTGTCGGCAAACCATCTGAAATAATTGTCGTTCCATTCCTTTGTCGCCGCGCCCGTCAGATTCAGCGCGACGTAGACGCCCGCACCTTTGTGCGACTCCGACCACGGATTGCCCGACCAGTTCAGGCCGTCCATCAGACCTTTGAAATTATCGTATTCAAGATATTTGTGCAGTGCGGTACACGGACGGGCGGGTGCGGCATCGAACAGCTCCAGTGCGGCGGCACAGTGCGCTGTTGTGTGGATCTCGTGATGGGTCAGCTCATGGAACAGACCGTCCTCGCCCTGCATCGCCTGCAAGGTCTCCACCCACTTTGCGCGCTCGCCGGGGTCACGCGGAAAGGCGCCGATGGAGTAGAGGATGTTCGCCGCATCTGCACAGCCGTAGGGATTGGAGCCGAGTTCTCTTGTTCCTTTGTCGTTCTGCCACAGCCAGCGGGCATAATTGCCGTCGGAGACCTTGTGAGCGGCGACGGTTTTTTCAATGTTCTTTACGATCGGGGTAATGTCGTAGGTTTTCATGGGGATCTCTCCTTTGCTTTGGAATGTTTTGAATGACATCCGGTTTTCTGCTATCAATATACCACACATCCGGCCGGATGTCAAGATTTTTTCATCTTTTTTATGAATTTCTATTGCAAAAAACACGATTCTGTGGTATGATAGCATCAGAAAGAAAATTCCGGTTCTGCGAACCGGACAACGAAAGTGAGAAACATTTTATGAACATCGGACTTTTACCGCTGGAACATCATCACAGACTTCTGAAGATTGCCGGGGAAACGCCCGCCTGCCGCTGGGACGGAAGTGAATCCCCCGCCGCATGGCGCTCCCGTGCAAAAGAAACCCTCTCCGACCTGCTCGGCATTCCGGAAATTGAAAAGCACAGAACCGTACCGGTCATGCAGGTGGAACTGAACCGCGTGGATGAGGAGATCGGCTGCCGCGAGATCCGCTTCCGCTTTGTCACAGAGGAGCAGGTCACCGTTCCCTGTCATCTGCTCATTCCGAAAGATGCACATGGGCCGCTTCCGGTCGTGCTTTGCTTACAGGGTCATTCCAAGGGAATGCACATCTCCCTCGGCCGTCCGAAATATCCGGGCGATGAGGAGACCTGCCACGGCGGCGACCGCGATTTTGCGGTACGCGCAGTCAAAGAGGGCATCTGCGCCGTTGCCATCGAACAGCGGTGCTTTGGCGAATGCGGCGGCACGGAAAAAGGCCCCGACTGCCGTCAGGCGGCGATGCGTGCGATCCTGCTCGGACGGACGCTCATCGGGGAGCGTGTCTGGGACATCAGCCGCTGTATTGACGTGCTGTGTGAACGCTTCACCGACTATATCGACCCCAATCGGGTCATGTGCATGGGCAACTCCGGCGGCGGCACGGCAACCATTTACGCGGCGGCAATGGATGAGCGCATCAAGATCGCCATTCCCTCCTGCGCCGTCTGCACGTATGCCGACTCCATCGGCGCAATGCTCCACTGCGAATGCAATTTTGTTCCCGGCGTGGTAAAGGCGTTTGATATGGGCGACCTGTGCGCGATGACGGCACCCCGTTCCCTTGTCGTCGTGTCCGGCGCACGCGACCCGATCTTCCCGCTCGACGGCGCTAAGGCGTGTGTCGCTCTGGGACAGAAGATGTACGATGCACTCGGCGTTCCGGATGCCATCGCACACGTCGTCGGCGATGGTGAGCATCGGTTCTATGCAAACGATGCGTGGCCCGTCATCCACAGAATGCTTGATACCCTCTGAACCAACGCAGCCGTATAAACATTATGAAAACCATCAAAGAAACCGTAACAAAACCCTCCCGCCCGGCGCGCATTGCGCAGTTCGGACAGGGAAACTTCCTGCGCGCGTTTGCCGATATGATGATCGATAAAGCAAACGAAGCCGGTGTCTTCGACGGCTCTGTGGAAATTTTCCAGTTCCACGGCGCGGAACATCCGGCGTTCGCGGAGCAGGATTGTCTTTATACCGTCGTCACCCGCGGCAGGGAGGAAGGTAAGGTCGTGGACACATCCCGCGTTGTCACCGCCGTCCGCGTACTCCGCCATCTGCCCGAAGCGCGGGATGCGTTTTCCGCCTGCGCCGCAGAAGCCACGCTCACGACAATTCTTTCCAACACGACCGAAGCGGGGATCGCCTGGGACGGGGAAGCCCGCCCGGGTGCGGAAAACGGCAATTTCCCCGCGTATCTGACCTCGTTTCTGTATCTGCGCTACCGGGCAACGGACGGTGATGCCGATATGGCTCCCGTCGTTCTCCCATGTGAGTTGATTGAGGACAACGGGCGGATTCTGCAAGGTCTCGTTCTGCGGTACGCGGCGGAATGGGAACTCAGCGACGGATTTTCGGACTGGGTAAAAAATGCCTGTGTGTTCTGCAACACCCTTGTTGACCGCATCGTCACGGGATATCCGAAGGACGGCGCGGCATCCTTTGCCGAGACCCTTGGATATGAAGACCGTCTTCTGACCGTCTGCGAACCGTTTGCGCTCTGGGTCATCGAAACGGACAGACCCGAACGGGTGCGCGCGGCGCTTCCCTTGGAGGACGCAGGACTTCCCGTTGTCATCACGGACGACGTGAACCCCTACCGCACGCGTAAGGTGCGCATTCTCAACGGCGCGCACACCTCGTTTGTCCCGGCGGCACTTCTTGCGGGAGAGGAGATCGTACGCGACTGTATGCACGCCCCCCTCATCCGCCCGTTTATCGAGCAGTGTGTATACAAAGAAATCATCCCGGCGATGTCGCACATCCTGCCCGCTGAGGAACTGGATGCCTTTGCGGATGCGGTCTTGGAGCGCTTTGACAATCCGTACATCGACCATGCGCTCTGGTCCATTGCCCTCAATTCCGTCTCCAAATGGAAGACCCGCGTTCTGCCCTCGGTCATGGATTCCGTCAAAAACGGTGTCGTCCATGATGGACTGGTTCCACGCGGACTGTGCCTGTCCTTTGCCGCGCTGTGCCGGCTGTACGCGCTTCATGCAGACGACGGTGTCCTGCGTGACGACGGTGCGGTGCTTGCGTTCTTTGCGGAACACAAAGAGGACAGTGATCTTCCCGACCGGTTTGCAAGTGAGGCCGCATTCTGGGGAATGGATCTGCATGAAATTCCGAGCTTTGCGGAATGCGCGGCGGAATTGTACCGTATCATCCTTGAAAACGGGATCGGTGCGGCGATCAAAGCCGTGATCTGAAAAATAGGTTATATTATGGACTATATCAAAATCACCCCCGGCGACAATGTGGCGGTCGCGCTGACCGCGCTCTGTGCCGGGCAGACATCCTGCGGTGTCACCCTGACCGAGGACATCCCCGCAGGACACAAATTCGCGCTGACGGAGATTCCCACAGGGGCTGACGTCATCAAATACGGCGCGCCCATCGGACACGCCGAAAAAGACATTCCCGCCGGCGCGTGGGTGCATACGCACAATGTAAAAACGGGACTATCGGACGTCATTTCCTACGAATATCACGGGATGCAGGATACCGGTTTTTCCTCCCTCATGCCGCCGGACAAGCAGACGTTCCGCGGATATCGCCGACGGGGGGATCGTGCCGGCATCCGCAATGAGATCTGGATCGTTCCGACGGTCGGGTGCATCAACTCTGTCGCCGAAACGCTTGCAAAAGAAGCAGCGGCGATGGTGCGCGGCTCCGTGGACGGGGTTTACGCATGGATGCATCCTTATGGCTGTTCCCAGCTCGGCGGCGACCACCGGATGACACAGGATGCGCTTGCGGGTCTGATCCACCACCCAAATGCCGGCGGCGTTCTGGTGCTGGGGCTTGGTTGTGAGAACAACAACATCGGCGAGTTGAAAAAAGTGCTAGGGGAAACAGACCCCGCGCGTGTGCGGTTTTTGAACTGTCAGGAGACCGACGACGAGATCGAAGCCGGACTTTCCGTTCTTGAAGACCTCATCGGTCTTGCCGCCGTGGACGAGCGGGAGGACATTCCCGTTTCCGCACTTGTTGTCGGTATGAAATGCGGCGGCTCGGACGGCTTTTCCGGCATCACGGCAAATCCGTGTGTCGGTGTGTTTTCGGATATGCTGTGCGCCGCGGGCGGAACGACGATTCTGACCGAGGTTCCCGAAATGTTCGGCGCGGAGCAGCTGCTCATGGAGCGGTGTCCGACAAAAGACCTGTTTGACAAAACGGTTTCGCTTGTCAACGGTTTCAAGCGGTATTATCAGCGTTACGGTCAGCCGATCTACGAAAATCCCGCACCCGGCAACAAGGCCGGCGGTATCACCACGCTGGAAGATAAGTCGCTCGGCTGTACGCAGAAAGCGGGAACGTCTCCCGTGTGCGGTGTCCTTTCCTACGGGGAACGGGTCACAGAAACGGGACTGCATCTGTTATCCGCACCCGGCAACGATCTGGTGGCGGCGACTGCTCTTGCGGTCTCCGGTGCACAGCTGATTTTGTTCACCACAGGGCGCGGCACACCGTTCGGTTCTCCCGTTCCGACGGTCAAAATCTCGTCCAACACCCCGCTTGCAGAGAAAAAACCGCACTGGATCGACTTTGATGCGGGCATCATCGCAAAAACCGGGGACATTGCATCCCGCGGGCGGGAGCTGTACGACTACGTTCTGCGCCTTGCGTCCGGCGAACTCCGCACGAAAAACGAGGAACACGGCTACCGCGACATCTCCATCTTCCGTGACGGGGTAACGCTGTGAACGCCGCATCGACTTTGTTCGTTACCGACCTTGACGGCACCCTGCTCCGCCCCGATGCGACCCTTGCCGCCGAGGATGCCGCCGCCATCAACCGCATGACCGCAGACGGTATCCGCATCACCTACGCGACCGCCCGCACCGTTGCATCCGTGGAACACATCTTATCGGGCATCGACTTTCACGCGGATTCCCCGCCTGTGGCACTGATGAATGGGGTGCTTCTGCGCGACATGGTGCGCGGGATATACGTTGACCGCGCGGTCTATTCCCGTGAGACGGCACAGCATCTTCTGGATGCGATGACAGCGGCGGGGACGTATCCGTTCATCTATACCCTGCTTTGGGACGGGTCGCTTATGACCTGTTACCGCGACATTTCCTGTGATGTTATGCGGGCGTTCATGGAGGAGCGGAAGCTGCGCTACGGAAAACCGTTCCGTCACATCCACGATGTTTCGGAGATCGACGGCGAGATCATCTATTTCTGTCTTGTCGCACCGGAAAACGACGTCCGCCGGGCGGAGGAAGCGGTAAAAACCGTCCCGCACATCCGGTACACCTCGTACCGCGACCATTACGATACCTCTGTTTTTTATCTGGAAATCTTTGACGAACGCGCCTCCAAGCGCCACGCCGTGGAATTTCTGCGCCGGTACACAAGGGCGGAAACCGTGGTGTGCTTTGGCGACAACTTAAACGACCTTTCGATGTTTGAAGCCTCCGACATCCGTGTCGCTGTGGCAAACACGCATCCCGATCTGATGTCACAGGCGGATTTCGTCGCCGATGGGGGTGTTCCGGCATTTATTTCCGAATTTTACAAAAAGAATTTCACATCATAAAATCCGTAATTTTCCAAAGGGGAGGAATCAAAACCATGACTGCAACTGTAAACGGTTATCTGAATGTCACCGATTATCTGCCCGCCGACGGCGTGACGGATGTTTCCGATGCGCTCAATGCGCTCATTGAAGAAAATCCCAACCGCACGCTGTTTTTCCCGGACGGCGTTTATCTTCTGTCAAAACCCATTCTCACGCCTGCCGACCCTGAACGCAGTGTCGCCTTGCAGCTTTCCTGCTTTGCGCGCCTGAAAGCGGCGGAGAACTGGGATTCTCCCGAAGCGATGGTGCGGCTCGGCGCATCCCATCCCAAAAACGACATTTACACGGTCGGCTCGAATTATTATTTTGCTGGCGGCATCGTGGACGGCTCCGGTGTTGCATCCGGTATCTCCATTGACGGCGGAAGGGAGACGGTCGTGCGGGATGTTTCCATCAAGCACACGAAAATCGGCATCCACATCAAGCACGGCGCCAACTCTGGCTCGTCGGACGCGGACATTTCCGGCGTGAACATCGTCGGCAACGGTGCGCGCGATTCCGTCGGCGTTCTCCTGGACGGCTACGACAACACACTGACCAATATGCGCATTGCGCGGGTCTTCATCGGTGTTCATCTGAAATCCGGCGGCAATTCCCTGCGTAACATCCATCCCTTATACACCTGCGATTACACCGATTACACGGAAAGCTGTGGCTTCTGGGATGAGGGCGGCAACAACTGGTACGATTATGCGTATTCCGACCACTTCGGCATCGGCTACCGCTTCGCAAAAGGCATTGCAAGCACGGTGTCGAACGGCTTCTGCTGGTGGTATGCCCCCAAGGGCGGCCGTCATGCGGCGATTGTCTGCGACGGCGCACTCGATACGCTTGTGACCTCGCTTAAAATCGGCTTCTGCGGCAATCAGACCGAGAATCCGGTTCTGGTGGAGGGCGAGAATGCGGGCCGCGGCCGTGGATGCATCGACCATCTGAGTGTAAACCTAAACGAAGTATCCGACCACAACTACGAAAAATATCTGAATAATAAACTGAACTGATTTATGGATTTACAAAAACGAAACGAAAATTTAAAAGCCTTTTTTGACCGCAAGACCGACGGCTACGATGATGTTCACATCCGCTTCATGGAAAGCAAATGCGCACTCACTGACGCGCTTCCGGACGGCACTACGCACGTTCTCGACCTCGGTGCGGGAACGGGACTGGAGCTGATTCCGCTTTATGAACGGTTTCCGGAGGTCTTTGTCACGGCAGTCGATCTGAGCGAGGATATGCTCGCTGTTCTGCGCACGCGCCCGTTTGCCGACCGTGTGACGACTGTGTCTGGGGATTTCTTCGAAGTCCCCTTCCGGGGAGAAGACGGCACCGCCCCCCTGTACGATGCGATGATTTCAACATCCGCTCTGCATCATTTCACCCCCGAGGACAAGGTACAGCTGTACCGGCGGGTATACAGTGTGCTCCGGCCGGGCGGACTGTTCTTAAACGCCGATAAAACCGCATCCGACCCCGCGGCACAGGCAGAGGGCTTCCGGGTGCTTGCCGAAGAACCGGAGAAATACGCACACATCGACACGCCGCTGACCGTCGGTGCGGAATGCACAGCACTGGAAGAAGCCGGATTCACCGTCCTCTCGGTCACACCGCTTGCAAACGACAACTATTATCTCTACAAAGCCATCAAAAAGGAATCGTCTCATGACTGAAACAACCGCTGTAATGCAGCTCCGCATCACGCCCGTTCCGGCATCCTACAAGCTGTCCGCCGACGAAAACGGTGTGACACCGCTCATCCCCGCCGATGCCGGGGACAGTATCCGCATCGTCACCGCAAAGAACGACGATGCCGCGTTTTCCGTTCTGGTATCCGCCGACCGTGCCTTTGCGCTGTCCTGTGACACTTCTCCTTGGTTTTCCCAGGATCCCGCCTATCCGACCGTCCGCGTATCGTCCGATGCGCCGTTTTTCGTGACGGTGGAGCACGCGGCTTTGCATAAGATCAACGACGGCACGTCCCGTGCCGATGCCCTGCTTTCCGACCCGGTCAAGGAAATTCCCGCCGGCGTGACGGCACAGCTCTTCTGCTCGATGCACATTCCCGCAGATGCACAGCCGGGGACATATTCGGGGCATCTCGATTTTTATTACAACACCGCCTTTGAGGACGAAGTGCTCCTCCGCCGGGCATCGTTTACGCTGGATGTCCGCCGCTACACGTTCCCAGACAACGCGCACAACGGCTTCCATCTCGATCTGTGGCAGCATCTTTCCAACATCGCCCGCAAGCACGAGGTGCCGCTGTGGAGCGATGCGCATTTCGCGGTACTGGAACCCTACTGCCGCTCCCTTGGTGAACTTGGGGTCAAGAGTGTCACGGTCGTGGCCTCAGAGATCCCGTGGAACGGTCAGTGGTGCCATCAGATGCCCGCGCACACGAATCTTTACGAATATTCCATCATCGGTGTGACAAAGCGGCGGGACGGCACATTTGTCTACGATTATACTGCCATGCAGCGCTACATCGACCTGTGTGCAAAGTACGGTGTGGATGAGTGCATTTCCGTCTTCGGACTTGCCAACGTCTGGAACGCAGATGTCCGTTACAACGGAAAAACCGCCCGGGATTACCCCGATTGTATGCACATCCGGTATTTTGATGAGGAAAGCGGCACCTACCGCTACATGAAGCGCGGCTGTGAGGTGGATGACTATATCCGTTCTCTGGAACGCTATTTCATCGACACCGACCAGATCGACCGCGTGCGCATTTCCGCCGATGAGCCGCACGTTCTGGAACCGTTCAAGGAAAGTCTCGAACGCCTGCACACAAACGCACCGCATTTCCGGTGCAAGACCGCGTGCGACAAGCCGGAATTTGTAGAAGCATTTGCATATCTGATGGACGATTTCATTTTTGACATCGACACAGTATCGGGAAAATACGACGAAATGCAGGCACTGTTCCGCGCGTACCCGGACAAGCGGTTTCTGCACTATGTCTGCTGCGGGCCGGATTATCCGAACAATTTCCTGAAAAGCGATCTGGTGGAAAGTTATTTCCTCTGTATTTACGCATCGTTTGCAGGTGTCAGCGGATTTTTGCGCTGGGACTACACAGTCTGGAACGACGATCCGCGTGCGGAAGCCGTTGTCGGCCCCTGGAACGCAGGTGACTCCTACTACATCTATCCCGCAAAGAACGGCGCGCCCCTGCTCTCCCTGCGCTGGCACGCCATGCGGCGCGGCATCCGGTTCTTCGTTCTGTTGGAAGACACAAAAAAACGCGGTCTGACGGAAGTTTTCGACCGCGCTGTGGATATGGTGCTCCGCGAAAAGGATCAGCCGCAGCTGATCAAAAATCCCAAGAAGACGGACAGTCTATCCTGTTCGATGGCGGATTATGAGCGGATGTGGGAGTATCTTTTGGATGCTCTGGAAGAAAAATAATGAAAACTCGAAAAACGGTACCGTGGGGTCAGCCTGCGGCACCGTTTCTGTTATTTTATTTCCCGTCTGCAATTTGCTGATACATCTCCGCCAGTCCTCCGCCTGCGGTCTCGCGGTATTTTTCGTGCAGGTCACGGCCGGTGCGGTACATGGTCTTCACGACAACGTCAAACGAGATATTGCGCGTACCGGACAAGAAATTGGCAAGCGACAGCGCGTTGATAGCACGCATGGCGGCGACGGCGTTGCGCTCGATGCACGGAATCTGGACAAGACCGCAGATGGGGTCACAGGTTAAGCCCAGATAATGCTCCATTGCGACCTCGGCGGCGTATTCGATCTGGTCAATGCCCATTTCAAACAGCTCCGCAAGTGCGGCGGATGCCATTGCGCAGGCGGTGCCGATCTCGGCCTGACAGCCGCATTCCGCGCCGGAAATGGACGCATTCGTCTTCACCAGATTGCCGATGAGACCGCCCACAGCAAGCGCACGGATGATGTCTTCATCCGAAAAATGATTCTTCTCCTGCATATACCGCAGAACCGCCGGGAGTACGCCGCACGCGCCGCAGGTCGGTGCTGTCACGATCCTGCCGCCGTCCGCATTCTGTTCGCTGACGGCAAACGCATATGCGCATACGATGCGGTTTTCTCTGGTGGACGGACTTTCGTCAATATGCCGCTGGTTGTAGAGAAACTGCGCCTTGCGCTCAACGTTCAAACCCCCGGGCAGAATGCCGGACGTCGTCAGTCCCTCCAGCACCGCGCGCTTCATCGTTTCCCAGATGTCATGCAGATACGCGGGAAAATCGTCGTCCTCGTTTTCAAAGACGTACTCCGACAGCCGGATGCCGCGCGATTTGCACAGGACGGCGATCTCATGAAAGGAATTTTCGCGGTAGATTTCTTTGGGGGTGCAGTCGTTTGTGTCCTCGTCCTCCACACGGATGGTGCCGCCGCCGACACTGTAAACGCGCATCCGCCCGATCTCCGTTTTGTTTTCATAGGCGATCAGATCCATTGTATTTTCGTGCGCAAAGGATCCGGTTTCCTCCGGTGTGTCGGAAAATACGATTTCTGCGGGTTTCGGCGTAAAGGTTTCCATGAGCACCCGATCTGTGCCGTGGCCTTTTCCTGTTTTCGACAGGGAGCCGTACAAGACACAGCGGTACGCATCTGCCAGGGGATACCGTGCAGAAAACAGCTTCGCCGCGCGCTCTGGCCCCATCGTGTGGGAGCTGGACGGCCCCCGTCCGATTTTATACAGTTCTTTCAGGGTTTGCATCGTTTTCTCCTCATTCTGCTCCCCGACAGCCGTCCGGCTGTCGTTTTTCTTTTATGATTCCCCACGGAACGTGATCTCGCCGGTCGCCGCATCCATCGACTCGACGATGGCAAGCGACTCGACACGGATGCCTTTGTCCCTCAGAAGCTTTCCGCCGGGCTGAAAGCCCTTTTCGATGATGATGCCGCATCCGACGACCGCCGCACCCGATGCGTTCACAATGTCGATGAGTCCAAGCAGGGCATTTCCCTGCGCGAGAAAATCATCCACGATCAGCACGCGGTCGTCGGGGGAAAGATAGTCCTTCGGCACCACGACGTCATAGGTGCGCCCGTGGGTGTAGGAGGTCACCTTTGCCGTGTAGACCTCGCCCGACACGTTGTTCGATGCGTTTTTCTTTGCAAACACCATCGGGACGTGCATTTCAAGCGCCGCGGCGGCGGCAAGAGCGATGCCGGAGGCTTCGATGGTCAGCACCTTTGTCACGCCCTCCGCCCGGTACAGGCGGTGCAGTTCCCGCGCCATTTCCGAAAGCAGGTCAGTGTCGATCTGCTGATTGACGAAATGTCCGACCTTCAGGACATCGCCGGGTAAAATCACGCCCTCGGCGCGGATGCGGTTTTCAAGATATTTCATATGTCGTATTCCTTTAATATGTTCTGATGATGTGATCGCAGTTCAGAAGTTTTTCCAGAAGATGGTTTCTGTGATAGAAATAATGGTTTGCAGACTCGTAGCCGATGGTGGGGTCTTCTGCCGACAGCATGAGCAGTTCTTCCGCCAACGCCGCTTCCTCGGCGGCGATCGCCGTGTCGATGACACCCTCCTCACGCCGCAGAACGAAGATGCACTGGTTGTACATCGAGCGGAAATGGCAGTCTGCGGCTTTCGTCCAGCGCACCGGCGCCGTCAGATGACAGTCATCGGAAATGCGTGCGGCAGACTCGAGCGCAAGCGTGCCCTCGTGCCATCCGTCGGAGAGCTGTTTCAGCTGGTCAACGTAGACCTCGCGCGGGAAGATCGCCCGCCAGCCGTCGATGTCGTCATACGGAATGCCGGTCATCGTCGCGTGATACCCTGTTTTTTCGGGATACAGCAGATTGGACGAGCCGACCTGCTGGGTTCCGTTGTACGCCGTGGAAATATGGAATGGGTACGCATCGTATGCCTCGGACAAAAGATGGAATGCGTGTACAAGGGCGGGTGTGTCGCCGTCCGGGAACATTGCGGCGCAAAGCTCGTCAAACGTCGGCAGACGGTCGTTTTTCTCATAGAAGCACTGCGCCAGCCGCAAGGTCGGGGACGGGAATCCGCCGAGCGTCCAGCCGAGCATAATGCCGTCCACATCGCCCTTTTCCACAATACCCGACAGATGCCGCCAGGTCTTTTCGTATGCGGCAACACACGGAACGGTGGAGATTTCCCACGTCACGCCGAGCTGCAGCTTGGCATAAGCGGGATGTCCTGTTTTGTGTGCGTATGCCCAGGTATCGAGCGCGTAATCGCCGGGGCCTTCGACGGAAATGGAATAGTCTATGACAGACGTCTCCACGCCGCCGATGTTCTTTTTCACCGCTTCCTCGGAGACATTCATGGCGGCGATGCCGCGGGGCATCTTGTCAATGACATGATGGGTCATCTCCGGCTCCCTGCCGTTCCATGCCCAGTTCCACGCAAGCAAAGCGATGTCCGGATTTGCTTCCTTTGCGCCTTCGTACAGAAGCCGGTTGACATCGGCGATGACGTCGGACGGCATCCGCTCCCGGCACCGCGGGCAGGTACATGTTTCTTTTGTCGCGTGGCTGTAGCAGTTGGTCAGATTTTCGCTTGCGGTGATGGTCAGATACCCGCCCAGTCCCGGAACCGCTTCGTTCAACTGTTTAGAACCGTTGTAAAGATAGTCGCGCACCTCCGGGGTCGACACGCACAGTGCGGCGTAACCCTCGGCTTCCTTTATGTGACCGCGCAGATGGGGGTATTCTTCGTAGAACGACAGCGGCATTGCGCGAGGTTCGTTCATGTATAAAAACAGCTTCAGGCCGTATTTCGCCAGCTTTTCCACAAGATAGCGCATTCCCGCTTGACGGGTCTCGTATCCCTCGGACATCGACGGTGCGAACGGATACGGTACGAGCGTGTACAGTACCGCCTGTGTCCAGACACCTGTCACACCGAGTGACCGGTATGCCCGAAGCAGTTCATCCGGGAACGAAGCATCAAGTAGCCGGCGGTCGGCAAACGTATCACCGTACAAGGCACAGTAGGAATAAACGATGCGGTTCTCAAAACGGGCGGGCTTGTCCGATGCGGTTTCCGGATAACAGCCGACCGTGGCGAACACCGGCGCGAAATCGAACGGCTTTGCCGGATGGTGCGGCAGTTCCTCAAAGGCGGCTCTCACCACGCGGCGGATCTCCTGTGTCGCCTCTTTCTGTTCTTCGGTCAGCGGCGCATAGGCGACCGGCGGCACGTCCGGCTTGAAGTTGCCGAGTTTGACGGACAGAAAGTCATCCTCCCGCAGGGTGTAGGCAAGGCGGTCGGTGTCCCAGCCGAGCAGTTCGGCGATCTGCTCATAAGTACACAGATGCCAGTTCGCGCGGATGATGGTGATATATCCCTTTTCCAGCCAGTCGGGATCAACGTCGGGTTGTGTCGGCAGACCCATTTCCCCGGCAAGCGCCAGGACTGTCTCCTCATCGCATCCCAGCACGCGCGCAAGGACAGCGGGGGCGATCATCTCCCAGTTGCGGAAGACAAAGCACTGCATTCTTGTCGGAAAATGGTCGGTCGGAATGATGGGGGTGTTCTGTAGTTTCGGAAGCTCGTGTTTCATGTTCGGACTCCTTTTTTGCAGAATATCGGTGAAATTCTGCATACAAAAAATATCGTTACTTATATTATATACTGTCCGGGCGAAAGTTGCAAGGGGTATTTGAAAAATTTTGAAAGAATTGGGGGATTTCGGGGAGTATGTTACGTCTGTGGGAGCGCTCGATGAGCGCAGCTATGATGTTTCTGCTAAATCTTTACATTTGCAAGGATATAAACCAATTGGGGAAGGTTTTTCGCGAAAACCGTCTTGCTTGCGTCCTTGCCAATGTCAAGATTTAGCAGAAACAACGTCCTACAGAGTCAAAGAAGGCACATTTCCATCCCCTCAAAACACCGTCACTTCCCTCTCCGCGCCTGCATCCGAAAACGAAACACACCGCCGTGCCGGCTCGTCATACGTCTCATACCAGAATTTCCCCCGCGGCACATCAAAGCAGGCGGAATACAACGTCGCCGTGTCGGCACCCTCCTCTGTGCGCACACAGCCGCGGGGGACCTTGACACTGTCAAGGATATGGAACACGCGGTTCACGCACCCGTCCGGGGTCGGCTCTGTGACGGTGTTTTCCTTTACATATGCCGCGCGGACGAACCGCGCACAGGACGAGAAATCGCCCGGCAGACCGATGGCACCCATACCGCGGCTGTAACATTCCAGCGGCATCCGAGGAGAAAAACGGTTCGCGCCGGCATCGGGTGACAGTCCCCGGTAGTCGCGCAGGCGGTCAAACTGGAACGGCAGGGGTGGGGCGTTGGTCAGAACCGCCATCGGATCGTCCCACAGATGCAGACCGTTATCCATCGCTTCCACGGCAAGGCTCGCGCGCCTGTCCGCTATAAACCAGTGAAGCGGTGTGTTTGCCAGATCCGCCGACACGGGAATATCGGCAATCGTCTTGTCCCGAAGAAAAGTTTTCGCCTCGGACACGCTTTTGCACTGGGTCAGCACATAGGAAATCAGTTCGTGCGGCGCGACTTTGCCCGCTCCCGGTTCGGCTTTTTCATAATGCGCATAACCGGGAAACGATAGTCCCGCCATCACAAGGCCGGATTCATTCATCGCATCGTAATAGAGCGGGCAGCCGTCTCTGACATATGCCATGCCGAGGAGCATTTCGTGGTGCGCGCACACCGTACCGTCCGTAAAGAGAAACGGATAATTGCGCGGGGTGAGTGTCGGGCGTTCCCCATACGAGTATTCCAGGTCAAAATTCCGCCCCATATAAAAACCGCTGTCTGTCAGCGTGAATGCGGTACACATAACAAAAGATCCTGCCTTTCCGGTTTGGTTTCGGTAAAGACAGGATGTGCGTTTGCGGCTGTTTTTATTCGTTTGCGGCAGATGCGCGTTTTTTGGCAAGAATGCAGGTGACCGTGCGCGCAGCGCCGACAGCAAGAAGCGTCAAAAAGACCATGTAAACGGCATCGGCGACGGTCATCATCGGATTCAGCCAGGCGTTGTATTTTATCAGCATTTCCGTGTGATGCAAAACGAGATACGACCAGAATTTCGTGAATCCAAAATAAAACAGAACAAAACCCGCGCCCCAGACCGCCGTCCACACCGCATTCCGCTGTAATGTGTCTTTTTCCGTTCCGTGACGGAAACCGTACCCCGTGCAGATGGCGGTCACGGCAAAGAAGACCCGGAAAATCTGCATCGGCAGTGCCGACCCGGCGCCCAGTATCCGGCAGGCGATATGGAACATAACCGTCAGCGTCCACAAGCATTTCATCGCGGTGTGTTTCCTGGAATAAAACAGAATCAAGCCGAAGATCCAGAGCGGGGACATAAACAGCGCACCGTTCAGCAGTCCCAACAAAACGGAACCGCCCGTAAATCCCATCATCAGAAAGACGAGCATTCCCGCCGCCGCGATCGCAAACAGGACAATACCGGCTTTCCGCTGTCCGTTGTACCGTTTATTTTTCGGGGACGGTGTGTCCTCAAGGATCGTGGTCGCGCCGTCTGCCATCAGAACAGCACTGTCCTGCGGAACATGCTCTGAGATCGGGATGTTCTCTGTCAGACTGTGCGGCTTTTCCGGACGGTCCGCTTTCTCCGGTTCGTCCGGTTTTTCCTGTTTGTTCAAGATCAACGCATCCAGCGTCATCCCGAACACCTCCGCCAGTGCGACGAGCCGTTCAAGGTCTGGGGTGGATGTATCGGTTTCCCATTTGGAAACGGACTGCCGGGAAACGCCGAGCCGGTCGGCCAGGTCTCCCTGCGACATTCCGCGTTCGGTGCGCAGGCGGCAGATGCGTGCGCCAAGGGTTTCGGTCATTGCGGTGTACCTCCGTTTTCTCTTTTTCGCATTTATTTTACCACAAAATACCGTCCCCGTCAACCAAGTCCGGTTGAAAACACGCGCAACCAGCGGTTGCATTTGCAAAAAATACGGGATTTCCGGAGGTTAATCTGCGTTTTTCACCGGTTTCTCCGGTTTCACCAGTTCCACCGCGCACCGCGCGTCCTCCATCGCAAGTTCCCGGTACTGTGCATCGCGGGATAAGAGGGATGCGCGGATCTCCTCTTTTTTGGAAAGCAGTTCTCCCGCGTAGGCAAGCATCTGTTCTTCATCCGCGGAATCAAGCATATACGGCTGTCCGGTCGTTTCCATGAACGCGCGGAGCTTGCCGTCGTAAGCAAGACCCATCGACGGTGTGCCGACGGCGGTGCTGTAAATGAGCGTATGCAGGCGCATGGCGATAACGAATTCCATCCGCCGCAGAATCCCGAGCATTTCCGATCCGGTCAGACCTTCCAGAAAGATTGTTTCGCTGTGGCAAAGCGCCGCCGCAGCGCGGTTGACTGCGCGGTCGAGCGGGTCGTGCATCGGCAGAAAGACCGGGGTCAGACCGTATGTATCGTGGATGCGGTCGCAGACGGCGGCGACCTTTTTCGGGGTCTCCCCGCCATCGTTTTTCCGCTCACGCAGGGCAACGATGAAACAGCGGCGGTCGTCCGTGATTCCAAATTTCCGGCAAAGCCCCGCTGTCCACGAAGCATCCGCTTCTTTCAAGGTAAATGCGGGGTCGGCGGTCAGGCGGATGACGGGTGCGGTCACGCCGAGCGCGGCGCATTCCCGGATAGAATCCTTTTCCCGCAGGGTGATGACGTCAGACAAGGACAGTGCTTTTGCGGCGGCAGTGCGGCTTTTTTCCAGATGCAGGGGGCCGATGCCGTTTGCGTAGACCATGATCTTCATCCCAAGCGCTTTTGCCGCGCGGAGAACGGTCGTATAATAAAGCAGAGACCGTGCGGACGAGCCGTCTTGCAGCAGATTTCCGCCGCCGAAGATGAGCAGTTTTCCATTTTTCATCGCGCGCGCGACCGAAAACGGGTTGAAGCGGTTGACGGCATGGGTTCCGTAAAGACAACGGGTCTCACGGGGATTTTTCGACATGACCGTCATGCGCGCATCGGGGTCGGACTTCCGGATATTGTCAATGATAGCGCGCAGAAGCGAATCGTCCCCCATGTTGCGGAAGCCGTAATAGCCGCAGAACAGAATGTCCCCATGTTTATACGGCGCAAACGGCCGCACGGATTCATACATGGAGAGATAATCCCGCGCCATGCGGGAGACGGAATAATGTTCTTTGATCGTCGCGCGGCAGAAGTCGCTTATGGCGGCGCGTTCTGTTTGGGGCATCGAAAGCAGTGCCGTCACGTCCCGGTACAGCGCATCGCGGTTTGTCTCTTCACAGCCGCGGCAGCAGAAATTGGAGTCGTAAGCCGCGGGAAATTTTTCCTCTGTGAAAATGCCGAGATACCCTTGGTTGCCCGCAAGGATGACGGGTTTTGCCATCGCCATCGCTTCCAATGCCGCGCGGGAGACTCCGACGAAAATATCCCCTGCCGCGATCAGGCGGTTGATGTCGGTTCTTGCCCCCGCCAGGCGAACAAGCGGAAATCCGACGGCTTCGTTTGCGTTCTGTGCGTGTTCCGACAGCCGCGGGAAATCGTCGCCGTCGCCGACGAGCAGAAGTTCCACCGAATTGTCATAAGCATACAGTCGTTGTGCAATGTCGCACAGCTGCACCGCCGCTTCGGAACGGTCGGCATCCATACGCGACACGCAGACGATGCGGTGCTTCTCCGGCGACAGGGAAAATTCTTCCATCACCGCCGCGGCATCGAGTCCCGGCGCATAGGTGTCGGTGTTGATGCCGTTGATGGTCACGGAAATGTTGTCCGTACACACGCCGTAATCGTCGATGAGATACTGCTTAATGTCGTCGCTGACCGCGACCGTGCGCTCGCCCCACCGGGTGAGGAGCTTCCAGAGAAAATTGACATGAAAATTGAGATGCGCCGTCGTGACGAACCGCACCCTGTACCGTTTGCACAGCAGATGACACAACAGCGCTGGAATCCGCGCATGGGCATGAACGATGTCAAAGCCGCCGGTTTTGATCAGTTTGCGCAGAATCCCCGCCGCACGCAGAACGGAATCCGGTCTCCGCGTGTGGAGAGGAGCGGTCACATGGCGCACGCCCGCCGCTTCCAGCTCCTGCACGAACACCCCGCCAGCCGATGCGACCGTGACCGTGTGTCCCTGCCGTGTCAGCTCCTTTGCAAGTTCCAGAATGTGTGTCTCCGCCCCGCCGATATCCATTTTCATGGTCGTCATCAGAATGTTCATGCGCGTTTCTCCTGTGGTTTTTCTGTGGATTTTGATAGGTCTATTATACCACAGAATCGGGGGAATTGCAAGAGGGTGTTTTTGATATCCCCTCTCTTTGCACCTTTGGAATATTGTTCTCCATCCGCACAACGAATGTTCCCGCGCCTGCGGCTAACGCATCTGCAAGCGGTGCTTCGATGTGGTCGGCAATCAGGCGCACCACCGGTCTTGCACCCATGAGTGCTGACTGCGCAAACGCGGCTTTGGACAGATATTTCTTTACCGCGGCCGTGATGCGCAGAGACATGCCGTTTTCCGCCGCGCGGCGGATGAGCGCATCCAGCCGGTTCTGTACGATCTCCGAGATTGCCTGTTCCGTGAGCGGCGCAAACGGGATCACAGCATCAAAGCGGTTGAGAAATTCCGGCGGGAATGCACGGAGCAGTGCATCGGGAATCGGGTCGGCGGGGGTAAAGGATGGGGACAGATTGTTTCCGGTGGTGTCCTGCACAAATCCGACCCGTCTGTGCGCGGTGTCCGCCCCCGCGTTGGTCGTCATGATGATGACAGTGTTGGTAAAATCCACCCGCTCCCCGTGTCCGTCGGTCAGCCGTCCCGCATCCAGCATCTGTAAAAACAGGTACAGAATCTCCGGATGCGCCTTTTCCGCTTCATCAAACAGCAAAAGGGAGAAGGGCTTTTTCCGGACGGCTTCGGTCAGCGTACCGCGCGTTTCGTAGCCCACATAACCGGGCGGTGCGCCGATGAGCGTGGAAACGGCGTGGCGTTCCATATACTCGGACATATCAAAGCGCAGAAGATGCTCCTCCCCGCCGTAAATGCACGCGGCAAGCGCACGGCAGAGCGCGGTCTTCCCGACCCCACTCGGCCCCCAGAACAGAAACGATGCCGCCGGACGGTCCGCGCGCGCAAGTCCTGCGGTCATCCGCGTATATGCCGCCGCGATGCGCGAAATGGCATTGTCCTGTCCGATGACCGAGCGGGACAACTGTGCGGCAAGCTCGTTTGCACAAAGGTGCATCGGGCCGGTTTTTTCAGAAATCAGGTTCCCTGTTGGAATCGGGATTCCCGTGCGCTGTGTCACTGCTCCTGCAATATCCGCGGGAAGAACGACGGGCGGGGTCAGCGGCGACGCGGGTTTTCCGTCAGAATCGCGTTCTTTGTGCCGGATTCCGGACATTCTGCGCCCCCCAGACATCATTTTCTCCGCCCCGGCAAGGTCTCCGGACAGAATCGCCCGGTCGCGCTCCCACAATACCGCCTGATTCCGGAAATCCGGGTGGGATGCGGATGCGGCATCCACATTTTTCTGCGCCGCAAGGGACACCGCCGCACACGCATCGTCGAGTAAATCGAGCGCCTTATCGGGCAGACGGCGATCCGGCAGATACCGGACGGCATACCGCACGGCGGCGGTGAGAGTTTCCCCGGGAAGCGTGACATGATGGTGCACCTCCATCTCCCCGCGCAGACCCGACAGCATGGCAATGGCAGTCTCCTCGTCAGGTTCGTCAACTGTGACGATCCGGAACCGTCTGGCAAGTGCTTCGTCCGAGGCAATGGTACGGCGGTATTCCTTGTGGGTCGTTGCACCGATGAGATGCAGAGTTCCGCGCGCCAGTGCCGGTTTCAGAAGATTCGCCGCATCCGCCGCGCCCTCTGCCGCCCCCGCGCCCATCAGCATATGGATCTCGTCGAGAAACAGAATGATCTCCGGATGCGCCGAACACCAGTCCACGACCGCGCACAGCCGTTCCTCAAAATCCCCGCGGTAGCGCGTCCCCGCAAGGAGCGCAGACAAATCAAGCGAGAGGATGCGTTTTCCGCGCAGACCGGCGGGAACCTCGCCCCGTGCCAGCTTCTGCGCCACCCCTTCAACGATGGCGGTCTTTCCCGTGCCCGCATCACCGAGCAGACACGGGTTGTTCTTGTGCTTCTGCAAAAGAATCCGCATCACCTGCTCCGTTTCCGCCTCCCGACCGATGACCGTGACATCCGTTTCCATCGGGCGCAGAAACCGCATCACGCTGACCGCGGAACCGGAACCGGATGATTTTCCGTCCTGCCCTGCTCCGGCATGACCGCCTGACGATGACCGCTCTGTATACCGGATCGTACCGTCGGTGTCGGGGATTGCAGGGTTCATTCGCGTGCCGCCCGGCATGATGTCGCGCCCCAGAATATCGCTTTCTGCTGCGACCGCAGACAGAAACGACAGCACATCGCCATACAGTTCGTGCAGAGGAACATTCTGTGCAGCAAGCAGATGCGCCGCGGCGGAATCGGTTTCGCACAGAAGCGCAAACAGCAGATGTTCTGTGCCAACACTTCGTGTTGGCGTGCCGATCATGGGAAGCGGCGGCACATCCGGAGCTTTGTCGTTCTGCCCGTTTTCCGCCAGCATAGGTAAAGCCGGAAACCGTTCGGCTTCCCTTTGGGCGCGGTCAAGAATGCGTTTCAGCATCGGCGTCATGGCGGGAGGAAGTTCGGTTTTATCCGTACCGGAATCCGTGTCGGACACCGGCATGGCGGGGAGTGCCGCGAGCGCGCCCCGGACAGCGTTCTGCGAAATACCGTGAGAACGCAGGATGCGCGCGGCGATGCAGGGAGTCTCACCGGCATCCCCGTCTGTTTTTCCGCACAGAAGCGCGTACAATAAGTGTTCCGTTCCGATATAGCCGTGCCGATAATGAACGGCGGTGCGCTCCGTATGGGAAAGCACCGCCGAGGCAGCGGGGGTATAAGCATTTTGCATGGTATCAGCTCCGTTTTTATTTTATGATACCATGGTTTGCCGGGAAATATGCAGAGAAAAGCGGATTTTATTCCTTTGGCAGAAGCGCGTGTTCCTCCTCCACCATTACCCGGAGCGCATCGTAGAATCCCCGGGTGTTGTCGTTGAGTACCATCACAGATAAGCGCTCCGGATTGGTTCCGTAATATATACGCACAGCGGAATCGAGGGGCCACGAAACAGTATAATTGTAACTGCGCACCGCACGGATACCGGGCGGTACATCATTTTTATCGGATGCTCCACCGGAATTTACAATATACCGGATATGCGCCAGCGCCAGATCGCAGACCACGCGCCGATGACCGAACAACACCCGCGAGACATAGAAAATTCCGTCCACGGCGTAATATTCATAGGAAACCAGTCCGAACCGCCAGAGAAACACAATTGACATGATCAGAAGCGCATATGCGGTCAGCATGAGAAGCATGACCGCCACGGACGGTGCAAGCGGTCTCATCATCGCACGGACAATCAGACCTGCGGCAAAGAGGGAGACCGACAACAGACACGCGGTACCCGGGTGCCTTGTGGGAATATAACGGATCCTGCGGTCTTTCATGCGTTTGCTCCTGTCGTTGGATTCACCCGTCCCGGTGAGAACAGGATGCCTTTTTCCGTGATGTCGAGAATGCCGAACGACGGTGCGCCGTCGCGCGGGACGGAGATGCTTCCGGGGGAGAAGATGTGTACCGATTTGTCGCCGGGTTTGTTGTCATCCGCCGGATAATACGCCTCGCAGACGACGTGTGCGTGACCGAACAGCGCGATGTCCGCGCGTTTGTGCTTTGCAAAGGCAAGAAGCGCGCCGTGACTGCTCTGCGTGACACCGAACCGGTCGCCGTGGCACAGAAACAACATTTTCCCGCCCAGATTCAGAAAGCGGTCGTAGGGAATGTCATACGCGGTATAGGAAGCATCGTCGCAGTTGCCCTGCACGGCGTAGAACGGAATCGTCGGAAATACGGAACGCAGGGTCAGCACCTCCGCCGCGCCGTCGCCGAGATGCAGAACGGCATCTGTGTCCTCCATGTGCATCCGGATGATGGAACGCATCGGTTCCAGTCTGCCGTGGGAATCGGAAAATACAAGTAATTTCATGTTGTTTTTATAATTCCACAATATGATAGAACCACACGATGCCCTCGCGCTTCGCAAGGGAAACCGGAATGCCCTCGTCAAGCTGTTCTCCGGTGAGCTGCATCATGTCGCCCGTTTCCATGTTTTCAAAGAAATAAATCGCCTCGGGGTCGTGCGTGACCATGTGCAGGACAAAGGTCTCCTCATTTGCCTGCGTGTTGCGGATGATCTGCACAAAGCCCTCACCTGTATCCGGATCGTCAAACTGCATAGCGTACCAGTCGGCGGGGTCGGCGTTGCACGGCGTCAGGGGATAATAATCCGCGCGCAGCTCCAGCTCCGCGGCGCGCCGCCAGATGGGGAGCATGACAGCGGCGGTCTCATATTCATCCTCCGGGCCGTCGCAGGTCGTCATGTTCGTCAGGGCGGGTGTCAGTGCGCAGTGGAACGCGAACCGGTCGACCGGTTTTCCGCCGCCGGAATAAACACCCTCGTCATTGTCCCAGCTCATGTTGTGCGCGCGGAAATACGGGATCCACTCAAACATCAGCCGGTGCTGTTTCTGCTTGATGGGGTGATTTCCGTAACCGACGTCCGTGTAATGAAGCGGTACGGCGCGGCGCATCGTGTCAAGATCGTTCCGTCTGCCGCCGGAGGCACAGGAGTCGATCCACAGACCGGGATTCGCATCCAGAATGGCATCCCAATAGCGCAGATACCCCTGCACATGAAGATTTTCCATCGCGCCGATGCGGTCTTCCGTCTCATATTTTTCCCAGTAGCTTGCCGGGGCAAAATTGAAGTCCTGGCGGTAAAGATGGACGTGGTACTCCTTGATCTTTGCATTGACGTGCCCGATGAGCCAGTCGCACGCGGCGGGATTGCCGAGATCGAGCAGAAGATTTTCCGAGCCGTTGTCGAGAAGCCACTCCGGATGGTTGTCGGAAAGCCATGTATTCCGCCGCACCCGCTCCGGCTCAAACCAGAGCAGAAGCTGTGCGCCGTTCTCCTCGCACGCTTCCCCGATGGGTGTCAGACCGTGCGGGAACCGCGCCGTGTCCGCTTCCCATGTTCCGGTCTGCGGCCAGTCGAAATTACACGAATACCAGCCCGCATCCAGCCACCAGATGTCCGGCTTCATGCCGCGTTCCGCGTATTTTCGGATACCGTCCACCTGATGTTCTTCGGTCGTTCCGGTAAATTCTGGGCCGCCGTCACCGAAGACATGGAGACAGAGCTTCGGCGGGATGGGACGGCCGTTTTCGCGCGGCAGGATGTGCGCAAAGTAGAACTGCCGCCACGCATTGCGCCCGCGGACATTGTCGCCCGTATACGCCTGCATCGTCACGCGCGGGGTGCGGATGGTCTCGCCCGGCAGAACCGTCATATGACAGCGGCACTGTCCGATGGCAAGCGCGACCCCTTCGTCCGTTCCGGAAAACATCGCTGTCCAGCCTGCGGTAAATCCGATGGCGAGATTCACGCCCCAGCCGTCAAAGGACAGACGCATATACGGCCCCGCATCACAGCACGGTGTTCCTCCGACGGGCGCAAGGGTCACGGATGCACCCGCTCCAAGCGCGGTTTCGGTAATCGTATAACCGGATTCATTGCAGTTGTCACCGTTGTTGTGCTCGAGAATTGCAGAGGTTCCTTTGATTTCCCCGCTGATACGGATGTCGGAGACGATGGGCGACGGCTTGTCCGTGTCGTTGACGAAATACGCAATCCAGTCGGTGACGGCGAAATCGCGGTGCTGAATGCACTCTGCACACACGAGCAGTCCGGACATATGCCGCCCCTCGACGGTATACTGTACCAGATTGGCATCAAGGGCAGTGCGTTTTACGGTCGGGCGGAAAAATTTCGGAATGCCCTTGTATTCCGTGCCGTCGATGACATAGGAAAGCGGAACAGATTCGGGGTTCTGAAATGGAAATATGGCGGTCTGATGCGCCATATCAGCTTTTGTAGTGTGGTTTTTCATATCGGGACTCCTTCCGGATGAATGTTTTCGGTGCTTCTGCCATATATTGTACTATATTTTCACACGAAAAGCAAGAGGAAAATGGAAATTGAGAACCGTATTTTTCTGGTTTTCGCTTCTGTGGGCGATTCTGCTCCTGCTTCCGGCAGGACTGGTTGCCGGATCACACACAGAACCGGCAGCGGAACTGCGTGCGGCGTCGGAAGTCACGACCGGACAAACCGGGGAAACCGCACCGATGTCCGACACGGAATCTCCCCCACAGGAAACCGCTTCGGACACCGATACAGACACCCCGGATAAAAAACAGACCGCATCCCCGTATCACATCCCGCTTGTGACCGATGCGGGAAGCACGGACATCGACCTGGAAGCATATGTCACGCGGGTCTTGTGGGCGGAGCTCCCGGCATCGTTTACCGCAGAAGCATGGCGGGCGACCGCGGTCGCCGTGCGCACCTATGCCGTTTACTGCGCGGAAAGAGGCATATCCATCACTGACGACAGTGCGGTGTCCTGCGCGTATCTCACGGAGGCAGATGCCCGGACACGGTTCGGCGACGGTTTTGATGCAGTCCTCGGGAAAGCAGAGGATGCCGTTTCGGCGACCGCGGGCGAAATTCTCCTCTGGGACGGTGAGGCGGCGTGCACCGTGTTTCACGCAATGTCTTTGGGGATGACCGCATCGGCGGAAAGTGTCTGGGGGAATGCTTATCCGTACCTTGTCTCCGTTTCAACGCCGGAGGACGAAACCCTCAACGGGTGTGTCACGACCGCACAGATGGATGCGGGTGTTCTGTGTGAGCGGCTCGGCGTTCCGGTTTCTCTGCCGCTGACGATCACGGAGGATGTCTGCGGGCGTGCGGGGATCGTCACAACAGCAGACGGGAGATCCTTTTCCGGGACACAGTTCCGGAACCTGCTTTCCCTGCGCTCTACGGACATTGCGGTCGCAAAGCAGGACACAGATTCCGTCACGCTGACGGTTTCCGGCTACGGGCACGGGGTCGGCATGAGCCAATGGGGCGCGGAGCTGATGGCGCGGCAAGATGTCGGGTACCGGGAGATTCTTGCGCATTATTATCCGGGAACAGAGATAGGGGAAATTCCATGAAAAAGCGGTACCGCAGGTCAAACCCTTGCAATACCGCTTTTCTTTATCCAAAATTATTCGTTTTCAGAATCTGCTTCCGCTTTTTTCTTCGGCGCTTCAATGACCGGGTTCTCTAAGACCGGTGTCTCTGTGCGCGGCAGATAAAGGGGATTATCCTTTGTCTCCACATACGCGCGCGTGATGCGCACCGTGCCGATTTCGTCCTTGCGGGACGGAATTTCGTACATGATGCCCTGAAGCAGCTCCTCCATGATGGCGCGCAGACCTCTTGCACCGGTTTCGCGTGCGATGGCGCGTTCTGCGATGGCCGCCAGCGCATCGTCGTCGAAGACGATGTCCACATCGTCCAGCTTGAACAGCTTCGTGTACTGGCGGACAAGGGAGTTCTTCGGCTCTTTCACAATGCGCACCAGCGCATCGCGGTCAAGGTCGTCGAGACTCACGATGACCGGCAGACGGCCGACAAGCTCCGGAATCAGACCGTACTTGACGATGTCGTGTGCTTCGACATTCTTGTAGATACCGGCTTTTTCCTTTTCGGCTTTTTTCTGGATGTTGCCCTGGAAGCCCATCGTCTTGCCGCCCTCACGCTGGGTGATGATGTCGGACAGACCGTCAAAGGCACCGCCGCAGATGAACAGGATGTTTTCCGTGTTGATCTGGATGAAATCCTGGTTCGGGTGCTTTCTGCCGCCCTGCGGCGGAACGTTGGAGACCGTGCCTTCCAGAATCTTTAAGAGCGCCTGCTGAACGCCCTCGCCGGAAACGTCTCTTGTGATGGAACGGTTTTCGCCCAGACGGGAGATCTTGTCGATCTCATCAATGTAGATGATACCGCGTTCCGCCCGTTCAATGTCGAAATCCGCCGCCTGGATGAGCCGCAGAAGAATGTTTTCCACGTCTTCGCCGACATAACCCGCTTCCGTCAGGGTCGTTGCATCCGCGATGGCAAACGGGACTTTCATCGTCTTCGCCAGCGTCTGCGCAAGATACGTCTTGCCGACACCGGTCGGCCCGAGCAGAAGCACATTGCTCTTCTGGATCTCCACGCCGTCATCGTCGTCGTCCTTGACGTTCTTTTTCTGTAAAATGCGCTTGTAATGGTTGTAGACTGCGACGGAAAGCGCCATCTTCGCCGCATCCTGCCCGATGACATATTCATCCAGCTGTGCCTTGATCTCCGCGGGCTTCGGCAGCTCGGCAAGCGACAGCACTTCTTCTTCGCTCTCGCCCTCAAACTGCTCCGCGATGATCTGGTTGCAGGCGTCAATGCAGACATCGCAGATATAGACCCCGTTGGGACCCGGAATCAGGAAATTGACCTGCTGTTCCGTGCGCCCGCAGAACGAGCAGCGGCGGAGTTGTCTTGTGCCGGAACCCTGTTTGTTATCAGCCATGGGTATTTTCTGTTTCCTTTCGTATCGGAATTCTTATAAAAATGTTATGCACGCTTCTCGTAAACCGCGTCGATCAAACCGTAGTCCTTTGCCTGAGCGGCCGAGAGGAAATTGTCACGGTCGGTGTCGCGTTCGATCTCGGAAAGAGGCTTACCGGTGTTCGCGGC
>JAFUPC010000073.1 GCA_017481495.1 Clostridia bacterium
CCATGATGGGTCACCGTGGATGCCGTCTGGCAGTCACCTATCCCGAGATCGCAAAGATGCAGACCACCGCTGTTATCCGCGCTGCAATCAACGTACAGAAGGCTCATCCCGATTGGAACGTCAAGCCCGAGATCATGATCCCGCTGGTTGGCGAAATCAAGGAGCTCAAGTTCGTCAAGAAGGTCGTCGTTGAGACCGCTGATGCTGAAATCGCAGCTGCAGGTGTTGAGCTGGCTTACGAAGTCGGTACGATGATCGAGATCCCGCGTGCGGCTCTCACCGCTGACGAGATCGCAAAGGAAGCTGACTTCTTCTGCTTCGGTACCAACGACCTGACCCAGATGACCTTCGGCTTCTCCCGTGACGACGCAGGCAAGTTCCTCGGCGCTTACTACGATGCAAAGATCTTCGAGAACGACCCGTTCGCAAAGCTCGATACCACCGGTGTCGGCAAGCTGATGAGCCTCGCTGTTGATCTTGGCCGTGCAAACAACGACAAGCTCCACTGCGGTATCTGCGGTGAGCACGGCGGTGACCCGTCCTCCATCGAGTTCTGCAACAAGATCGGTCTGGACTATGTCTCCTGCTCTCCTTTCCGTGTTCCGATCGCAAGACTGTCCGCTGCACAGGCTGCTATCGCACAGAAGAAGGCAAAGTAATCAGCCGTTCACATTCTGAAATTCATTGAATGATACAATCTCCGGTCTCTCCGTTTCGGTGCGGCCGGGGATTTTTCTTTTTCCGGATATGGAAACCGGCAGTGCAGCATCATCCCGGCATTTGTCGGAGAATGATAAA
This sequence comes from Clostridia bacterium, assembly GCA_017481495.1. GTDB lineage: Bacteria > Bacillota > Clostridia > Oscillospirales > CAG-272 > RGIG3925. The sequence goes on from JAFUPC010000073.1 coordinate 799, forward strand.
AATTTCATCAAAACCCCGTTTTCCTCTTGACAAATCCGTACTTTCATGCTAATATTAAGGTATCTATATTTTTACGAAGGACGGAAACCCACATGAAACAGTTTCATTCCAGAAAAACAACCATTCCGGCGGCAATTCTGGCGGTGCTGATGTGCCTTTGCCTGTGCCTCTTTTCCGCGTGCAACAATAGCGGAAGCGAGGATACGGGCACCGGTGCGGATACCGGTTCCGGCACCCAGACCACCCCGGAGGGCGCGCCCATTTACACCATCGTCCGCTCGGACAGCGGCAATTCCGAGGAGACCGCGGGTGCGGTCAAACTGCGCAACACCCTGCGCGAGAAGTACGGCATTGAGCTCGAGCTGACGACTGACTGGGTCAAGTACGGGGAAGACATCGAAGCCAACCGCTTCGCAAACGAGATCCTCGTCGGCGACACCAACCGCGCGGAATCTGAAGCATTGAACGCTTCCCTGAACGCCGGAACTGCCGATATGCTCGACTATTCCATCACCTCAAACGACAGCCATTATGTCATCGCGGCAACATCGGGCAATATGGATGCCGCCATTGACCTGTTCCTGTCCTATATTGAAAACGATCTCTCCATGCTTTATTCGGATCCCGTGGAGATGAACGAAAGCCGAGAACACGATTTCCCGCTCGATGACCTCACGGTCTGCGGAGATTCCATCCGGAATTATGATGCCATCGTCATTCCCGCATCGTACAACGAGTATATGAAAGCGGACGTGAAAGCCATCTCCGACCTTTTGTTTGCGGCGTGCGGTGCGAATGTGCCCGTTCTGCGGGATGATGCCGCGCTTCCTGCGGGAAAGGTCATCCGCATCGGTGCGCGCGCGGACGAGGGTGTCCTCTCTGCCGGGGATTTCAGCTACTCCCTTACGGTTTCGGAGGACGGAATCTCGATTGACGGGCAGGATGTCTGGGGCGACAGTCGCGGTGTGGAGCTTCTGACAACGATGATTTCCGACGGCATTACGGCGGGCGGAACCCTGTCTTTGACCGCCGACGACAGTTATCGGTTGGAAAATCCCGCGGATAAGGAGAAGATTCTCATCGCCGCATGGGTCATTTCCGCAACGGACATCACGGATGAATCGCAGTTTGCCGAGATCAAGGACTGCGGCTATAATATGGTCATCATTCAGAAAAATTCCAACGGGGAATTGTTTCACAAGCACTGCAAGTGGCTTGCAAAGTATGAGCTGAAAGCCCTCTGGCACGACGGCGATACCTACATCCACGACTACAAGACCGAAGCCGATGCAAACGGCACGATGCCGGAGCTGATTACCATCACGGAAGATTCGGATTATCTGAACACCGACATCACCTGGGGCAATATGCTCCGTGACGAACCGAATGCCGCTATTTTCTCTATTCTTGCAGATGCAATGGAGGAATACGAAGCGATCGCGGACGACGACAAGATCGGCTACATCAACCTGTTCCCCTCCTACGCAAATGAACAGCAGCTCGGAACGGCGACCTATGAAGAACACGTCAGACAGTTCTTCGACGTTGTACAGCCCGAATACGCATCGGTCGATATTTATCCTCTGAACGTTGCGGGCAGCATCAACAGCGACTATTTCTACAATCTCGATGTCTTTGCGACCGAATGCCGGGAACGGGACATTCCGTTTGCCGTCTACATCCAGTCGGTGTCCTTTGCCGCAGTCAAGCGCACGCCCGATGAACGCGAAATGCGCTGGCAGGCATGGTGCTGTCTGTCGTTCGGCGCGACCAACATTGAATATTTCACCTACCGCACGCCCAACTCCTCCACGGAGGACTTCAAGGATGCGCTGATCGCGCGTTCCAACGAAAAGACCGAAAACTGGTACGGCGCGCAGGCGGTCAACCGGGAGCTGAACAACATCTCCGATGCGTTCATGCAGTATGCAAATCTCGGTGCGTTCGCCATCAACACGGAAGGACAGCCGGGTTATATGCAGTTCTCCAACCAGTATGTGGAATTTGATGCCATCGAAAGCGTGACGGCGCAGTATGACCGTCCGATGCTCATCGGATGCTTTGAAAGCGATACCGCCGAGCACAGCCGCGCGTTCACCTGTGTGAATCTCGGTGACCCCGGTTATTCCACATCCGCATCCGAGGTGACAGTGAAGCTGACGGAAGCAACGACCGCGACCCTTTACTACCGTGACACCGTGACCACGCTGACCCCGGACGAAAACGGCTGTATCTCCTTTACGCTGGAATACGGCGACGGCTGTTTCGTCACCCTCGGGAACTGATGAATGGAGTCTCCTTTTATGACCGATACACGAACACTGTCCTATATCAACCTCCATGCCATTCTCGGCTCTCTGCCGATGCTCTGCGCACTCGACAGCCGCGCCGGGGAAATTCTCGGCAAAAAGCGGATGACCGTCGGTATTTCCGTTTCGGGCGGATCAGCCGCGCCCGGCGCGGCAGGCATTCTGTCCTTTGAAAATGGCAGATGCACCTATACCGAATGCGCACCCGGATCACCGGATGTCGGGGATGCCAAAATCGTTCTCACATTCCCAACCCCCGAAAAATTTAACGGCATGATCGACGGCACCGTCACGCCCATCCCGAAAAAGGGACTGCTCCGCGCAGGCTTTCTGACCGGACCCTTCACCCGTCTGACCGATCTTCTGACCGCCTATCTGCGCCCAAAGGACGAAGACCTTGCCGACCCCGCATTCTTCCGCATCAGCACGATGCTTATGTTCCACGTCATCGCACGTTCGGTTTGCTGTATCGGAAACGAGGATGCGGTGGGACGTGCGAGCGCATCGTACATTCCCGACGGTGCGGTTCTGCTTGCGGCAGGGAATGAAATTTCCTTTGCCGTCCGCGCGGAAAATCACCGACTGTCTCTGTCCCCCGACCCGACAGAGGAAACCATCACCGCCGAAATGCGCTTTGCCGATCTTTTGACCGCGCGCGCCCTCTTTGACGGAAAGATCAATTCCGTCGCAAGTGTCGGGGACGGCCTCATTTCCATCCGCGGCATGATCCCGCAGGTGGACAACATCAACCGCATTCTTGACCGCGTGGCGCTGTATCTGGCGTAAATCGGGATATGGGATAACGAGGTAATTTTTCATGAAACTCAACGACTATACCAAAAGCCGGGAGGCGTTTGCGCGCGCAAAGCGCGTGATTCCGTCCGGTATTTATGGCCATCAGGGGCCGGCGGAGGGATGCTTCATCCCAACGGATGCGTTCCCGTATTTCTCTTTGCGCGCACAGGGGAGTTATTTCTGGGATGCGGACGGCAACCGCTTTATCGACTATATGTGCGCCTACGGGCCGAACATTCTCGGCTACAACGACCCCGATGTGGACGAAGCCGCGCGGAAGCAGAGGGAACTCGGCGACTGCATCACAGCACCCTCCGAGCGCATGATCGAGTTCGCGGAGCTGCTGGTCGATACGGTCGCAAGTGCCGACTGGGCGTTCTTTGCCAAAAACGGCAACGATGCGACGACGGGTGCCATTCTCTGCGCCCGTGCGTATACGCACCGGAAGAAGATCGTCTTTTTCCGCGGGTACTATCACGGGGTCTCGCCGTGGACACAGAAAGTGGACTATCCCGGCATCATCGAGGAGGATGTCTGCAACAACATCTGCATTCCGTGGAACGATGTGAATGCGCTCCATACCGTGTTTGAAGAAAACAAAGGACAGATCGCCGCCATCATCGGTCAGCCGTATCTGCACGGCAACTTCGCCGACAACGAGCTTCCCGCCCCCGGCTTCTGGCAGGAGGTGCGCAGACTCTGTACCGAAAACGATACCGTGCTGATCGTGGACGACGTCCGCGCAGGATTCCGGCTCGACCTTGCCGGCTCCGACCATTATTTCGGCTTTGAAGCCGACCTCATCTGCTTTTGCAAGGCGCTTGCCAACGGCTACAATGTCTCCGCGCTTTGCGGAAAGGAATTCCTGAAAAACACGATGTCCTCGCTTTCCTATACGGGCAGCTACTGGCTCTCCGCCGTTCCGTTTGCCGCGGGCATTGCGTGCATCGAAAAGATGAAGCGGCTCGACCTTGCGTGCGTATTGCAGGAAAAAGGACAGCGGCTGTGCGACGGTCTTGTCTTCGCCGCCGGAAAATACGGCTTTGACCTGCGCGTGTCCGGCATTCCTTCCCTCTTCTATCTGCGCAGAGCCGACGACCCGACACTGATGCTCCATCAGGAATGGATTTCCGAATGTGTCCGCCGCGGGGTCTATTTCACCAACCATCACAACCACTTCATCAACGCCGCCCTGTCGGACGAGGACATCCGCGAAACGATTGAGGTGGCAGAGGAAGCGTTCCGGGTGGTGAGGGAGAGGCATTCGTGAGAAAGAAAAGAATGCCTTGTCTGTGATGGAATGGCGGGGATATTGTCTTTGCAAGGATATCCGCGAAACGGTTCGCACAGCGAAAAACAATATCTCCATCAACGCCTTTTATGCAATATTCCGCTCCATATGCCGACAACATCCCCCATCCTCCGATACCATAAAAAAACTTAAACCAAAGAAAGAAGATACACCATCATGAAAAACACAAACCGAATCTTTGCCACAGCCGCCTTGTTGGCAGTGGGCGCAGTTTCTCTGCTTGCTTCCTGTGCTTCCGACGGAGAGGGCGGCACGGACAGCATTGCCTCTGTCTCCGGTTCGGAAACAACCGCTGCCGTCACGGAAACCGCGGCTGAGACCGAACCCGACCGCCTTGCCGAGCTTGGCGAGCGCGATCTCGGCGGCTGTGTCTACACCGTGCTCGACTCCAACCCCAACGATGCGATGCACATCAACATTCCCGGCGAAACGCAGACAGGTGAGGTCATCAACGACACCCTGTGGGAACGCGATGCGGCAATCGAAGAACGCTACAACATGGTCATCGACTATGTGCAGGAGACCTCCCGCGGCGCGGAAATCCTGCGTTCCTCCGTCCTTGCCGGGGACAGCGACTTCAATCTTGTCTTTGCGACCGGCGCACAGCTGAAAACGCACGCGCTGGAGGGTACGCTTGCCAATATGCTCGACATGGAGTACATTTCGCTTGACCAGAAGTGGTGGTCGTCGCTGATGTACGACAGCCTTCGTCTGAAGGACGCCATGTATTTCACGACGGGCGACATCAACCCGACGATGTATCAGATTGCGGCGTGTACATTTGTCAACACCAAACTCGCAAACGACTACGACCTGGGCTGTGATTTCGTTGAGGAAGTGCGCGCGGGAACGTGGACGTGGGATCTCGTCGGAGAGCTGTCCAAGGACATCAACCAGGACTTAAACGAAGACGGCGAGTGGGCGTATGAAGACGACCTGTTCGGCAACATCGGCTGTTTCTCGATTTATTTGATGCCGGCGTGCGCCGTGGAATACTGCACCATCACGGAGAACGGCAGCAATCTTGCGCTGACGGCGGTCAACGAACGCACCGTTGCGATTGTTGACAAACTGCGCCAGGTCTTTGAACCGACCAACCCGAAGAGCAACGGCAACGATTTTGCAACCTCTGCATTCAAGGAAGACCGCGCGCTGTTCATGACCCACATCACGGAAAGCGCCGCCGTTCATCTGCGCGACATGGAAAGCGACTATCTGATCCTCCCCGTCGCAAAATACGACGACACGCAGGAGGGCTACCGCACCGGTGTCAACATCTGGGCGACCGCATACGTCGGTGTCCCGAAGACCGCCGCGGACGAAACGACCGGCTTCGTCACCGAAGCGCTTGCCGCGTGGTCGTATACCAATATGCGCCCGATTTCCTATGACCTGACCTATAAGGCCAAGACCGTCCGTGACGAGCGCAGTGTCGAAATGCTGGACATCGTGTTCGACAACCTGTATCTGTCCTTTGCCGACGTCTACGACTTCGGCGGCATGGCGTCCATCTTCTGGAATGTCCTTGCCGAGGGCGGCGAAATCGCCTCCCAGGTCGAAAAGGTCGCCGACAAGGCGGAATCCGAGATGAAAGAACTGGTTGAGGACTGGGGAAGCGAAGAATAATTCCGGTTTTTTAAAGCATTGGAGGAGTACCGCTTGAGATGGCGGTACTCCTTTGTGGTTGGGGGGAAACGATACATTGGCAAGAACACAGACGGAAAGGTTCGCACGAAAAGCCCCTCCCTCCAAAAGTTACAAAACGCTGAATTTTTGTTCTGCCCGATTGATTTCCTGCGGTAAATGTGGTATAATAATAAGAAAGATATTCGTGATTTGGAGGACATCATCATGGAGGAGACCATCCGCGTACCGAAACGCATTCTCTCGACCCTGCTCACCTCGATCGCGGCGGGGGTCGTGCCGCGGTCGGGCGCACCTTATATCGCCATCGGCCGCACGGACGAGATTGCGGCGCTTCTGTCCGATCTTGACAACGTGTCCGAGGGCGCGGCGACGATGCGTTTCATCATCGGCAAATACGGCTCCGGCAAGAGCTTTCTCTTGCAGCTCATCCGCGGAACGGCGCTGGAACGCGGGTTCGTCTGCGCGGATGCCGATCTGTCGCCGGAGCGGCGTATCTGCGGCACCAAAGGGACGGGCATTGCCACCTACCGCGAGCTGATGCGCAATCTTTCTTCAAAAACCTCTCCCGACGGCGGCGCACTGACACAGATCGTCACCCGCTGGCTGTCCGGATTGCAGTCAAATCTTGCGATGACGGGTCTTTCTCCCGACACGGAGGAATTCCGCCGTGCGCTGACAAAGGAAATTTTCTCCGTCACACGCGATATGGAGGGACAGGTCGGCGGCTTTGACTTTGCAACGGTATTGAACGCCTATTACCGTGCTTACGTCGGCGACGACGAAGAAACGAAAAGCGCCTGCATCCGCTGGCTCCGCGGCGAATACACGACCAAAACCGAAGCAAAAGCCGCGCTTGGAGTCGGGAGCATCATCGACGACGATTCCTGGTATGACTACATCAAGCTGTGGGCGGTCTTTTTCCGGCGCATCGGCTACAAGGGATTTGTCGTGATGATCGACGAGTGTGTCAACCTCTACAAGATCACCAACCGCATCTCGCGTGAAAACAACTACGAAAAGATCCTTTCCATGTTCAACGACACCCTGCAGGGAAAAGCGGAGGGACTGGCGCTTCTGATGGGCGGAACGCCGCAGTTTCTGGAAGACACCCGCCGCGGTCTGTTCAGCTACGAAGCCCTGCGCTCCCGCCTTGCCGAGGGGCAGTTCAACGGTGTCGGCGCGGGCAATACGACCGCGTACAAGAATATGCTCGGCCCCGTCATCCGTCTGCGGCGGCTGTCCGACGACGAAATGTTCGCGCTCATTGCCCGCATTGCACGACTGCACGGGCAGAATTACAGCTGGGACGTTTCCGCGCGCGTGACGACGGACGATATGACCGCATTCTTAAAGCTCTGCCTTGCCCGTGCCGGAGCGGATGCGATGATCACCCCGCGGGAAATTATCCGCGATTTCTGTACGGTGCTCAATATCCTCTGCCAGAATCCCGATGCCGATTTCCGCACAGTTCTGGGCGGCGGGGTCGTGACACTTTCCCATGCCGCCGGTGCAGGGGAGAGGGAAGGGGAGGACGAAGAACTTTCTCTGTCGCAGGACGCGCTGTCGGAGGAGAAAACGGCGGAAAATGCCCCCATGACGGCATCTGCCCCCGCACCGAAATCGGATTTCTCAAAGAAATCGGTTCCGGCTGAAAACGCCGGCACGAATCCGGAGGTCGCCTATAAAGCCGATGATTTCGACTTTGACTTAGCGGACTTGGATTTATGAGAAACGGAACTTACAAAAACCGGCGGCACGCGATGCGATGGGGTTTTCTGACCGCACTGTTCTGCCTGTTCACCTTGATTTTTCTCGTCGGATGCGGGGATGACCCGCTTCTGGTGCCGGACGGCGGCTATGATTACCGCGTATCGGGAGACTATATTCTCGGCTATCCCATCCCGCTTGTGGAAGACAATCCGATGTGCATTTCCGTGTCTGCGGAACATAACACCCTGCCGCCTGCGTTTACCTACCGGGAAGCGCAGATGCAGTATTACCGCGTGCAGACGGCGGAAACATCCCTCACCTTGCCGGGGGGCGGAACGCTTTCGGTGCCGTCGGTCGGGAATGGCGATGACCGCGTGTTTTTTGAAGCGGTATCCGCCGATGGAATCTGTGTCTTTGAGGGTGCGTTTTCCGGGTACGCCGTTGCGGCAGACGGGAACGGGAACACGCTGTTTCTGTCCGATGAGACGGAATGCCTTGTCCTGACGGAAACGCTCGGTGCCTGTCACGCGGTGCTGACGGAAAAGAACCGCGTTCTCTATACCGAGGAAAACGGCGATCTGTACGAATACCGCGGTTCCGGGAAAACGGTCTGTCTCGTGTCGGGTGAAACTGTCACGGATGCGTGGTATGCAAAAGGAACGGAATCGCTGACCGTTGTCTATGAGACTGTGTCCGGAAACTGGTACACGAAAATCGGAACTGATGCCGCGCGGGAATGCGTTCTGCCCGAAAACACGGCGCTGGAGCAGAAATGGGGATGCGTATTCCTCCGCGATACCGTATTTGCGCTTGCGGGAACGGACGACCGCTGTTATTTTTACGACCTGCGCACCGGAGAACCCATCGACATGGACATGGGTGGGCTGTACCGGTTCAAGGAGAACGGGTATGCGGTCGATGCGCTGACCGTATCGCCCGACGGCATTTTTGTCTATCTATACGACGTGGATTTCATCTACCGCATGAACCTGCAGTCCGGAACGCTCGACCTTGCCTACAACGAAGCACCGATGTTTGAGAACACCTGCATCATCAACTCCATGACCGCCGTGACGGATGAAATCGTCATTCTGTCGCAGGAAGCGGCGGAGCATACCGAGTTTTCCGCGACCATTACGATCGCCGTGTTTGAAGAAGACATCCCCGAGCTTCGGCACGAGGACGAGCGCATTGACATGGAGCATCACACTGTATACGAAGAAACAGAGGATTAGATTATATTATGAACTTAAACGTAAAAATCAAACGCCTGCACCCCACTGTGACCCTGCCCGCGTATGCCTCCGACTGCGCCGCCGGCATGGATCTGCACGCCGCCATTGATGCGCCCGTGGAAATTCCCGCGCACAGCCGCGTGCGCATTCCCTGCGGATTTGCCATCGCGCCGGAACGGAATGATGTCGCCGCGCTCATCTTTGCGCGTTCGGGACTGGCACACAAAAAGGGACTTGCGCCGTCCAACTGTGTCGGCGTGGTCGATGCCGATTACCGCGGGGAGGTCATGGTGTCGGTATCGAATACAAGCGACGAGCCGTATCTCATGCAGCCGGACGAACGGTTTGCGCAGATGGTATTCGTTCCGGTGTTCATCGCCGCGCTGACGAAATGTGACGACCTTGATGAAACGGAACGCGGCGCAGGAGGCTTCGGCTCCACAGGTGGATTTGGATCCACGGGTGGATTTGGATCCACAGGTGCTTGAAGCACAGGTACATAAGCTATGAACAAAACGATCTACAATATTTTTCTCGTGCTGGTCGGCATTGTTGTCGGGTCGCTTGTCGCGAACGTGACGGCAAACGTCCCCGCCCTCGGCTGGCTCTCCTACGCGCTGACGTTCGGACTGGAATCCCCGCTCGTACTCGATCTGTCCGTCATCCGCCTGACGTTCGGGCTGGGGATTGATTTGTCGGTGGCGGTGATTCTGTGCGTGATCATCAGTCTGGTCGTGGGACACAAGTTGAGTGAATAGAGAAGAGTGAAGAAGCGAAAGTTGTATAATATAAGTGGACAAATCGAAGAGTTAGTGGTATAATTAACTTGAAAGAGGTGAGTCCATTGAAAAGGACGTACAGCAAGGAGTTCAAAATCAAGGCGTGTGAACTTGTGCTCAAAGACAACATAGCAG
>JAFUPC010000074.1 GCA_017481495.1 Clostridia bacterium
CTCTCTGATCGACGACATGGGCATCCGCGGGCACGAAATCGGCTGGATCACGGGCATTCCCGACGGCGGACTCGTAGAGCGCATCAAAGCACTCTGCCCCGTTGACCGCATCGCCACCTGCGGGGAATTTGACCTCGGTCTGCACGCGGCGGGACTGTTCGGCGACGGTCTGCTGGCACTCTCCGGAACCGGTGCAACCATGTTCGCCTCCTGCGGCGGAAAACGGTACGCGACCGGCGGCTACGGTGCCGCGGTATCCGATGCCGGTTCCGGCTACTGGATCGGCCGCGCCGCGTTCAATGCCGCCATCGAAGACGACGAGGGCCGCGGCCCGCGCACCCAGCTGACCGATCTGCTTGCCGAAAAGCTCGGCGGCACGCGCGAATCGTTCGGTCATGCCGTGTTTTCCATCTACAGTCAGAACAAGGTCTCCCCGACCGCATATGTTGCCTCCTGCACGCCGCTCGTTTCTCAGGCCGCGCTGGCGGGAGACGGTGCCGCTCTACGCATTCTGGAGCGCGCCGGGTATCTCATCGGTTCCCAGCTCGTTGCGCTCGTCAAAAAGCACCGCCTGCCCCGTTCCCTGCCCGTGACCATCTCCGGCAGTGTCTGGCGGTCGCATCCCCTGCTCTTTGACACGTTCCGTGACACGCTCGCCGAAGCCGGTCTGGACGGCAATCTGCACATTCCCGCCTTTGAACCGATTGTGGGGGCGGTCATCGGGCATTATCACGCACTGCACGGCGATTTTTCCCTGTCCGACCGGGAACGGTTCGCAGAGCAGTTTTCCGCACACGCTTTCACGGTCTCCTCTGACCTTTACAAGCGCCCCAATCCCCAGAAGATCATTCCGACCGTCCGCGCAGATGCACCCGCACCGCAGCACGATCCGAATCAGTCATTATAATCAATAATCTTTTCCCCAAAGGAGAACAACCAAATGGAACTCATGAAACGCTATCAGAGTGCCGTTGACGACCTGTTTGCAAAAGTCCGCGACACCCAGACCGAAACCATCCTCAAAGCCGGTGAAATGATCGCCGATGCCGTTGCCAACGGCGGCAAGGTGTATCTCAATGACATCTGCCATTCCATCGAGATGGATCTCATCTACCGCGGCGGCGGCCCGATCTTCTACAAGAAGTTCAAGAAAGACGAACACATGGATGCGCTGAAAAAGGGCGACATTCTGGTCGTTTCCTCCGTCTCCGGCAGAACCGCGGCGGTCGTTGACCTCGCATGGGAAGCGATGGAGCGCGGCGTCAATGTCATTGCGTTCACCAGCATGGAATACGCCCGTCAGGTCGATCCCGTTCATCCGTCCGGAAAGAAATTGTACGAATTTGTCACGCTGGCGGTCGACAACTGCGCGCCTGCGGCAGAAGCCATGCTGGAAGTGGACGGCATCGAAGCACGTTTCGCCGCCGCATCCGGCATTGCATCCGACTACATCATGTGGAACATCACGTCTGTCGTTGTGGAGAAGATGCTTGAGCGGGGTCTGACACCCGGTATTCTCAAGAGCGCGAACTTCCCCGGCGGCAACGATTACAACAAGCAGATCATCGAACCGCATTACGACGAGTTCGGGTGGTAAAATTTCAGAATCATAAAAGAGGTGCGGCATTCGGGCGGCACCTCTCTTTGTTTACGTCTTCGGCTTTCCGCGGAACACCAGCGCTGCGATAAATCCGCAGGTCATGGCGGCGGTGATGCCGCCGGCGGTACCGGTAAGACCTCCTGTCAGCGCACCAACAAGTCCTCTGTCCCGCACCGCGCTTTCCACGCCGCGCGCAAGGGAGTAGCCGAAGCCCGTCAGCGGTGTCGATGCGCCGCATCCGGCGAGCTTGACAAGCGGCTCGTACACGCCGACCGCGGTCAGAATCACGCCGGCGACGACATAAGAGACCAGAATCCTTGCCGGGGTGATTTTGGTATAGTCGATGAGCAGCTGTGCGATCACACAGAATCCGCCGCCGACCGCGAATACCAAAAGAAAATCAATGCAGATCTCCCTCATCCGTTGCTTCCCCCTCTCTCCTCCCCAGATACAAGTGTCCCGGGCAGTTCCGACGAAATGCGCACCAGATGCGCGATGCCCGCGATCGGCATTCCCTGCTGGACACTGCCGGGACTCATCAGCGCACCCGTGCCGATGAACAGCACGTTTTTATAGATACCCTGCCGCAGGCGCTTCATGACCGGCCCACAAATGACTGTTCCTGAGCATCCGCATCCGGAGCCGCCTGCGTGGACGTCCTGTTCCTTTGCGGAATAAATCATGAGACCGCAGTCGTTGTAGACGGAGCGGATATTAAAGCCGGATGAATACAAAAGCTCCATCGTGATGTCATGTCCGATGGCTCCAAGATCGCCGGTCAGGATCACATCGAAATCCTCGGGCACCGTGCCGGAACAGGAAAAATAGCGCGTGAGCGTATCGACCGCCGCCGGTGCCATCGCCGCGCCCATGTTGTTTGCATCCGTGATACCTTTCTGCACGCTGATACCGGGCATGACCTCCGTGACATACGGGCCGCCGCCGTCGTTTGCGACCAGCATCGCGCCGGAACCGGTCACCGTCCACTGGGAGGTCGGGGTACGCTGTCCGCCGTATTCGATGGGAAAGCGGAACTGCCGCTCGGCGGAACAGAAATGGGACGAGCAGACCGCCGCCGCACGGTTGAAAATGTTATTCCCGACAGTCAGTGCCGCCAGCATCAGGCTTTCCGCCATGGTGGAGCAAGCGCCGTACAGACCGAAATACGGAATGCCGAAATCGAGCAGTCCGAACGACGATCCGGTACACTGGTTGAGCAGGTCTCCGGCAAAGATCGCATCCACATCATCCTCGCGCATCCGGCATTTTTTCAGCATCAGACCGAACGCCAGCCGCTGCATCTCCGATTCCGCTTTTTCCCAGGTATCCATGCCGAAGCGGTCGTCCTCCGCGTGCAGATCGAAATCCGCGCCGAGCGGCCCATCATGTTCTTTCTTTCCGACAACAGCGGCGGAGGACAGAATCGTCGGCGGATTCTGGATGCGGATCAGACCTTTGTTTTTCATCAGACAATACCTCCCCTGTGCAGAAAATAGTAGATGACGCCCCACACGACCGATGCAAGCGTGCCGTAAACGATGACAGGGCCTGCGATGATGAACATTTTCGCACCGACACCGAGAACGAATCCCTCCGCCTTTGTATCAATGGCAGGTGAAACGACTGCATTTGAAAATCCCGTGATCGGGACGAGCGTCCCCGCGCCCGCGAATTTGGCGATCTTATCAAACCAGCCGAATCCCGTCAGAAGTGCCGCCAGCGTGACCATCGACACAGGTGTCAGGATGCGGACATTGGTCTCCGGGATTCCGAGATGCAGATATAGCCGGTATAAGCCTTCCGCGATACAGCAGATGATCCCACCGACCAGAAACGCACACGCGCAGTCCCGCAGAACAGGTGATTTTTTCCCATAACCTTTGGCGTAGACCTGATAGGTATTGGCATCCAAATTCATAAAACAAAACTCCCTCCGACCTCGGTTTTCAATGGTTTCAAAAGCATTGTTTCCGGCGGAGGGGATTTTTATGCACTTATGAATTTTACTTTTCTGCCTTGGTATCGCAGTACATACAGCGGTACACGCCGTGCTCGCGGTCGGTCAGACGGAACACGTGCGGCAGTTCCTGCTCACAGGAGGTAATACAGCGGGGATTTTTGCACTTGATCAGATGAACGATGGTTTCCGGCAGTGCGGGATGGATTTTTTCCGCCCGCTGACCGTCGCGGATGATGTTGACGGTGATGCCGGTGTCGATGTAGCCGAGAATATCGAGATTGATGTCGATGGGCGCACCGATCTTGATGATGTCCTTTTTACCGCGCTTGCCGCTCTCTGCATTTTTGATGAGCGCAACCTCGCAGTCGAGCCGTCCGAGCTTCAGATAGGAATACAGCTCCATGCCGCGCCCCGCGGGGATGTGGTCGATGACGATACCGTCACGGATGCTTCCGATGATCATAGTTCTGTGCTTCCTCCTTACTTTACTTCAATGCCGAGCAATTTCAAAAACAGCGCCATGCGGATGAATTTTCCGTTTCTGACCTGTCTGAAATACGCCGCGCGCGGGTCTTCGTCGACCGCAACGGAAATTTCGTTGACGCGGGGAAGCGGATGCAAAATGCGCATTTCCTTTTTAGCGGTGACGAGCTTGTCCGGGGTCAGGATATAGCTGTCACGCAGGCGGAGATAATCGGCTTCGTTGAAGAAACGTTCTCTCTGCACGCGGGTCATGTAGAGAATATCAAGTTCCGGCATGACGTCTTCCAGCGACGTGGTCTCGACATACGGAATGTTGTGTGCATCCAGCACCTCCGAGCGGACGTGTTCGGGAATGCGCAGTTCCTCCGGCGAGATGAACACAAAGCGCACGCCGGGATACCGGCTCATCGCGGTGACAAGGGAATGCACCGTGCGGCCGAATTTCAGGTCGCCGCAGCAGCCGATGACGAGATTGTCCAGATGCCCGAGTTCCCGCTTGATGGTGAACAGGTCGGTCAGGGTCTGTGTCGGGTGATTGTGACCGCCGTCGCCCGCGTTGATGACCGGAATGCCGACGTTCATCTGTGCGACGAGCGGCGCGCCCTCCTTGGGATGGCGCATGGCGATGACATCGACAAAGCATTCGACGGTACGCGCGGTATCCGCAACGGATTCGCCCTTTGAGACGGACGAGCTCTGCGCATCGGAGAAGCCGATGACGGAACCACCGAGATCCAGCATCGCGGATTCAAAGCTCATGCGGGTACGGGTGGACGGTTCGTAGAACAGCGTTGCGAGCTTTTTGCCCTTGCAGGACTCTGCATATTTTGCGGGGTTTTCAACGATGTCGAGCGCGACGTCCATCATGGCGTCCAGCTCTTCGGTCGTCATCTCCGCAATATCAATGAGGCCCCGGGTCTTCATGCCTTTGCTCCGTTGACGGCAAGGTAATTTCTGATGCGCGCGACGTTCTCTGCGTTCGCCTCATCCTCTTCCAGATATTCGATGATGTCATAAACATCGACGACGGAGTAAACCGGGAAGCCATATTCTTCCTCCAGCTCTGCCATTGCAGACTTTTCGGTTCTGCCCTTTTCCTTTCTGTCGACCATGATGAGGACAGCGGCGACCTTCATGCCGTCGATGGCGGACAGCTTGCCCATGCTCTCGCGGATGGCGGTTCCGGCGGTAATGACGTCCTCGGTGATGACGACCTCCTCGCCTGCCTTCGGCACATAGCCGACGAACATACCGCCCTCTCCGTGATCCTTGACCTCCTTGCGGTCAAAGAAGAACGGAACGTCCAGTCCCTCCTTGGACAGCGCAACTGCCGCGGAAACGGCGATGGAAATGCCCTTGTATGCCGGGCCGTAGAGGACACAGCGCTTGTTTCCGACCTTTTCGAGATAGCTCTTTGCGTAGAACTCGCCGAGCTTTGCGATCTGCTCGCCTGTCTTGATGTCGCCTGCATTGATGAAGTACGGAATCTTTCTGCCGCTCTTTGCGGTGAAGTCGCCGAATTTCAGGACACCGGCACCCTCAAGGAACCGGATAAATTCTCTTTTATAGTTTTCCATAATGATTGATTTCTCCTTTTGTTTTTGATTATCCAACGAATTCCGCAACACATCTTCTGTATGCCGCAACGGGATCTTCCGCTGCTGTGATCGGTCGGCCGACGACGATGTAGTCAGAGCCGATCTCCTTTGCCTGTGCGGGGGTCATGACGCGCACCTGGTCGCCGATGTCGCCGTCCGCGAAACGGACACCGGGGGTGACGGTGACAAAAGACTTGCCGCAGGTATCGTGAACCTTTGCTGCTTCCAGGGGGGAGCAGACAACGCCGTCCAGACCTGCGTCAGCGGCATTCTTTGCGTAGTGCATGACCGTCTTGTCGATGGGCGCGTTGATGAGCAGTTCCTCTCTCATGCGTTCCTCGGAGGTGGAGGTCAGCTGGGTGACAGCGATGAGCATCGTGTTCCGGGTGCCGTCCTCCTTCGTCAGACCTTCAAGTGCCGCTTCCATCATGGCTTTTGTGCCGGCGGCGTGCAAGTTTGTCATATCGACATCGAGATTCGAGAGAACCTTCATTGCCTTTTTGACGGTGTTCGGGATGTCGTGCAGCTTGAGGTCAAGGAAAATCTTGTGGCCGCGTTCCTTGATGGCGCGGACAATGGACGGGCCTTCCGCATAATACAGCTCCATGCCGATCTTTACAAAAGGCTTCTCGTTTTCAAATTTGTCCAGAAATGCGAATGTGGCTTCTGCGGACGCAAAGTCGCAGGCGATGATGACGTCTTTTCCCATCAGTGTGCTCCTCCGATAATTTCTTTCAGTGTGTTGATATTGTATTTGTCCATCACTTCGGGCAGTGCGGCGATGATGTCGCGGCACGCGAAGGGATTGCGTAGATTTTCGGCACCGACCTCAACGGCGGTGGCTCCGGCAAGCATCATTTCGATGACATCCTCGGCACATGACACACCGCCCATGCCGACGACCGGAATCTTGACGGCTTTCGATACCTGATAAACCATCCGCACGGCGACCGGGAAAACTGCCGCACCGGAGTAGCCGCCGGTGGTGTTGGCAAGCAGTGGCTTCTTTTTGCGCAGATCAATGCGCATACCGAGCAGGGTGTTGATGAGCGATACACCGTCCGCACCCGCCGCCTCCACGGCTTTTGCGATCTCCACAATGTCCGTGACGTTGGGGGAAAACTTGACGATCAGCGGCTTTTTCACAACATCGCGCACCGCTTTGACAACGGTTTCCGCAGAGCCGGCGCAGGTGCCGAATGCCATACCGCCGCCGTGGACGTTCGGGCAGGAGATGTTCAGCTCGATCCAGCCGACCTGCTCTTCCCTGTCAAGACGGGAGGAGACCTCCACATATTCGTCAAGCGAGAAGCCGGAGACGTTTGCCATGACCGGCTTGTCAAAGACGGCTTTCAGGCGGGGCAGTTCTTTTGTTACGACCGCATCCACACCAGGATTCTGCAGTCCAACTGCGTTGAGCATACCGGACGGGCATTCCGCAATGCGGGGCGTGGGATTGCCGAAGCGCGCTTCGCGGGTCGTTCCCTTGAACGAAAACGTGCCGAGCACATTGATGTCGTACAGCTCCGCAAATTCGTAGCCGTAGCCGAATGTGCCGCTTGCCGGAATGATGGGGTTGTCGATGTCAATGCCGCAGAGATTCACGCCGAGACGTGCTTTTGTTACTTCTCCCATACGATCTCCTCCTTTTCAAGGACAGGGCCGTCCTTGCAGATGCGTTTGTTTCCGTACAATGTCTTGCAGGAGCATCCCATGCACGCGCCGAAGCCGCAGCCCATGCGTTCCTCAAAGCTGTACTGACCGGATGTTTTGGATGCGTTGTATACCGCGCGGAGCATCGGCTCCGGGCCGCAGCAATAGGTGTAGGTATAATCCCCGGCGAAATCAAAGGCGTTCGTGACAAATCCCTTGATGCCGGCACTGCCGTCCTCGGTCGTCACACAGACCTTTGCCCCCAGCGCTTCAAATTCGTCTTTGTAAAAGACATCCCGCGCGGAACGGAAACCTAAGATCACAGTGACGTCCTTTCCCTCTCCGATGAGCTGTTTTGCCAGCATATAGAGGGGCGGAACGCCGACACCGCCGCCGATGAGCAGAGGGCGGCCGCCGGATTTCTTCGTGTCGTAGCCGTTGCCAAGGCCTGTCAGGATGTCAAGCTCCTCGCCTGCACCCATTTTCGACATTTTTTCGGTGCCTTTGCCAACGATCTTGTAAATGAGGGTCAGGGTATCCTCCTCCGCATCGTTGACGGAGATGGGGCGGCGGAGATACATCCCGTCAAGCAGGATGTTGACGAACTGTCCGGGGGATGTGATGTCCCCGGTATCGCCCAGAAGCGTCATCTTCATGATGTCGTGGGTCAGGGCGATATTGTCTTTTACGGTGAAAAAGGATTGCTTCATATCGCGGAAACCTCCATGGTGATTTCTTCAAGAACGTCAAGCAGAACGCGCACGGTATCCAGTGCTGTGAAGATGGTGACACCGTTTTCCACGGCACAGCGGCGGATCTCCACACCGTCGGAAACGGTATTCATGCCGCCGGATGCGCTCAGATCTCTTGTGTTAATGACATAAGTGACATATCCGCCGCGGATGGAGTCGAGGATCTCCTCGGAGCCTTCGTTGAGCTTTTTCTTTACGCGCGTGCGGATGCCGTTGGCTTTTAAGAACATCGCCGTTCCGTGCGTGGCTTCGATGTTGAAGCCCATATTGTAGAAGCGGCGGATGAGGGGCAGTGCTTCCTCCTTGTCGCGGTCGGCAAGGGTGACAAGAATCGTGCCGTAATTGAGCACCTGCATTCCGGATGCCTGGAGTGCTTTGTACAGCGCTCTCGTCATCTTGCGGTCGTAGCCGATGGCTTCACCCGTGGACTTCATTTCGGGGGAGAGGTAAACGTCCATGCCGCGCAGTTTCGAGAACGAGAACGCGGGAACCTTGACATACCATTTTTCGGGCGCAGTGTCGGGATAGAGTTTATCATACCCCTGCTCTTTCAGCGACACACCCAGAATGACAAGCGTACCGATGTCCGCCAGATTGCACCCAGTCGCCTTGGATAAGAACGGCACGGTTCTGGACGAACGCGGGTTGACCTCGATGATATAGACCCGGTTGTCAGGGTCGACAATAAACTGGATATTGAACAGTCCGATGATGCCGATGGCAAGACCGAGCCGTTTCGTGTAGTCGAGAATTGTCTCTTTGACGGTGTCATTCAGGGTAAACGGCGGATAGACCGAGATGGAGTCGCCGGAGTGGACACCGGTGCGTTCGACCAGCTCCATGATGCCGGGAACGAAGACGTCCGTTCCGTCACAGACCGCATCGACCTCGACCTCACGGCCGACGATATATTTATCGACCAGAACCGGCTTGTCCTCGTCGATCTCGACGGCGGTTTTCAGATAATGGCGCAGCTGCTCCTCGTTTGCGACAATCTGCATCGCGCGGCCGCCAAGGACGAACGATGGGCGGACGAGCACCGGATACCCGATCTCTGCGGCGGCGCGCACACCGTCTTCCAGCTTTGTGACCGCATGACCCTTCGGCTGGGGAATGCCGAGAGAGGTCAGCACCTTTTCAAACGCATCGCGGTTTTCAGCGCGGTCGATGGCTTCCTTGTCTGTGCCGATGATGCGCACCCCGCGTGCGGCAAGCGGTTCTGCCAGATTGATCGCCGTCTGACCGCCAAGCGATGCGATGACGCCCCACGGTTTTTCGATGTCAATGATGTTCATGACATCCTCCGGGGTCAAGGGCTCAAAATAGAGCTTGTCGGAGCAAGTGTAGTCGGTGGAGACCGTTTCGGGGTTGTTGTTGATGATGATCGCCTCACAGCCATGAGATTTGATGGTCATGACGGCGTGGACGGTGGAATAGTCGAACTCGACACCCTGTCCGATGCGGATGGGGCCGGCACCGAGCACGATGATCTTCTTCCGGTCGGTGATGACCGACTCGTTCTCATCGGCGTAGGTGGAGTAGAAATACGGGATATACGAATCGAATTCCGATGCGCAGGTGTCGATCATCTTGTAAACGGGCAGAATACCGTGTTCCTTGCGCAGATCGGTGACGGCAAGCTCCGTCATGTTCCACAGTTCGCCGATCTCCCGGTCGCAGAAGCCGGACTTCTTTGCGGCGCGGAGCGCTTTTATGTCGCACGGATTGCTTTCGAGATACGCTTCCATGCGGACGATGTTGTGGATCTTATCGACAAAGAAGCTGTCGATCTTCGTAATTTTACAGATCGTATCCACATCCGTGCCGCGGCGCAGAAGCTCTGCGATCGCAAACACACGGTCGTCGGTGCCGTCTTTGATATAGGCAAGCAGGTCGGTGGTTGTGAACGCATCGAATTTCTTCATGTGCAGGTGGTACACACCGCATTCCAGCGAACGGACGGCTTTCAGGAGGCTTTCCTCCATCGTGCGCCCGATGCTCATGACCTCACCGGTCGCTTTCATCTGGGTGGACAGACGGTTGTTCGCATCAGCGAACTTGTCAAATGGGAAGCGCGGCATTTTCGTAACCACATAATCGAGCGTCGGCTCAAAGGATGCCGGGGTGTTCGCAATGCGGATCTCATCCAAGGTCATACCGACGGCGATCTTTGCGGAGACCCGTGCAATCGGGTAGCCGGATGCCTTGGAGGCAAGTGCGGATGAGCGGGAGACACGGGGATTGACCTCGATGACATAATAGCGGAACGACTGCGGATCGAGTGCAAACTGCACATTGCATCCACCCTCGATTTTCAACGCACGGATGATGCGCAGGGCGCTGTCGCGCAGAAGATGGTATTCCTTGTTCGTCAGCGTCTGCGATGGGCAGACGACGATGGAGTCACCGGTGTGGATGCCGACGGGGTCGAGATTTTCCATATTACAAACGGTGATGGCGGTGTCGTTTGCATCGCGGATGACCTCATATTCAATCTCCTTGTAGCCGCGGATGGATTTTTCGACGAGAACCTGGTGTACGGGGGAAAGCTTCAGCGCGTTCTTCATGATCTCGCGCAGCTCCTCCTCATTGTCCGCAAAGCCGCCGCCGGTGCCGCCCAGCGTAAAGGCGGGGCGCAGAACGACCGGGTATCCGATGTCCTCCGCCGCCCGTACACCCTCCTCAATGGAGTTTGCGATCTCGGACGGGCAGACCGGCTCGCCGATCTGTTCACACAGCTCCTTGAACAATTCTCTGTCCTCGGCGCGGGCGATAGAATCGGAGGATGTGCCGAGCAGCTCGACCTGGCATTCCCGCAGAATGCCCTTCTTTTCCAGCTGCATGGCAAGATTGAGTCCCGTCTGACCGCAGATACCGTGAACAATGGCATCGGGGCGCTCGAGACTGACTAATTTTTCGACATATTACAGGGAAAGGGGTGCCATATAGATCTTGTCGGCAATGGCGCGGTCGGTCATGATGGTCGCGGGGTTGGAGTTGGCTAAAATGACCTCATACCCCTCCTCACGCAGTGCCAGACACGCCTGTGTTCCTGCGTAGTCGAATTCCGCCGCCTGACCGATGACGATGGGGCCGGAACCGATGACCATGATCTTGTGAAGGTCTGTTCTCTTAGGCATTGACGTTCGCCTCCTTCATAAGTGCGATGAACCGATCGAACAGATAGCCGGAATCCTGCGGACCCGGTGCGCTTTCGGGGTGATACTGCACGGAAAAGATGCGGTCGCGCATACTTTCCACGCCCTCTGCGGTATTGTCAAGCAGATTGATATGGGTGAGTTCCAGACCTGTTCCCGCAAGGGAATCCACATCAACTGCATACGAATGATTCTGGCTTGTGATCTCCACTTTTCCGGTTTTCAGATTCTTGACCGGATGGTTGCCGCCGCGGTGACCGAATTTCAGTTTGTACGTTTTTGCGCCGTAGGCGAGAGCGATCATCTGGTGACCGAGACAGATGCCGAAGATCGGCAGCTTTCCGCGCAGGGCGCGCACCAGCTCTATGACCGGGGTGACATCCTCCGGGTCGCCGGGACCGTTGGAGAGGAACAGTCCGTCGGGCTTCATCGCAAGGATGGTCGCGGCATCGGTGTTGTACGGAACAACGGTCACGTTGCATCCGCGGGCGTTTAAGGAACGGACGATGTTGAGCTTGATGCCGCAGTCCACGGCGACGACGTTGTATACATGGTCGGGCGTGCGGGAGAACCAGCGCTTCTTGCAGGACACGCGGGAGACCGCATCGTGCGGGACGGGGGTGTTCCGGATGATTTCCAGACCCGTTTCCAGACTGGTGCCGATACTTGTGATGAGCACGCGGCGGGAACCGTGGTCGCGGATGGAGCGGTTCAGCTTTCTTGTGTCAATGCCTTCGATGCCGGGAATGTGATATTCTTCCAGGATCTCGTCCAGGGTCTTGGTGCATCGGAAATTGGAGGGGCGGTCGTTGTATTCGGAGACAATGAGTGCGCCGAGGGTCGGCGTGCGTGTCTCAAAATCCTCGTCCGTGATGCCGTAATTGCCGATGAGCGGATAGGTCATGACGACCGCCTGATCGGTATACGACGGGTCGGAGACAATCTCCTGATACCCTACCATTGAAGTGTTGAAAACGATTTCGCAGACGCGGTCCTCCCAACAGCCGAAGCCGTAGCCGAGATATTCCGACCCGTCCTCCAAAATCAGTTTTCTGTTGTAGCTGCGTTCCATACACATCTTCCTTTCCAGAACGTCGCAATGCATTTGCCGAAAACTTCCATGCCATCAAACGGCGTACTGCGTCCCATCGACGCAAATGCCGCCGCATCCACTGTTGTCTTTTCATTCAGTGCCCACACGGTACAGTCGCCGTGTTCATAACCTGCCGCACCGAGGGAGAACCGTCTGCGCGGGTTGTCCGACATCAGGGCGATGAGCTTTTCAAGGGTCAGAATGCCCGGCTTCACCAGTCCCGTGTACAGAACCGGGAACGCGCATTCCAGTCCGACGATGCCGTTCAGACTGCCCGCAAAGCCCTTTGCCTTTTCCTCTGCGCTGTGCGGTGCATGGTCGGTGGCGATCATATCGACCGTCCCGTCATGAAGTGCCACGATGAGTGCTTCCCTGTCTGCGGGTGCGCGGAGCGGCGGATTCATTTTCCAGTTTCCGCTGTCCGCCCGCATGGTCTCATCGAGAAGCAGGTAATGCGGCCCCGTCTCGCAAGTGACGTCGATACCGTCTTTTTTTGCCTGCCGGATAAGCTCCAGCGACACGGCGGAGGAAACGTGGCAGACGTGGAGTGCCGCACCCGTTTCCTTTGCAAGCAGGATGTCCCGTTCTACCTCCGACCATTCACTTCTCGGGTCGGCCGGTGCATACGTCAGGTCTTCGCAGTGCGCGACGATGATCTTGCCGAGTGCCTTTGCCCGCACCATCGCCTCCCGCATCAGTGCCGCATCCGCGACCCCGCGCCCATCGTCGGAAAAGCCGGCGACATCCTCTGCCATCGCTTCCAGATCTGCGAGAACCTGTCCGTTTTCCCCGACGGTGATGGCGCCCATCGGACGGGCATCCACACACGCATCACGCCGGATGCAGTCGAGCTGAACATCGAGGTGTTCCCTCGAATCGGGAACGGGATCGAGGTTCGCCATCGGACAAACCGCTGTATAACCGCCGTGTGCTGCCGCGCGCGTTCCCGTCTTCACCGTCTCCTTATAAGAAAATCCCGGTTCACGCAGATGCACATGCACATCCGCAAAGCCGGGAAACACATAATATTCGGAATTTTCGGAAACAATACCGCCCTTGTCCCCTGCCGATACGTCAAGAGAGACCTCTTCCGGGGAGAAAAAGCCGCCGCGGTAAACCATTGCATTCCGTTTCGTTTTGGTCATAAAAGTGCCATTCCTTTCCGATAAATCAATCTGTACGCGGTATCACCGCACGCAGACATTCTGCACGCAGAACAAACGCCGTTTCCGCAAAAAAGTCCCGCCCGGATATCAGCATTCCGATACAGGCAGGACAAAGGAACACGGAGCGCATTCCGGGGGCCGCCGTAATTTCCGCGCGGCTCCTGCCAAAATCATCCACCGTTTCGTCTGAAGAATATGCTTCATCTTGTCGGTATCTCTGTACAGACTTAAAGATTGCTTTTATCCTGAATATTATACCACACAATGCCTGTTTTGTCAAGCAGAAATCCGGGATTGCGCGGTGTTTTTTCCATTTTCGGCGATTTTCACGAATGGGAATCTGATAGCAATAAAAAATTCAAAAATGAGACATATAATTTTCTTGACATTCCGCCCGTAACGGTGTATAATATATAATAGTGAAATTATTATATCCGTCCAAGGAGGAAACATACAATGGACTTTTTCAAGAATCTTTCCAACAGCCTGACCAAAGCCGCGGAAGCAACCGCAAAGAAAGCCGGTGAGCTGACCGATACCGCTAAGCTGAAGTTGAAGCAGAACCGCATCACCACTGACATCAACGATGCTTACACCGACATCGGCAAGCTCATCTACAAGCAGTACAAGGAATCCACGGACGAATCCGCCGCAATCGCCGAAAAGTGCCTTGCCATCGACAAGAGCAACGAAGAACTCGCCGCTGTCACAGCCGAAATCGAAGCCATCAAGGCTGCCGCCGAAGCCGCAAAGGCACAGGCTGCTGAAGAAAAAGCACAGGCTGCGGAAGCCGCTGACGAAACTGCTGCCGAAGAAGCTCCTGCCACAGAAGAAGCACCCGCTGACGAAGCAGCTGCTGAAACTCCCGCCGGCAAGACCTGCTCCGCGTGCGGTGCAGAACTGCCCGCAGATGCCCTGTTCTGTAACAAGTGCGGACAGAAACAGGATTAAAATCCTGTTTCTTATAGAGATTTTCTGCGAAAATCTCCTCACAAAAACAAGACACAATTTATCTACTGCAACATGAATTACGAAAAACGAAGTCCCGTGGCAGTGCTGCTTCTGTCCATCGTGACCTGCGGCATCTACCAACTGTATCTCATTTACAAAGTATCGCAGGAGATCCGCGATTTCCGCGGCGACAACAGCATCAGTCCCGGAACGGAACTTCTGCTCTCTATCATTACCTGCGGGCTGTATGAGATCTACTGGTTTTACAAATACGGCAGGTTGGTATTCGATATGCAGCAGCGCGTCGGCGTTCCCGGCGCATCCGATATGTCCCTTGTCCTGCTTCTGCTTCCGGTTTTCGGATTCGGTGTCGTCTCCATGCTTCTTTTGCAGACGGAGCTCAACCGTATCTGGGACACCATCACCCCGGGCGGCACGGACGGCGTATCATAACATTCAGCAATGCACCACCAAAGCAAGAAGGGACTGCCGCATCACGCCACAGTCCCTTTATTGTCTGTTATATCAATTTATTCCCAAGGAGTACCCATGATCAGCATCAGCTGTGACAATTTAAGTCTTTCCTTCGGCATCGACACCATACTCGAAAACGTATCGTTTTCTCTGAACGACGGCGACCGGCTCGGCATTGTCGGTGTCAACGGCGCAGGCAAATCAACGTTGTTCCGTCTCATCACCGGCGAATACAAGCAGGACACAGGCGCGGTCTACATTGCCAAAGACAAAACGGTCGGACTACTCGAGCAGAACACCGGTCTTGACAGCGAAAAACCGGTTTATGAAGAAATGCTCTCGTCCTTCCCCGCGCTCGTTTCCCTGGAACAGCGCATTGCCGACACGCAGGCCGCCATCAATGCCTATGAAACCGAACGCAAGCCGCACGACGATGCGTTTCACCGGCTCATCTCCGATTTCTCGGAAATGAACGAGACCTTTGAATCCGAGGGCGGCTATTCATACAAAAACCGCATCCGCGCCATGCTCACGCAGATGGGCTTCGGTGAGGAATTCTGGGACATTCCCATCGCAAAGCTGTCGGGTGGTCAGAAGACCCGTCTCGCGCTCGTCCGTCTGCTTCTGTGGGAGCCGGACATCCTGATGCTCGACGAGCCGACCAACCATCTCGACATCGACACGCTGTCGTGGCTGGAAGAGCATCTGCGCGGGTATAAGAAAACGATTCTCGTCGTCTCCCACGACCGCTATTTTCTCGACAAAATCACAAACAAGATCCTCGAAATCGAACACAAGCGCGGAACCCTGTACAACGGCAACTACTCGTCGTATCTGGAACAGAAAGCAAAAAACCGCGAAGTGGAGGAAAAGCATTACCAGAACCAACAGCGCGAGATCGCCCGCATTGAAGCGTACATCGAACAGCAGCGCCGCTGGAACCGGGAACGCAACATCATCGCCGCCGAAAGCCGCCAGAAGCAGCTGGACAAGATGGTGAAGCTGGACAAGCCGAATGCCGCACCCGACAAAATCCGCCTGCAGTTCTCCAAGTCCGGCGAATCGGGCAACGACGTTCTGGAGCTGAACCGCCTCTCAAAAGCCTATCCCGGAAAGCCGCTCTTTTCCGACGTGTCCGCGATGGTGAAAAAGCACGACCACGTTTTCGTCTACGGCCCCAACGGATGCGGTAAATCGACCTTACTGAAGATCATCATGGGTCGTGTCGCGCCCGACCGCGGCGACTATGAATACGGCTACAACGTCACCGTCGGCTATTACGACCAGGAACAGCAGGAGCTGGACGAAAACAACACCGTTCTGGAAGAGCTGTGGTCGGAATACGAAAATCTGACCCAGACGGAGATACGCAACACGCTTGCGCTGTTTCTGTTCCGCGGAGACGACATTGAAAAGAAGGTCTCCGTTCTCTCCGGCGGTGAAAAGGCACGTCTGACACTGGCGAAGCTGATTCTCTCCAAGATGAACGTGCTGATCCTCGACGAGCCGACGAACCATCTAGACATTCCGTCCAGAGAAGCACTGGAAACGGCACTGCTCGCCTTTGACGGAACGATCATCGCCGTCTCCCACGACCGTTATTTCATAAACAAGCTCGCCAACCGCATCTTTGACTTATCTGACCACACACTCGCAGATTTCCGTGGCACTTATGAAGAATATCTTGCGTATAAGGAACGGCAGAAAACCGGCAATGCAAGTGCTTCCGGCATAACGGCGGGTACACCGTCCGCCGCCCCCGCAGAACCCCTTTCCGCCGGCAAGGAGCAGTTCTTAAAGAACAAAGCCGATGCCGCCCAGCGCAGAAAGGAAGAACGCGCCCGGCAGAAGACCGCCGATGCCATTGCAAAGACCGAGCGGGAAATTGAGGACATCGACGAAGAAATGGCGGGCGACGCATCGTCCGACTACAAACGCCTGTCGGAGCTTCAGACCAGAAAGGACGAACTGGAAGAACAGCTTCTTTTGCTGTATGAGGAAGCAGAAGCGCTCGGCTGATCACTCTTTTGCAAAGCCGTGCAGAAATCCGTTCACCTCCGCCGAACAGATGTCTCCCCCGACGACCTTGTCTTTATAAACGAGGATCGTCGCAAGCACCGTGCCGTCGTATCCCTCGTAATTTGTCACGGGATAGGTATACCGCATGACCTTTTTTCCGCGGTACCGTTCCAGATTGAGTCCCTGCGCCCGCTGGATGGCGTTGTAGTCCTCATACACCGCATCGAACCGCGCGGGAACCGTTACCTCCACGCAGTCCGCGTTTTCCTCGTCCACCTCCCAGCCGAACTGCGAAAGAAATGCGGCGCGGCTCTCCGGGGAGTTGACATGGTTGTAGGAAACGGTATCCTCCGAAACAAACAGGGACACCGGCACATAGGTCGGAACGAACGCGACCAGCGCCGCAAGCGCGATGACGGACAGCACAATGACGCTGACGAAGCGCACAGCGGACGCGCGGACAGAATAAACAAACATTGTAAAACACATCCTCCGTATCTCATGGTTTCATGCCGTCCCGGATGCTGCACAGAATCCCGTCTGTGCGCCCGTGCGGCTCTGTGATTCCATTGTATGCGGAAAAACAGGACAACAGACCTGTTGTCAAGAGGTATTCCACATGAACATTACCGAAGTTCTCCATCAATTCCGGAAGCCCTGCCGCTGCGGCAGACAGCACACCCTTGTTACCGACGCCGTTTATATCGGCGAAAATGCACACACCCCGCTCGGTGAGGACATCGCGCGGCGCGGCTTCTGCCACGGCGTTGTCGTAGCGGATGAAAACACCGCCCCCATTGCAGGAGAAGCGCTTGCCGCATCCCTTTCCCTGCCCCTGCTCATTCTGCCCGGCAGCGCGCACGCGACCGAGATCATCTGCGCGGATTTACTGAAGATGCTTGCAGACCTTCCCCATGCGCCGGAATTTTATATCGCCTGCGGCTCGGGATCGCTTCACGACATCGTGCGCTATACTGCGTGCGAAAACGGTATTCCGTTCTACTCCTACCCGACGGCGGCAAGTGTAGACGGCTTTGTTTCCGGCATCGCGGCGATGACCATCCGCGGAACGAAGGTGTCCTATCCGTCCCGTTCCCCCATCGCCCTGTATGCGGATCCGGCGGTCTTTGCTTCTGCTCCTGCGCGCCTGACGGCAAGCGGTGTCGGCGATCTGCTCGGAAAATACATCTGTCTTGCAGACTGGCGCATCGCGAAAGCTCTGACGGGGGAGGAGATCTGCCCTGCCCTCATGGAGCTTGAATACAAGGTCATTGACGAGTTGGAAGCTGTAATCGCCTCCGCCGGGGATGCCATTCTGTCCGACGGCCCCGCGCACACGGAATTTGTCTGCCGGGTCATGGAAGGTCTGGTGCTGTCCGGTCTTGCGATCCAGCTCAATGGCAATTCCCGTCCGGCATCGGGTGCGGAGCATCATCTGTCCCACTTCTGGGAGATGGCGCGCATCAATCCCGACATTCCCGCCCTGCACGGAGAACAGGTCGGCATCGCCTCACTTCTGATGCTCGACTACTACAAAAAAGCGGCGGAATTTTTCGACCGACCGTTTGCATACAAGCCGGAAATGCTTTTTGCGCGTGAAAAGCTGGAACCCGTTTACCGGGAGCTGACCGACGACATTCTCCGCGAAAATATGCCCGACAGCTGTTCCCTTGCCAAAATCGCGGCGCAGTCGCCACTCGACAACGCGCAGGCGGTGCGTGACATCCTCGCATCCCTGCCCGCACACGAAAAGCTGCTTGCCGAAATGAAAGCCTGCGGCTGTAAAACGACCCTTGGGGAAATTGATTTACCGGAGGACGATGCGTTTCTGTATCGCAGTATGCGCTTTGCGCCGTATGCGAGAAACCGCCTGACGTTCTTAAAATACCTGGAGGCACAGAACTTTATCCATGAAACTTGACTGGAACAAACGCGACACCACGCGGATGGTTCTGACGTTCCTCGTCATTCTGTTCGCGGTAGTATGTATCTTTATCTTTCTGCGCTTTGAAGCATTCGGCGGCGTGCTGTCCACAGTCATTGACGTCTGCAAACCGCTCATCTACGCGATCGGCATTGCCTATATTCTCTGGCCGATGCTCCGCTTCTTTGAAAAGAAGGTCTTTGCCGGTCTTGAAAAAAACAAACCGCGTAAAAAGCTGATGCGGACGCTTTCCGTCATTTCCACCTATATCATCTTTCTTCTGCTTCTTACCCTGCTTTTCAGCATCGTCATCCCGCAGATCATGGACAGTGTGCGGATGCTGATGGACAAGATGAACGTCTACATTTCCACGGCGCAGACCTGGATTGACGACATTATCATCAGCAACCCGCTCGTCGACGTTGACTTCATCAACGAACAGCTTGACAAATTGAACGACCTCATCAATCAGCTGATCACCTGGATCTACGACAATTTCAAGCACCTGTTCTCCGGTGTGACCTCCTATGCGGCATCGTTTGCAACGGAGATCTGGAACATCGTGCTCGGCATCATCTTTGCCGTCTATTTTCTCTTGTTCAAGGAACACCTTATCGCGCAGGTCAAAAAGCTGTTTGCGTCGCTTCTGCCGGAAACATGGTTTCAGAAAGCGGTTCACTATACCTATGTCACCGACCGTACGTTCGGCGGCTTCATCAACGGAAAACTGCTGGATTCGCTCATCATCGGCATTCTGTGCTTTATCCTGATGAGCATTTTCCGGATGCCGTATGCGCCGCTCATCAGTCTGATCGTCGGCATCACGAACGTCATTCCGTTCTTCGGGCCGTTCATCGGTGCGATTCCGAGTGCATTCTTCATTTTCATTGCTGACCCCGGCATGACCATCTGGTTCGTTGTGATGATCTTCGCGCTCCAACAGCTGGACGGCAACGTCATCGGGCCGAAGATCCTGGGCGATTTCATCGGACTGTCGCCCTTATGGATCATCGTTTCCATCACCGTGATGGGCGGGCTGTTCGGTGTATTCGGAATGTTCCTCGGCGTGCCGACCTTTGCGGTCATTTACGCCATCATCAAGGAGATCACGGAGCGGAATCTCTCAAAAAAGGGACTTCCGACCGAAACGGATGCGTATTATGCTGAACCCGGCTACCGCGATATTGTCGGGGGAAAACCGCATGACAATGCAAAGGAGACGTTCACACAGCGTGAAAAATTTACACAGCGCGTGAAAAAAGCCATATCGGAACGCAAAAACAAAAAGGAGAAATAAGGCATGGGCAACTATATTCTCGCGCTCGACGAAGGCACGACCAGCGCACGCGCGATTCTCTTTGACCGAAATGGTCAGCCGCTTGACATGGTGCAGAGGGAATTTCCGCAGATTTACCCCCAGCCCGGCTGGGTAGAGCAGGATCCGATGGAGATCTGGGCAAGTCAGTACGGGGTCATGATGGAGCTGATCGCCAAAAAGGGGCTCTCCCCCGACGACATCCACGCCATCGGCATCACCAATCAGCGGGAAACGGTCATCGTCTGGGAACGCGCGACGGGCAGACCCATCTGCAACGCCATTGTCTGGCAGTGCCGCCGCACCGCGCCCCTGTGCGAACAACTGAAAGAAGAGGGACTCACAGACTACATCCGGGAGACGACCGGTCTGCTCATTGATGCGTATTTCTCAGCGACCAAGCTGTCGTGGATCCTCGATCATACACCGGGCGCGCGGGAGCGGGCAAAACGCGGGGAGCTGTGCTTCGGCACGGTTGATTCGTGGCTTCTCTGGAAGCTGACGGGCGGCGCGGTTCATGCGACTGATTTATCAAACGCTTCCCGCACGATGCTGTTTGACATTAAAAAGTGCGACTGGGACGACACCCTGCTCGCCCGCTTTGACATTCCGCGCGAAATGCTTCCCGCCGTGTATCCGTCCGGACACCTCTACGGCTATCACCGCATGAACGGCATCGACATCCCAATCGCGGGCATGGCGGGCGACCAGCAGGCGGCACTGTTCGGTCAGCGGTGCGTGCATAAAGGGGAAAGCAAAAACACCTACGGCACCGGATGCTTTCTGCTCATGAACACAGGCAGCACACCCGTGTTCAGCGAAAACGGTCTGCTCACGACGGTCGCGGCTTCGCTTGACGGACAGGCACCGCAGTATGCGCTGGAGGGTTCTGTTTTTGTCGGCGGTGCGGTCATCCAGTGGCTGCGGGACGGGCTCGGCATCATCCGCGATGCGGAGGACTCCGAATATTTTGCGGCAAAGGCAAAGGACACGGGCGGCGCGTATCTCGTTCCCGCATTCACGGGACTCGGTGCACCGCACTGGGATATGTACGCCCGGGGAACCTTGGTCGGCATGACCCGCGCAACGGGCAGAAACCAGATCGTCCGCGCCGCGCTGGAATCCATCGCATTCCAGACAAACGACATCCTGACCCTGATGGCAAAGGAAAGCGGCATTCCCCTCTCCACGCTCAACGTGGACGGCGGCGCATCCGCAAACGACCTGCTCATGCAGATGCAAGCGGATTATTCCGCTGTCACCGTGCGCCGTCCCGCCGTCAGGGAATCCACTGCACTCGGCGCGGCGTTCCTTGCGGGCATCACGACCGGATTCTGGGATGCGGATGCGCTCTTCTCCCACGCCGGCGGAAATTCGTATTTTACGTTCACGCCGCATATGGCAGAGGAGGAGCGCCGCCGGGCACTTGCTGGATGGAAACGCGCCCTGCGAGCAGTACGCGCATGGTCGGAAGCGGAGGCGGATGACGATGAAGCATAACGGACATCCCGGGACAAAACGGATTCTGCCATTTGTTCTGGCATCGGTTCTGTGCCTTATCGTTCTGTTTACCGCCTGCTCCGGCGGCAGTGGGGACACGGCGGAGACCGGTTCCGTCACCGATCCCGTGCCAGCGGAAACCGGCATCTATGTAAATGAACTATTTTATGACCTGACACGCGATGAGGGCATCATGGAGCTTGTCATGTTCCGTGTCGGGAAAGCGGATGCAATGCTCATCACGACGGAGAACTGCAATATTCTGCTTGACACCGGCGAAAAGGACGACTTTGATGCCGACAAGATCATCGAATACTGCAAAACGCAGAACATCAGCCATCTCGATGCGGTCATCGTCAGCAATGTCCTGACCGACAACATCGGCGGTTATGAAAAGATCTGCCAGGCTTTGACTGTGGATGAGGTCATCGAGCCGTCCTACAACGCCACCGGTCACCGCTACACGAAATTTCTGCGCACCGTCATCGGCTCCGGTGCTTCTCTGACTTCCCTTTCGGAGGTCACCGAGCGCACCTTTGACGACGTGACGTTCACCTTTTATCCGGCGGAAAATCCCATCGTTTACGACACAGAACAGGATATGTCGCTGGTCGTCTCGATGACACACGGAAAGAACACGTTCCTGTTCTGCGGCAACATCCGCGAGGAACGCATTGCGGAAATCACGGAAACTGTCACCGAACCCCATACCGTCGTCAAGCTTCCCGACCACGGATTCCTCTTTGACGGCATGGATGCGTTTTTATCGCAGTACGCGCCGGAATACGTGCTGATCTCCGATTCTGCGCTGAACGAAGTCTCCTACGAGCTGCTTTCCATGCTTGCGGAGAAGAACATCACCTATTACCGCACGCGCGATGCGTATGTGTGCATGAAATCGGACGGCAAGAATCTCACATTTTCACAGAAATAAAATTTGGGTGCTGCATTTACGTGCGGCACCCGTTTTTTGTTATTACGATCTGTTTTCGTCGTAGAATTCCTGAAGCTTTTCCACGCGCGCGGTCTGGGTCTTTTCGTTCTTTGCGCACCAGGAGGCGACGTCTGTGGACGGATTGTTTGCCTTGAACAGCGTTTCGAGCAGAATGTTGTAAATACTCTTGTAGTCGCCGTTCAAATAGGTGAAGCTGATGATGACATTGTCATGAGCAAGGTCAAGCATATTCGCATCGTCCGTCTGGTCGGCGTAGCGGGTCTTCATGGCGATTTCGTAATATGCAGGATACACCTGCTTGTAGCCCTCGGCGTTCAGCGCTTCGATGATGATGCCGAGATTGTTCATGTCGGCTGTCACCGTGACCGGAACCGCGATGGGACGGTCGGTCGAGCCGCCGTAATAGGTATCCTGCGATTCGTCATACTTGGGCATCGGGAGGACACCGTAGACGACGTCGGAGTTGGCATAATAGGTGACGGCTTTTCCGAGTGCGGTATAGGAGAACATCGAACGCCCCTCGGCAAAGATTGTGTGCGCGATCTTTTCGCTGTCGCTGTTGTCGGTCGCCGCCGCAAGATAGCCGCCCTCGTCAAAGATAAGGGAGTAGAATTTTTCCGTCAGCGTCGAGATCTTATCCAGATCGACCTCATAATAGAGGTCGCCGTTCTTGTCTTTTTTGTACGGTTCGACCCGGAACGGTTCAAACCAGCAGTAATAATACGTCGGGTTGATAAAACCGTACTGGTCGTTTTCATCTTGCTGCCCGTTACCGTTCAAGTCCTTGTAGCCGTAGGCTTTCAGCTCCAGCATCTTGTCAAGCGTCCACTCACCGTCATAAACCAGCTGGTACGGGAATTCGACGTCCAGGGACTGCAATAAGGTCTTGTTGAAAAACACCACGCGCGTGGATGCCAGGTTGTTGTAGGAGATGTTGTTGAACATCATGTACATCTGGTCGGCGACCGTCATACTTTCGAGTGTCGCATCCGGCCACCAGGGCTTGGAAAAGTCCAGATACGGGATGTCGCAGACGTTGAGGAACAGACCTTCCAGCGCGCAGTTTGCAAAGCCAATGTCGTGACCCTGCACCAGTTCCGCGATGTCATCGCCTGCCATGATGGCATTGCGCATGACGGTCGTACTGTCGTCAGTATTGATCGCGCTCTCCGCCATCACGATGTCCACGTTGAAGCGTTCCTCGACGGTCGTTAACTTGGAATAGACCGCATCGTTGACGATGTTGCCGGTCTGCCCATCGACGATCGTCTGCTCCTGCCGTTCCTCGATGCCGTAGATACCCATGCGGAACATCCAGCCGTCCATATCGACCTCAGGCAGACCGTCCTCCAGTTCCGGATCCTCGGTGACGGCGGCGGTCTCCGTACCGGTGCCGGTGGCATCGGCTTCCGTTCGCTGTTCATTGCCCGTGGAATCACCGCAGGACAGGATACATCCTGTCGTGAGCAGTGCGAGCAGGACAGATGCAAGGCTGTACTTGTGTTTCATGCTGTATTTCCTCCTTCATTTGAACTCCGTAAATCTCATACAGTAATGATAACAGATTCCGGCGGATTTGTCAAGAGATTTTGCGTATTTCTGCGAAAAATTTGTAAAAAACGATAAAACGGGAAGCCGCATCACACGGTATCCCGTTTTCTTTTTATTACATGATTGTAATATTTATCTGTACTTTGCCACGATCTTCTTCATATCCTCGATCTGCGCTTCCATATCGGCAACAAGCTTCATCTGGGTTCTTGCGCGGTAGAGGTTCTGGTTTTCATAATGCAGGCTGAAATAGACGTCGCCGTTTAAGTGGTCGCCCAGGAACCGCATACCGCATTCCAGTGTCATGAGGATGGCGGACATCGGGAGCAGATCCTTTTCGGTGTCGTTCAGCGCTTCCTTTGCCTCGGAGAGGAAGCCGCGGGTATACGCTTCAAACAGCTCCGGTACAAAGTAGACCTTGGAGAGATCCTGTTCGTCCTCGGCGGCAGAAGATGCACCGAAGCGGATGGAGTCGCCGAAGTCATACAGCGCGGAGCCTGGCATGACGGTGTCAAGGTCGATGACGCAGATACCCTCGTCGGTGGTATTGTCGATCATGATGTTGTTGAGCTTGGTGTCGTTGTGCGTGACACGGAGCGGAATTTCGCCGCTTGCGATGCGGGAGGTGATTTCGCCGCAGATGTCCTTGTGCGCAAGATAGAATTCGATCTCGGGCTGGCAGTCCTTTGCGCGACCGGAAATGTCGTTCTTCACCGCTTCCTCAAAGTCGTGGAAGCGCTTGACGGTGTCATGGAACTTTGTAATGGTCTCGTGCAGGGTATCCGCCGGATAGTCAGCAAGCTGCTTCTGGAACTTACCGAATGCCTTTGCCGCATTCTCAAACAGGATCGGGCGTTCCACAGACTGATAGCTCGTTGCATCCTCGATGAAGTTGTACATTCTCCAATAGCGGTTGTCGGCATCGACGTGATAGATGCTGCCGTCGGTCGTCTCGATGCAGGTCAGCGTTTCGCGGTTGACGTCGCCGCCCTCTGCGCGGATGATGTTTTTGAGATAGTCGGTGACATTCTTGATGTTCTCCATCAGGGACACGGGGTCGGTGAAGACCTTGGTGTTGATGGTCTGCAGGATGTAGCGGATGGGGGAACCGTCGGACTTTTCGCACGCGATGACATAGGTTGCGTTGATATGTCCGTTTTCGATCTTGTCAATGCCGACAACAGGGCCTTCCATTTTGAAGCATTCGGCATACGCCTTTACTTCGGGATACTTGATCATTTCCATAAACCTCCGGGATAAACATTGTCCGCGATGCAGTCAGCGATGAATTTCTGCACCGTTTCCTTATCTTCATGATATGTGACACCATACCACTTTGCCATTGTCTGGAGTACCGTGACATCGGCATCGCCCGCTTTCATCGTCTCATCGACCATGACGGGAAGCAGAAATTCATCTTTCAGCGGGTTCTTTAAGTTGTCAAAGAACGCACACTCGCGCTTTTCGATCTCGTCAAAGAAAGACGCGGTGAAGCCCCACATATTCATGGAGACAATAGAGTCCTCGGAGACATCGGTCCAGCCGGTCTCGTCCTCGTAGAACTGGGTCTGACCGTCGTTGCGCATGATCTTCGTGCGCTCGGTGATGGAGGTCAGCATATGGTTCTCGTCCTCGGTGCAGATGCCGCGGGCGACATGACCGTTTTCGGACAGGGTGTTTTTCAGAATGAAGCCGCACATACAGTAGTGCTGCTTGCCGTCGTTTTTCGCGGTCTTTAAGAAGCCTGCGATCTTTTCATAAGAATCCCGGCCGTAGAAGTCGTCGGAATTGATGACGGCAAAGTTGTCGCCGTCGACCGCTTCCTTTGCGCAGAGCAGTGCGTGCGCGGTTCCCCACGGCTTGACACGTCCCTCGGGAACGGTGTAGCCTGCCGGAATATCATTGATATCCTGGAACGCATACCGGACTTCGATTGCGCCGCGGACACGCTGTCCGACAGTCTCCTCAAAGATCTGGTGGTTCTCTTTTTTGATGATGAAGACCACACGGTCAAAGCCCGCGCGGATGGCATCGTAAATGGAGTAGTCGATGATGAACTCTCCGCCGGGTCCCAACGGATCGATCTGTTTGAGCCCGCCGTAGCGGCTGCCCATACCGGCTGCAAGAATGACAAGTGTCATGATAATTTCCTCGCTTCTGATACAAGATTCGGGTGATTTTGGCGCACAGTTTCCGCTGTGCGCATATCTGTTTAATATTGTATCACATTTTGCGGGAAAATGGAAGACCTTTTTGAAAAAATTTTATCTTTTTTCAAAAGTTGGCTTTATTTTTCAGCCGGAGATTGTCGGCAATCATCGCAATGAACTCGGAATTGGTCGGTTTGCCGCGATTGTTCTGGATGGTATAGCCGAAATAGGAATTGAGAATTTCAACGTCACCTCTGTCCCATGCGACCTCAATCGCATGACGGATGGCACGCTCGACACGGGAGGAGGTGGTCTGGTACTGCTTTGCGACGGTCGGATACAGCATTTTCGTGATGTAATTGATGATCTCGGAATCATTGATCGCCATCAGAATGGCGGTGCGGAGATACTGATACCCCTTGATGTGTGCCGGAACGCCGATCTGGTGGATGACCTGTGTCACCTGCGTTTCCAGATCGTCCTTCGGCTTGCCGTCGTTCATACCATCGGAACGGAGCATCATCGTGCGCCCCGGAACGGACGGAACTGTCGCCGCGGTTTCCGGAGAACCGACCAGACGGTAGTCATATGCCGGATGTCCGACTTCCTTGTTCGGCGGAGTTTTCGAGTCCGCCGTCACCTCAATGGGCGCACATTCCCCGTCTGCGGGATGCGCGTTCATGCGCTGCATCTCACCTGCATTCAGCTTGTCGCCGAGCATCCGGATGCGCTCCCAGAGCATCGTATAATTGAACGGTTTTGTGACACAGTAGGATGCACCCGCCATGGAAGCCTCCGCAAACAGATTTGCCTGTCCCTCGTAGTTGATGAAAATGAACTGCGGCCGCGTCATATGAATACCGCCCATTCGTCTGACCGTCCGCACCACCTGCAGACCGTCGATCTTCGGAAGCCACGCATCGACCACAACGACATCGGGATCCAGCCGCACGATGCTCTGGATAGCATCTTCACCGTTCGCCGCTTCCTCGACCGACTCCGCGCCGAAGCGCAGCATATTTTCTTTGAACAGCATTCTCGTTTCCGTGGAATAATCCGCAATCATGAGTTTCATATCGTTTTCTCCGCCTTTTTCGAAAAATTAACATTATCATTATCGACATCTGCCGTCCCGCGGACAGCCCGCCGTTTGTTTTCATGTAATATGATAACACAGATGGCAGAAATTGTCAACGGATATTTTTCATTTTCCCGTAAGTTTCGTAAACGATTATTTGACTTTTTGTCCTTTTATTCGTCAAAAGGACGGGATTTTTCCACCTTTTTGACGTGTCTTGTCCGCCTATTCCGTCATATTGTGTCAATTTTTGTCGAATTTATTATATTTGTGTTCCTTTGGAAAAAGGCGTTCTGTACCGTCGCTTCCGTCTTGGCGGGACATCCGCACATCTCCCAATGCCGAACTTTCCGAACCGGTCTGTTATATGCCGGTTTTCCTTTTCGGGAACACTTTTTTCGTGCCGTGGTCCCATCCCTCCCGCTTTTTCTCTTGCATATTTTCCGGTTTTATGGTATAATGGATATATTACAGTCAAAAAAGGAGGCTCTGCCCATGCCGCACCCGAAAGACCGGACAAAAGAATATCCCGCGCCGCTCTGCCGCGGCGACCGGGCGGTGTATCTCATTCTGCTTCTGCTCCTTGTCTCGGTTTCCGTACTGTTGTATGCAAAACCCGTTTCTGCCGCGGATGCCGCATCCGTACACATCCAAAGCGACGGTGCGGAATCCGTTTATCCATTGTCGGAAGACCGCACCGTTTCCCTTACCTCGTGCGGGTATCATCTGACCGTCACCATTGAAAACGGTTCGGTGCGCGTCACACAGTCCGACTGCCCGGACAAAAGCTGTACTGCAATGACACCGCTTCCCATGTCCGGCGGTGCGATCGTCTGCCTGCCGGCACAGGTCATCATCACCGTGGAAAGGGAGGGGGGAGATGACGATGATGAAATATCATCCGCCGACATCATCCTCGGCTGACACACGGCATCCCGCGCGCAGACTTGCCATGCGGGGACTGCTTCTGTGTCTGGCACTTGTGTTTTCCTATCTGGAAGCACAGCTGCCGCTGTCCTTTCTGCCCGTTCCCGGGATCCGGCTGGGGTTTGCGAATCTCGTTGTCACGTTCTGCGCATATGTCTGTGACCTGAAAACCGCGCTGTCGGTTTCCGTTGCCCGTGTGCTCATCACCGCACTTCTGTTCGGGAACTGGTCGGCATTCTGGTTTTCGCTGTGCGGCGCGCTGTTTGCGTTTGCACTTCTCGCACTGCTTCTGACATTTGCCCGGAACACCGTTTCCCCGCTCGGTGTTTCCGCCGCCTGCGCCGCCGCGCACAATACCGGACAGCTCCTCGCCGCCGCGGTACTGATGAAGTCCGCCGCCGTGTTTTCGTATTATCCCGTTCTGCTGATCGCGGGGACTGTCACCGGAACGCTGACGGGAATTCTGATGATTCTGCTCCTGCGTGCGCTCCCGCCGTCTGTTCTTGTCAAAGCAAAGAAAGGAACCCCATGAAACGAACTGTTTTTCTCCTGCTTTTCATATGCGCATTTACCGCATTCTTGTTGTCCGGCTGTACCGGTGCTGCCGAAACATATACCGACACTGCGTTTTTTGCAATGGATACCGTCATCACGCTGCGGCTTCCCCGGGAAACGGAGTTTCCCTGGGGTACGGAAGAAAACATTTGTTCTCTTGTGGAGGATCGTGTTGCGGTGCTGGAATCCGTTTTCTCCCGCACAAAGGCGGGCAGCGAGATTTCCCTTTTCAATCATGCCGGTGCGGGGAACATGACCCTGTCCGATGAAACCGCGGCGGTGCTGTCTGCTGCCCTCTCCGTTGCCGCGGCAACAGACGGTGCGTATGACCCGACGGTCGCCCCCCTGTCGGAATTGTGGAACATCACGGGTGCCTCTCCCGCCGTTCCCACAGACACTGCCATCCGCGACGCCCTCTCCCGGGTGGGATACGAACAGCTTTCCCTTGATGGGAATACGCTTTCCAAAACGGATGGGGACGTGATGCTCGACCTTGGCGGATGCGCAAAGGGATACGCCTGCCACGCAGCGGTGGAGCTGCTTTTGGATGCGGGTGTCTCACACGGCATCGTGTCCTTTGGCGGCAATATCGGCGTATTCGGCAAAAAAACGGACGGAACGAAGTGGAAGGTCGGTATAAAAGATCCCGCATCCCCCGATTCCGTTGCCGGTTATCTTTCGGTGGATGCGGGGTACGTCTCCGTCTCCGGTGATTATGAGCGATATTTTGAAGAAAACGGCATCCGGTATCACCACATCTTCAACCGGGAGACCGGATATCCCGCCGACAGCGGTGTGCGCTCGGTCGCGGTTTTTTCAACAGATGCCGTGCTTGCGGATGCGCTCTCGACCGCCCTGTTCGTCATGGGGGCAGAGGACGGGATGGTGCTGTACGACACCGGCACCTTCTCCTTTGAAGCTGTGTGGTATCTTTCCGATGGAACGACCGTTCTGACACAGGGCATTATACCGGACTACGAACACGTCTCGGCAAATTTTACCAAGCCTTAAAGATGAAAATCACATATACCGCCGCATTCTTGCAAGCGCGCCTTTTTCCAGTCTTGACACCTGCGCCTGCGAAATGCCGATCTGTTCCGCAATTTCCATCTGCGTTTTGTTTGCAAAGAAGCGCAGATGGATTATTTTTCGCTCCCGTTCGCCAAGGGTCTTCATGGCTTCCCGCAGAGCGATGTTTTCCAGCCACTGCTCGTCGGTGTTTTCGTTGTCGCCGAGCTGGTCCATGATGAACACGGAATCCTCGCCGTCGGAATAGACCGGTTCGTAAAGCGACACCGGCTCCACGATCGCCTCCATCGCACAGCTGACATTTTCCGGTGTTTCACCGAGTGCCTGCGCGATTTCGTCCACTGTGACCTCGCGGCCGAGTTCCTTTGTCATGCTGTCGCGGGTCTGCAATGCCCGGTAGGCAAGGTCGCGCGTTCCGCGGCTGACACGCACGGCGTTGTTGTCGCGCAGATACCGCCGGATTTCCCCGATGATCATCGGCACGGCGTAAGTGGAAAGCTGAACGCCCGCCGCCGTGTCGAAGCGGTCAATGGCTTTGATGAGCCCGATACAACCGACCTGAAACAGGTCGTCCGGATTCTCGCCGCGCCCGGAAAACCGCCCAACGATGCTGAGCACCAGCCGCAGATTTCCGTCGATGAGTTCCTGTCTTGCCTCCCTGTCCCCGGCGGATGCCCGCCGCAGAAGCTCTTCCTTTTCCTCCTGGGTCAATGTTTTCAATCCTTGTGTGCCGATACCGCAGATGTCCACCTTGTGTTTTGCTCCGTATCGCATAGTTTGTTCCCCGTTTTTCTATCTGTTGCCTGTATTTGCGTTGTTATTGTCATGATTGCCGCTGTCAGAACCGTCCCCGCCGTCATTATTCCCGCCGAACACTTCATACAGAAGCCGGTAATACCACGCGGCGGAGCCGGTGTACTGGCTCCATCCGCCCTCGCCTGCACGCCCCGGGGCAAGCAGGACGTCCCCGCACAGTGCCCACGGCTCCCGTTTGTAGCGCAGGATGTCTGCCGGAGTCGCCGTGTGTGCGGCGGGACTGATACCGCGGAGAACCCGCATTCCTTTTTCCGTTTCCCCGACGGCAAACAGACCCATTGCCCCCCAGACAGCGGCGTGGGTGTACTGTCCGCCGTTTTCGCGCGTTCCGGGGATATAACCGGCAATATAGCCGGGATTGTGACCGTCCACACCGCCGACAAAGGGATGATTTTTGTCAAACGGCGGCGAGAGAAGCGCAAACAGCGACCGCTTTTCGTCATACATCTTTTCATATGCGGCATTCATCGCACGGTGTACGCGCTCTGTGTCAAACGGTTTTGCGCCGTTTTTCAGCCGGACACACCGGTTGAGCATTGCGGCAAACGCCTGCGGCAGAATGTCGATTTCCGCACACGGATCTCCGGGATTGCCCATCGGTGTGCCATCGTCGTACCATGCGCGGCGGTACCAGTGACCGTTCCACGCCTCCTCCTCGACCGCCCGCGCCATACGGGCGATCTCTGCTTCATAACGTCTGATCCCGTCCTCGTCGCCGCGCGCACGGCAGACGGGCAGAAATGCCCCCAGAACCAGCATCCGGAACATCCCGCAGAACACGCTTTCGCCGCTCCCTTGACTCCCGACCCGGTTCATGCCGTCGTTCCAGTCACCGATGCCCATGAGGGGAAATCCGTGCGCGCCCTCGCCGACCGCAAAGCTGTGTTCAATGGCGCGAATGCAGTGCATATAGAGATCTTCTTTCAGATCGGAAAACAAGGGAGCTTCGTACCGTTCGCTCTCGTCCTCCGCCAGCGGCGGACTTTCGAGATACCGCACCTCGCGGTCGAGAACCGTGTGGTCTCCCGTCAGGGTAAGATACCGTGCGGTCGCCAGCGGCAGCCACAGATAATCGTCCGAGCAGCGGGAACGGATGCCGCGGTGGGATTTTGCGCGGTCGGACAGCGGAAGCGGGTGCCACCAGTGCTGAACGTCTCCCGCCGTGTACTGGTGCGCCGCACAACGAAAAATCTGCGCCCGGAGCAGTTCCGGTGCAAAGATCGCCGCCGCCATTGCATCCTGCAGCTGGTCGCGGAAACCGTATGCGCCGCCCGGCTGATAGAATCCGCACCGTCCCCACATCCGCACATACACAATCTGATGCGGAAGCCACGTTTGCGCGAGTGCATCCAGCGACGGCACACCGATCACAATCACAGGCGGCTTCAAGCGCTTCGGCGGCACAAGAAGATTTCCAGCAAGAGACCTGCCTGCGGGAATGGCTCTCTGCCCCCGGCGGACAATTTCCAGAACGGCATCCGCCGCCCGTCCTTCGCCCGGGGGAACGGTTAGGGCTCCGGCGGCGAAGAGCGCGCTGTTCCCGGCAGCTGCCGCATCAGATGCCATCCCGCCGACCGGGTCATAGCATCCCTCAACGGACAGCCGCGCACGGTAGTCGTGACAGGCGTCATTGGCAGCGGAAAACGCCGTCATCGCGCCCTCCCCTCTCTCAAACGACCACCGAATCACGTCCCCCTCCTCCCGCTGTGCGCCGAGCAGGATCTCCGCCTGATACCGCAGAACGCAGGTGAGAGGCATTTTACCGTCGTTCTGTAAAAATACCCGCATCCGCTTGCGCCGTCTCCGGTCGGGAATGGAAACACTGACCCGGAACGACAATGGCACACCGTGCACCCCGTGCACCCCGTGCACACCGTCAAGAATCCCCAGATAATGCACCTCGTCGGGCGTGATGACCACGGTCTTTGATGTGCGGCAGAGGTCGTAGTACGCCGTTTCTTCTCCAATGCGCAGAAGAAGCTGTTCCCCGCACCGTTCCGACAGAACATCCCCGAACCACGGTGTCACGCGGCACTCTCTGGCATTCGTGAAAAACGTAAACCCGAGCGTGTCAAGCGACACAAGCGTTCCCATCACGCTGTTTGACAGCATATACGTCCACGGGGACGGCTGAATGCCCTTTTCGATGACGATCTGTCCCGCATCCATCCGGTACGAGACGACGGCGTTCGGACTTTTTACCGGACAGATCACGACCGGTGCCGTATTGTTTTCTGCCGGGGCAGAATGTTCCCCGTCCAGCACACAGACCGCGGACGCAAGGATTCCGTCTGCCTGTGCATCGGCGTGGGAGAGAATGAAAATGCCGTGTCCGGAAAAGAAACCGAGTCCCGCCGCACCGATGCACCGCGTGACAAGCGCGGACACCGGATGTCCGTAATGGTCTGTTTCCGAAACCGTGATGACAAGGTCGAGCGCGATGCCGGAAATCAGAAGATATTTCCATGCGTTCAAGACCTCCGTCAGACGGTGTTCCAGTGCTGTACTCTCTTTTTCGTTTGCCGTGACAGCGGCAATCGGTTTGTCACCCGAAATGCCATGCTTCCAGAAGCGTTCCCGCCCGCGCCCGGTGATGGGGACGTCAAGCGTTTCCGCCTCATAGAAATGCGTTCCATGATTTTCTCTTATGGCGGCAAGCAGAGCGGAGACCGTTTCGTTCATCGGGGTGATACCGCCCGAGAGCATCCGGTGTTCCGCGCGCAGATGTGCCATCCGTCCGGCATCGTGGGCATCGGCGGGAACGGACACCGCACCCGTCTCCTGTCTTCGCACCTGCAGATGAAGCACCGCCCGCCCGTTTGTTTCCCCGCGTACAAACACCACTGGAACGACGGCAGAGGTACGCGGCGAAGCCGATTTTCCGCTGACCGCACCGTCATCCGACAAGGTCGAACCGAGCTGCATCACGTCCTCCGCCGTATACCCGACAGGCAGGAGCGCACCGGCATCCGTCTGCGCCTGCATAGCATCCAGACCGCCGGCAGACAGCAAGAGCAGTCTGTCATGCTCCCCCTCTCCCCGCGCACGGCGGGTGAAGGACATGAGCCGCTTTTCCCTGTCCACTGCGGAAACGAGAAACAGGTCTGCAAAGGTTCTGTGCACGCTCCACGCCGATGCGGGATACAATACCGGCCGGAACAGATACGTCAGGGTAAACGGAACCGCATTTCCCGCACGGGACAGCGCACAGTCAAACGAAAAGGTCGTGTCCCTGTCCGATACGGAAATGGCAAGCATAACTGTCGTTCCGTCCGCATACGCTCCCGTATACCGGATCTCCTCATCGGTGCAGACAAAGGAAAACTGTGCGTCTCCCCCGTCCGCGCACATGGGAAACGGCGCATATACCCGTTTGCTTTCCGTATCAAGGTAAAAGAACAAGGGCGGCAGTGCGGTGATACCCTGCTCCGGAACAGTGACGGCATCCGCACCGTCGGAGAGGTACAGCTGCCCGGAAGACGATGCCGTTACGGATGCGTGGGTGTTCGACAGCACCGCGTAAAATGCACCGCGCGCCGTATCCCCTCCCGGCTCCGTCAGAACCGGCGGCACCGATACGGCGGGGCGTGACCGGGCGAAAAGCGTATTTTCCGGGAGCTTTGCATCCCGGTACACATTTGCCGGCGGCGCATCTGCGGGAATCTGCTCCCAGAGCAGAATCTGCGCCGCTTCCATGCGGTCATCGGCGAGAAACCGGCGCACGAACAGGCCGTCGTACAGCGCATTCGTGATCGCCGCC
Source organism: Clostridia bacterium (assembly GCA_017481495.1). GTDB lineage: Bacteria > Bacillota > Clostridia > Oscillospirales > CAG-272 > RGIG3925. The sequence goes on from JAFUPC010000074.1 coordinate 34,468, forward strand.
ATTGACATTCCCAGATGATGCGCCATCACACTTCTCACAACAGCAAAGC
>JAFUPC010000075.1 GCA_017481495.1 Clostridia bacterium
AAACGGAAAAGCACCGGATTTGGATGCATTTCTCGCCGTTTCCGCGCACTTGCACGATGCGGGGGCGGAGGTGCTGATTTTAGGCTGTACCGAATTATCCCTTATCAAAAAGCAGTATGCCGACCGTCTGCCGCCGTATTTCGTCGATTCGCTCGACGTTCTGGCATATGCCACCATCCGCGCCTGCAACAAAACCCCTGTCGGATTTGATTTTCAGACAGAAAGGGGAATCTCATGACCATTACCCATCTTCTCCGCGAAAGCGGAATCCAGTATACCCCCCACAAGGGCGATACCGTCCTTTCTCCTGATGCTGTGACCGCGTGGGACAACTTTCCTTTATCCGACATCACCTACGACTCACGCCGTGCTTCGGAGGACAAGCTCTTTGTCTGTCTGCCGGGCGTGCGCGCGGACGGGCACGATTATGCGCCCGCGGCGTATGATGCGGGATGCCGGATCTTCCTTGCACAGCGGTGTCTTGCCCTGCCGGAGGATGCACTGGTGATCGTTGTCACCGACACGCGCGCGGCACTGCCGCATCTGTCCGATGCGTTTTTCGGGCATCCGCAGAGGGAACTAACCGTCATCGGCATCACGGGAACGAAAGGCAAAACGACCGTCGCCCATCTGACCGCCGCTGTGCTGAACGCATCGGGCATTCCCTGCGGCACCATTGGCACTGTCGGCATCACCTACGGCGGCAAGTGCTACCCGACCGTCAATTCCACCCCGGAAAGCGATGTCCTGCACCGCACATTCCGTCAGATGGCGGATAGCGGCATCAAAGCGGTCGTCATGGAGGTGTCCTCGCTTGCCCTTGTACGTCACCGCACGGACGGCATCCGGTTCGACATCGCCGCTTTCACCAATCTCACGGAGGATCACATCAGCCCCGTGGAGCATCCCGATTTTGAAGACTACAAAAACGCAAAAAAGCGCCTGTTCTCCATATGCGATTTCGCTGTGATGCGCGCCGACGACCCCCATTCCGCGGAATTTCTCGCATCGTGCGAGTGCCCTTTTGCGACATTCGGCTTTTCCCCGGATGCGGATTTCCGGGCATCGGACATCGCGCCGTGGCAGCACGACAACGCGCTCGGCATTTCGTTTGCCCTGCACGAAAATGCACACAAGGAATCAGTTTCCCATAAGGAGACGGTGTCCCTGCGCATCCCCGGCACATTCAACGCGCAGAACGCGCTGTGTGTCATCGGCATCACGCGGCATCTGGGTTTTGCGTACACCGACATCCTCCCCGCCCTTGCCCGCGCATCGGTTCCGGGACGGTTTGAGATTCTCGACGTGCTGGACGACTGCACGGTCGTTCTCGATTACGCGCACAACGGAATGTCGATGAAGTCCTTATTAGAAACCGTGCGCGCGTATCATCCGAAGCGCATCGTCGTCCTCTACGGTTCCATCGGCGGACGCGCCCAGCACCGCCGGCAGGAGCTTGCCGAAACAACAGGAGACCTCGCGGACTACGCCGTCATCACCTCGGACAATCCAGATTTTGAGGATCCGGAGTCCATTGTGAATGAGATCGCATCGTATTACACGGACGATATGTGTCCGCACAAGGTCATCTGCGACCGGCGGGAAGCCGTGCTTTTCGTGCTCTCCATCGCCCGGCCGGGAGACGTTCTTCTGTTCTGCGGCAAGGGGCATGAGACCTATCAGATCGTGCGCGGCATCCATGTTCCGTTTTCCGAAAAGGCGATCATTGAGGAGATGTGCGCTGTGATGCGGCGGGGTGTGGGTGCGGAAATTGCGGAGCATACGGGTGTGACGGTGCAAGAGTGATATTGTTTTACGCAGTGCGATTCCGACGATTTTGTAGGGGCATTCCAGTTTCGCGAAGCGAAACGCTTATGCCGCCCGCGGTGACATACGATAAATCTCTCAATGGTGCGGAAAATTTATAAATCCGCGGGAGCCTAATAGACTCCCCTACACAATACGAGGCGCGCCGTCCTTTGCGCCAATGACACCGCAAATCCCACAAGCACAATAATAAATGTTATCTTTCTTAAGTTGACACCATCCCCCGAAAGGAGACCACCAAATGAAAAACACCCTTGTCCGCCAGACGGACGAAACCTATTCCAACTACCGCATCCCCGGCATCGTCATTACCCGGAAAAACACGGTCCTCACCTATTATGAGGCGCGGCGCACCGCATCCGACTGGGCGCATATGGACATTCTTCTGTACCGCTCGGAGGACGGCGGGGAGACGTTTTCCGATGCTGTCGTGATGGCGCGGGGTACGGACGAATTTCCGACCGTCAACAATCCCGTCTGTATTGTCGATGAGGACAATACGATCCATTTCATTTATTGCCGAAACTATTCTATCGGAGGAGGCGATGTCTTTTACCGCCGCTCCGAAGATGACGGAAAAACCTGGTCGGAGCCGCGGAACATTATGGCAATGACCCGCCCGGAAGTTCACAACGTCTTCGCCTGCGGCCCCGGACACGGCATCCGCACAAAGGATGGTACCCTGCTCGTTCCCGTATGGATGGTGAAAAAGGATGCGGGCGCGCCGCTTTTTGAGCACCACCCCGGCACGGTGTCAACGCTTTTTTCCCACGACCGGGGCGAAACATGGCAGCTCGGTGAGGAAATTCCCGCACAGAACGGCTGCAATGATCCCAATGAAACGCAGGCCGCACTTCTTTCCGACGGACGTGTTTATCTCAATGTCCGCACCACTGCAACCGGATACCGCGCGTATACCGTCAGCGAAAACGGATACGAGGATTGGCTTCCGCTGACCCTTGACAGAACACTTCCCGACCCGACGTGCTTCGGCAGTACCGCATCCGCCGTCGTCAGCGGACATCATATCCTCGCCGTTGTCAACTGTGCAGATGACACGGAACGCCGGAATCTCGTCTGCCACTTCTCGTATGACGACGGAAAAACCTGGGCAGATTCCGTCACGGTAGAACCGGATGATGCCGGATATGCTGACATCGCCATGACGGAGGACGGCACGGTTTACGTCCTTTATGAACAGGAAGCAGGCATCCGCGACCGTCTCGCGGTATTCCCCATTCCGGACATGGGCAAATAATCGGCAAAAAAGAGATTTTTTGAATTATTTTTGAAAAAGCTATTGACAAAACGCATTCCGTGTGGTATAATATATACGTTGTCAAGCAACAGCGACCAAAACCATACGGAGAAGTCGCGTAGTTGGTCGAGCGCGCGCGACTGGAAATCGCGTAACTACCAAAAATAGTTCGAGAGTTCGAATCTCTCCTTCTCCGCCAGAAAATCCAGCTCATACGAGTTGGATTTTTTCATTTGTGTCCGC
>JAFUPC010000076.1 GCA_017481495.1 Clostridia bacterium
ACACGCATCGGTGCGACAGCCGCCTGCGTTCTGTTTGCGGCCGGCATGACGGTGTTTCTGCCGCGCATCACCGACCGGTTTGTCGGGTATGACAGTGCGGCAACGGAAGGTGCGGCACCGGAGGAAACGTCACCGAAGGTCAACGTCACGCAAAGCGCAGACGAGGGGGCATCCCGTGACACCACCTTGTCCGGTTCTACGACCACAGCAGAGGAGACTGTGACCGTGGACTTCGAAACAGGGGAGTTTCTTTACACATCAAGCAGATACGGTTCTGTTTATACGAGTGCGGAAACGGCAGTCCTCTGGCCGTGGGAGAGCATGACAGATGACGAGCGGTATTCTTCCCTGTCTGTCGGCGGTGTCGAATACCGTGCCGCGGGGACGGCGATCAATGAGGTGTATCTGGACACAGAAATCGGAAGCGGAACCGCCGCCGGATGGGAACCTGCCGGGGAGAAACGACACACAATCGACGTGCCTGTTTTCCCGGTCAAAGAGATTTCCGATGATCTGCTTTTCGCTGTTTATTTTGAAAGTCTGGATGCGTATTATCTTTATAAAAAAGACGAATACGACCCGCCCGAAATGCTTTCCGACTGCATTGCCGCCTATTCGATGACGGAATATCTGCCGCTGACCTACTGGCACGCGCAAGGGGAAGAGGGTTACTTCCATCTGACCGCCGACCGCCGGGAAGAATTGTGGGAACTGCTTTCCGCCTGTGCGGATGCGCCATTTGGGGATACTTATCATTCTGCCGACCGCGATGCGGACTGCATCACGTTCTCCGTGACAAGTCAGGTCTACGGTATTAAAAACCGCGTGTTCTCCGTTTCTTCCGACGGTTTCGTCCGCACCAACGCTTTCGACTACGGTTTTGCGTATGACATCGGCACGGATGCCGCCGCAGAAATTCTTGCGTTTATCAGAGACAACAGCATTCCGACAAACAGTTATCCCGAAACGGAAAACGCCGTCATCGGCACCGTCACAGCCGTCACACAGAATGCGGACGGCACATGGCAGCTTTTGCTCGATGACAGCGTGATGATGGAGAATCCCGCTGACGGTCTTGTGTATACGGTGGAAATTTCCGACCCGAAGCTGACCCGGTATCTGTCCTCCGGCATTGTTGGGGTAGGGGATACGGTGCGGATTACATATGATCGGTTGATTTCGATGGAGGATTTGGTCATTGACTGCCCCGAGGAGATCACCCAGGTGGTGATTACGGGTGATGAGGTGATGATTCCGGAGTGATGACCTCGAAAATCTTTCAATGGTGCGAGAGATTTTCTGATCTGCGGGAAGCAGATTGCTTCCCCTAAAAAATCATCTTTATATACTGCGCAACACGATATCACCGCTTCTCCAATATTACAACAAAATCATGGTCTGTGACCCCAAGCCCGCACCCGGACGAGATCTCCGTCATCGTGCGGGTTTCCATATCGTAAAGGGTGGCGCGGTATGCGGGGTCGGGGATATCGATCGTGACCGGGCGCGGAGTCTGGCGGCGCAGGGAGAAGTTTTCAACGTCCAGTCCCTCAATACTCCGGGTCATGTACGACTGCGGCACGGTGTTGCGCAAAAAGACGATGCGTGTCGCGCCGCCGTCGGCGGAGAACGCTTTCTGCTGATAACCGGGAATCGCATTCACATACGGAGTGCTTGCTTCAAAATCGGTGCGCGCGACCTCCGCAAGCGGGATTCCCTCACCGAGTGCCAACCGCACGGGGATGCCGGTTTCCAGGCTCCATTGTTCGACATCGAGAAGCTTTTTATATTCCGCACTTTCCGATTTGATGCAGAAGCGGTGACCTCCGTCGGTCGCTGTCCGGTCGGGGCACCAGCGGTGTTCGGGATATATGCAGTTCTTTTCGCCCGTTTTCCACCGCGATTCAAAATATTCCTGTGCCGCTGTGATGTCGATGACGATACCCGCATCGCGGTCGGGGGTGAGCGGTCGGTCTTTCAGCGCGGAGAACACATCCGTCACCGTGTGGTACTGGTGGAATCCTCTTGCACACCAGGAAACGCATCCGGGCGCGCCGGAGAGAATCGTCAGCCACGCCATATCACGGCTGAGCAGGGTCAGAAGCCGTTCCTCCTCCTGGGTATACGGCGGGCGGGTAAACGTCCCCTGCCATTCGCCCATCATCGTCGGCACACACGCGGCGGTATACTGCACTGCCATATCGGAGATCGCCGCATAATCAATGCCGGGGCGGGAGCCGCAGATGTCGGGATAATTGTGCATCGAGAAAAAGTCCGGCGTGATCTCCCGGCTCCAATGAACCGGATCGTGTCCGAGCAGGGACACCCCCGGATTGCTGATACACAACGGGAGTTCGGGCAGTTCCCGGCGGATGTGGTCTGCCATATCGCGGTGCCAGTCGAGATATGCGGGGGTATTTTCCCAGCGGAACGTATTCATCGGGTCGGCGTGGGGACTTGCCCAGCCGGATTCGTTGAAGATCTCAACGGCAAAGAGGTCATCAAAATCGCGGAGCATGGGAAGCAGCTCGTCCAGGAATCTGTGACAGCAGTCGCGCACGTCGGGGTCGGAGAAGAAATCCTCATAGGACACGATGTCGTCGGGGTGCTCGAGAAACCGCTTCTGCGACGGTGCGGCACACGCAATTTCGTCTTTTGTCCACAGTCTGCGCCCCCAATAGGTACGGGTGTCGCGCTGACAGTAGAAGCTGCATTCCGGTTCCGTAAACAGGCATAATTGCAGGCGGATGCCATACGGTCTTGCCTCTTTCATGTATGCCTTGATTTTTTCAAGGAGCGGCAGATTGACCTTGCCGCCGATGTCCAGTCCCTCCCATGCGGAACCGCCGCTGTCACCGCGCGGGAACATCCGGATGGCGGTACAGCCATCCTCCTCGGCAAGGAAGCGGAAGAATTTCTGCCACACACTTTTCGTGCAGTGCTGAAATTCGATCAGCGCATTGCCGTGCTGGGAATCCGCAACCAGCTCTTCTCCGACGTATTCCGTGCGGAAATAGCATCCGAACTGTCCCATCGGAAGATAGCGGCTTCCGTCCTCATTGTAAAAGTATCCGTTTTTCCATTGAATCATAATCGTCACCTCATCTGGATTGCTTGCTTATAGTATAGCATACCGGCGTTTTTTTGTCAATCGGAAACAGAAAATTTGCAGAAATCGTCGATTTGGACACAGAAATGTCACAATCGGATGGTATAATAGAAATCAGAACAAGAGCAAAACGAAAGGACGACCAACATGGAACTTTATTGTAGCTACTGCGGCACGAAGCTGGAAGACGATGCCGCGTTCTGTTCCGGATGCGGCGCACCCGCAAGCGCGGCGGAAGCACGGACGGATACATCCACTGAGACAACCTCTGATACCGCCGATACGCAGGCACAGACCGAAACCACAGCGGATTCCGCTTACAATACGGAGGATTCCGCATATAACACCGACACAGGCACACAGAGTACCTTCCAGACCGCCGCAAAGGCGGCCGGCGCCGCCATCGGTGCTTCCCTGCTTTCGTCCCTGTTCGGGCGCAACAAGCGGAGCCGTACCATTCTGAACCATCATCCCGTGAACCCGCCCCCGCCGCAGAACCGGGGCATGGGAATGGGCATGAACGGAAACCCCGGCATGAACAACCGTAATCCCGGCATGATGAATCACAGCCAGATGAATCTGGGCAACCGCGGTATGAGTGCCGGCTCCCGTCCCGGCAGCAGTATGAACAGCCGCCCTGGCGGAATGGGTGGTATGGGCGGCGGCTCCCGTCCCGGCGGTATGGGCGGACGTCCCGGCGGCGGCATGGGCGGCAGAGGTCCGGGCGGAATGGGCGGCCCCGGCGGAAGACGGTAAATATCGCACATACACCCCTGATCAACGCGGTCAACCGAAAAATAAGAATACATCTCCAAACCACATCATCACAAACAAAAATTCCCGGTCGGAACCGGGATTTTTTTCGTTATTATTGTTCTTCGATCTTTACAAACCAGGTGCTGTACAGCCCGAAGTTCAGCGTGACGGTGAAATTATCCGCTGTGACCCGTTCCGTGCGGTAGAGGGTCATGTCGTTCTGCTCGTCCAGCAGATAATAAGACACGCATTTATCGCCGGCGGTAAGTCCCGACAAGGACAGTGTGACCTCTTTTGCGGGGGCGGTATCGTTGTCGGTGTAGTAGGTTGCCATAAAACCGGCTTTGCCCTCTCCCTTTGCAGTTTTCGCGGTTTTCGCTGCGGTGACATACAAGGTGTCATCGTCGGTCTCAGCGGTGACCTCCGTGCCCATTCTGTAAAGCTGATTGTACATATAAAACGGATAATAGCCTTTCAGCGGGGTGAGAAACGTGGTATCGAACATTCCGTTCCAGCCGCACGGGCGCGCATCGTAGTACATCATCATGGTAAGGCGCGAATCCTGTCCGACTGCCATCGTTCCGGCGATGAAAGACGATCCTTTCAGCCCCTTGATGGTGCGGATGGAATACACATAATCGTCTCCAAGCCAGCCGCGGACGTAGTTCCACTCGTTGAGGATCAGCTCGGTGTCAGCTTCCCAGCCGTATTCTTTCATGACAGCGTAGGCTTTCTCGCCGTCGTCATGGAACGTGCGGGGGTTGTTCCGATAACCGTGGAATGAAAAGAAATCGGGTTTCAATCCTGCCGCTTTCATTGCCGAAAACAGCTTTTTGTTGTACGCATCGTTCCAGGTGGAGCAGAATGCGGGGCCGCCGATCTTCAGATGCGGGAAGCAGGCCTTGAGATGCCGGTGCGCGGTCAGGTACAGCTCGACAAACTGTTCATCCGTTCCCTGCCAGCAGGGGTTGGAGCCGTCCGCGTTGCGGCAGTCCGGCTCGTTCCAGATCTCCCAATACGTCAGACCGTAATGATAACCATCCGCCCAACCCTCGTTGTAGTGGCGGATGATGTGCTCGCAGATGCGCGCCCACTTTCCGAAGTCTTTGGGCGGGAACGTTCCCTCTTTTTTGTCGTGCTCGATGGCACTGCCCAGCCGGTAGAACGTCTCCCCGCCGACATCGGCGACGGATTTCACATACCGGTCGGTCATTTCAAAATCGTAGGATGCGGGATCACACTCGTCCGCATCGAAATTGCGGAAGATACGGTGAACATCCACGGCGTGCTCACCGCAGTAGCCGGAATAGAACGACGCATCATGATTGCGCATATACGGAATGCCTGCCACGCGGAACGCCTCGTAATTGTTCATCGCACGGCGCACCGTGGAGCCTGCCGGCGCGTTATTGACGGCGTGCATGATTTTCATGCTGCCGCGCGGGGCGGAATAATCCAGTCGGATCTCGGACATTGCGGGATACCCCCTTTTGTTGTCTTACATGAATTTTTTCAGATACTGTGCGGAATACGCAACGGACTCGAACGGGTCGCCCGGCCAGGTATCCTGCTCCACGCAGAAATGCTTCACACCGACGGATTCTGCCAGCGGAATGATACCGTCGAAGTTGATGTTGCCATGACCGCATTCGGTGATAAACGGGCCGTCCTCATTCACGCCCATGTCCTTTAAGTGCAGAATGTCGATGCGGCCGGCAAGCCGTTCGATCCACGCGCGGACATCGCCGCCGCCGTGCTGTACCCAATAGGTGTCAAGGACGAACGAAACGGTTTCAGGGTCAAGCTCCTCGGCGAGAATATCCATCGCGGTCTTGCCGGACTTTTCCCAGCGGCGGAACTCGAAAGAATGGTTGTGGTAGGTAAACTTCATGCCGAAAGGCTTCAAGCGCGCGCCAAGCTCGTTTGCTTTTTCGCAGAAGGAGTGGATCTCGTCTTCTGTCTTGAAATAGTACGCACCGATGCCGACGTTGGTCGTGCCGAGTGCGCGGTGATTGGCAACGACCTCCTCCACCGGCGGGTCGTAGACCTGACCAAAACCCTCGTGCGTGCCGATGATCTCGATGCCCTCCTCCCGTGCAATCTGTCCGAACTGCACATACGGAATCGCGCATCCCGCGGTCTGCGCCTCGTCGTATCCCATTACCTTGAGCCGGCGGAAGGTCGTGCGGATGTTGTCCGCCGTGTTCATGGTGTCACGGACGGAAAAAAGCTGTAAGCCGAGTTTATTCATGTTATCATGTCCTTTCTTCCCTGAAAAACCGTTATGATCGGGGTTGTGTTATTTCGGGCGGTTTGCATCGACCTTGGCACAGAGAATGCGTCCCAGCTTCTCCATGTATGCAAGACCTGCGGGAATGGCTTCCTTGGGCATACGGACAAGGAAATTGTCCGCTTCGTAGGTGAAATCGCCCCGGTAGTCGATCTCGCCGAGTGCCTTTGTGATGTTGTCCCAGTTCATCGCGCATCCGAACGCATACGGCACGGTGTGCGTGTCGTTCCGGTAATCGTTGTCGTGGACGTGGAGTGCACCGAGACGCTTGCCGCCGAGTGCGCGGATGGCATCGTCGGGTTCTTCGCCGATCAGACCGCAGTGACCGAGGTCGAGACACACGGTGAACGCATCGGGGTTCAGTTCGTCGTAATAGTCGGCAAGATCCGCACCGAACGAGCAGACATTCGGGATGATGTAGTGACGGCGGCCGTCGTAGCCCCACATATTTTCAAGCGCGACCTTCGTGCCGTATTCCAGCGCGGTTTTTTCAAGAGTGCGGTAATAGTTCAGATTGAATTCCTTCTGTGCTTCCCCGCCGACCGGGTACGCAATGGGATGCACGACGACGGACGATGCACCGAGCGTTCCGGCGATCTTCACGGCGCGGAGAATACGGTCGGGCATTTTGGCGTTGTACGCCTCATCGTTCGGCTTCCAGCACGGAAACGGCGCGTGCGCCTGATTGAAGCGGATGCCGTTTTCCGCGGCGATTCTGCGCAGTTTCTCTGCATGTGCGATGACGTCTCCGGTATTGAGCGGACAGTTGTCGTTGCCCATCGGGAACATGGAATAGTCGATGGCATCAAAGCCTGCCTCGGCAAGCACGCGGATTCCGTCTTCCTCACCGAATACGCGGAAGACGACGTCGGTCTGTGTGGATAATATCATGGTTGGTTTCCATCCTTTCGGAAATATTGTTCACCTATCATTATACACGGAAAGTGGGAAAAATGCAAGACATAACGAAAAATTTTTCTCTTTTTCCGAAAAATCTTCTTTTTCCCGAAAAAGTTATCCTGCTTTTCTTAAATTTCCGGTGCTCCGGTATTCCAGTGTTCCGCCTGCTCCGCTGATAAAAAAGAACCGCCCCGCGCAAAACGGAGCGATTCTCGTTTGAAAAATCAGTTTTTCATAGAAAAATCATTTTTTCTGGTCTTCCGCCGAAAGGAAGTTGTAAACGACTGCCGCCAGCGCGCCGCCGACGAGGGGAGCGACGATGAAGACCCAGACATTGGCAAGTGCCGCACCGCCGACGAAGAGTGCCGGGCCGAAGCTTCGCGCCGGGTTAACGGATGTGCCGGTAAAGGAGATGCCGAGGATGTGGACAAGGGTCAGGGACAGACCGATGACGATGCCCGCGACCGCACCGTTTTCGACCTTGGAGGTCACACCGAGAATGGCGATGACGAAAACGAACGTAAGAATGACCTCAATGAGCAGGGAGAGGACGATGCTGTCGTTGTACAGCGCATTAGCACCGAGACCGGATTCTTTTCCGACAAAGAGCATAAGGACAGCCGCGCCGAGCGTTGCGCCGACGAACTGTGCGATGACATAGCCGACGAAGTCCTTTACCGAGAGCTTCTTTGAAACAAGCATGGCGATGGAAACCGCCGGATTGATGTGACAGCCGGACACATTGCCGATGGAATATGCCATTGCAACGATGACCAGACCGAATGCGAGCGCGGTCAAAAGATAGCCCGTGCCGTTTTCCGCAGAACAGCCGACGACCGCCGCCGTTCCGCACGCAAAGAACACCAGTACAAAAGTACCGATGCACTCCGCAATGTACTTTTTGATTGCGTTCATGATGATGTTCCTCCGAATGTTGATGGATTTCCGATACACACCACATGATATGATGTGTTCTGTATCTATTATACCATATAGGTCGGAAAAAAACAAGATTTTCGGGACAATTTTCCTCAATATTTTGATATTATCGTCCGAATGAAACCAAAGGAGAATTGGCGGATTACCATTTTGCCTCGGATTTCGCCGCAGGACTGTCAACGACTGACACGGCAACCGTTCCCCACACCCCGCTTCTGACCGGTGCTTTCATCTCGTTATGCTCACGCCGGCAGTTGAGGCGGGCGCGGCGGTGACTGTTGATGACAGCGCCGAAATACGGCCAACCGTCCACGACATCGGGGCAGACCTCATAATCGCCGTTCACCATCATTTCATTGACAAGCGTGGAGTGCGCATCGATGCGGAGGGTGTGGTTTCCTTTCGCCTGCGGCGGGAGAACCAGGGACAGCGGATGTGTCCAGATGTCGCCGACCGCGCTGTCATCGACATACACCCTTGCGGCGGCGGACAGTCCTTCGAGCGTGAGCCGCAGAACACATCCGTCCTCCGGCACGTCGATCGTTCCGACATAACTGCCAATTCCGGCATAATGCGCAAGCCCCGGCATCGTTTCCCAGGACACGGGCGCATCCAGCGGAATGTCTCTGTCCTCAATCAGCAGACGCCAGTCATAAACCGGCAGGCGCGCTTCCACCTCGCTCTGTCGGACGGGTTCGGGCAGTGGTGCGCTCATATCCGGTGAGAAGACCACGATGATGCTTTCGTGTGCCGCCATGACAAACGTGTATCCGCCATCCGTTTCGGTCAGCGGAAGCGGGTGCGTGTCATTAACCGACCATGCGTGCGGCACGCCCCGACCGTATTTGAACGATGCCGTGACCGTTTTTTCCTCGTCCGATACATTGGAGAGGAAATAGAGATGCGCATCGCCCTCGGCGCGGTGGACGTAGCCGACGGTGTCGGGATGCGATACGGTGACATCGGGGACAAGTACTTCGTGCAGTTTTTCATACAGCGCTTCGCCGCGGTTTTCCAGCAGAACAGGCTTCGCTTCTGCCATCAGGGCGCGGACGGCAGCGGTCTCCTCATCCCGGTTGAGATAACCGCAGCTTTCCGTCGGGATATGGTCGCAGAGGAGAATGCCGCCCCAGTTAACGAAATCACGCAGCTTCCGCGCCGTTTCCACAGGCAGGCGGGTCACGCCGGGGAGAATGATGACCCTGTACGCATTTTCCCCGATGTGCAGGGCGCTGTCATACATCTCACCGAGCGCGGTCAGTGCTTCATCGTTGATGTAATCAAACCAATACCCCACTTTCTGGATGCCGTCCATTTCTGCGCGGCCCATGTGTTCTTCCAATCTCATGGCAAGGTGCAGATCTGCCATTTTGTTGTCCGCCCAGACATCCGCCTGCGGCAGATAGACCGCGACCTCGGCGACATTGTGTCCCCAACGGAGCAGTGCGCTCGTTCTGTGGATGTATTCGCTTAAATTTTTGTAAAGCGGCCACCACGGCACGGTGTGGTTGATGTGTGTGGAAGCGTAGAACGGCCAGCCGCGCTTCCCCGCCTTTTCGGGAGAATACGCATACCCGTGGTTGACGATCATGTTCATACCGTCCAGGAACACCGCGTCAACGGCGGCTTTCATTTCTTCCAGCGTTTCGGTGAAGCGCGGGCGTTTGAGCCAGGTAAAGGTTTCGTTTGAAATGATGTTTTTACCGTAAAGATGTCCGGCGGAAGCGGCAAGGCGGCGGTGGATGGTGTTGACCTCCAATGTCCGGTGGTCACCAAACGTCTCGCCCTCCGGAATGTCCGCGGCGGCGTAAACCCGCAGAATGTCTCCCCACGTTCCGTGTGCCTGGATGCGGCACTGCGCGCCGTGGCTGTGCGAAAATTCCGTCAGATTGTCAAAGAAGTTTTCGACGGTCAGCTCGGACATCGTTTTATAATAATCGTAGCGAATGTGCGGCGTGATGTCGCCCATATCGCCCCAAAGTGCGTAGATGTAGGGTTTCAAGTCATACCCGCGGCGCTTTTCAAATTCATCGAGCAGAACGCCCGACCAGTTGTGTCCCTCGACTTCGATGGAGTCGCAGAAGATGGAGCGGATGCCGGGTGCGCGTTCCATGACGGGCTTCACCATATCATGGAAAAAGCGGTCTGCGGCGCGGCGGCTGCAATGATCGATGACCGGCCCCTCGGCATCGCGGGACGGTTTTCCGACCTTGTTTCTGTGCTGGGAAATGACGAAAAAGACCAGCTTCCAGTCGCCCTCCGGAATGTCGATCTCCGCAAGCTCCGTTCCCCACGGCCAGCCGAACAGTTCTTTTATTTCAAATTTATCCGTGATGTCAACGACGGTTTCGGGCAGCATCACACAGTTTTCCATTTTGCCCATGACGGCGGCGCAGACGTTTCCCGCAAAATACGTCGTGAAGTCGCAGGAAAATTTCGTCGGACCGTGGACGTCAAGCTGATACGGAAGTGCCTGCTGTTGGGCATCCTCCACTTGCACGGTCGGGCCGCCGTAGGGCCAGCAGGAGCCTGCGGTGAAGTCGCAGACCATGCCGCGCTTTTTGCATTCCTCAACTGTGAAATTGATGACATCGAAAAATTCGGGGGAGCCGTAGGGGATATTGTAAAAGCCTTTCTCCGGGTCGTCCGGGGTGACGGGGTACAGGATCTGCAATTCCACGCCGCCGATCCCGGCTTCTTTCATAAAATCAAGTTCGCGGATGATCTCCTCTTTTTCCACACAGCATCCGTACCACCACCAGCGGGTCATACCGCGGGAGGTGTTGTCCGGGGCGATGAGGAGGGTTTTCAAGGTTTCATATGTCATTATGGTCTCCTTTCCTGTTCGCCGGAATATATCATTCATCAATATCATTATTATAACACATTTCCCCGCAAAAGAAAAGGGAATTTGTAAATTTTTATCGGAAAGGTTGCAATCCGGGCAGAGATACGATATAATGGAGTTATGAAATAATGAATGCTATATTTTTGCGAATATGGAGTTGATGATGATGAATTTACACGAACACGTTGTTCTTCGCGGCATCACCCTGTCCGGGCGCGTGGTGCGGTCGGCGACGGAGCTGTTCTGCTCTTATCCTGACGGACACGTTCATCCCTATGAGTTTTCCGTCTATGACGAATTGTCCCGAAGCGGTGCCGGGATGATTCTGACGGCGCACACCTGTGTGTCACCGGAGGGGCGGTCAAACGTATGGCAGAATGCCGTCTGGTCGGACGAATACCTTGCCGATGCGACAAAAATCGCCGCCGCGGCGCAAGCACACGGCATTCCGTGCGTGATGCAGCTCGGTCACGGCGGCATGAAAGGGGAAAAGAACAACGGCGGACTGCCGTTTGTCACCCCGGACAACGCAACGGAGGTCGACATCCGGCGCATTGTAAAAGCGTTCGGTGCGGGGGCGCTGCGGGCAAAACGTGCCGGATTTGCCGGGGTTCAGCTGCACGCGGCGCATCTCTACCTATTCTCGCAGTGGTTTTATCCCGAATACAATCACCGCACGGACGGATACGGCAGCTGTGCTGAAAACCGCTTCCGCATTGTGCGGGAATCCTTTGAGGAGATCAAAGCCGTCTGCGGCGGTGACTTTCCCGTTTTACTCAAAATCAACGGCGACGACCGGGAAAACACGGCGGCGTATCACCGCGATCTTGTGACGGTCTTGAA
Source organism: Clostridia bacterium (assembly GCA_017481495.1). Classification (GTDB taxonomy): domain Bacteria; phylum Bacillota; class Clostridia; order Oscillospirales; family CAG-272; genus RGIG3925. Next base: position 11,686 of record JAFUPC010000076.1, read on the forward strand.
TCTGTGCGATGCGCTCGGTTTTTCTGCGGCGGAAATCTCCGGGTGGGATTCCGCGCGGCACGGGGTTCCGTCCTCTCCGTATTTTCTTGACAATATCCGTCTTTTACATAAAGAGACTTCCCTCCCTCTGATTGCCGTCGGCGGGATTCGGTCGGGCGCGGATGTGGATGCTTTACTTTCCGCTGGTGCCTGTGCCATCTCGATGGCGCGGCCGTTTCTGCAGAATCCGGGGATCGTATCTGTGCTGGAGCGCGGCGGGGTGTCCGGGTGTACCGGGTGCTGTGCGTGTTTCCGGGCGCTGGACGTGACAGGGGAGAGAATTGTTAGGTGCGGGTGCAGGAAGTAATGTGGTCAGCATAAGGTGCGGGACGTCCCTACAAAATCGTCGAATTGCATTACATAATACAATATCGCCATTATCGCCCTTTAAATTGACAGCATCTTCCTCTCACTCACATCTCACCACTGCCCCATCGTATTCACCCTGTCCGATCACCAATCCGTCGCAGATGACAGTCGCGCGGTAATAATACGCTCCCGTGTGTCCGGCGGTCTGTTCGATGATGATGGAACCGCTGTAAAATGTATCTGCTGTTTCCACGGTGAACATGAACGAGCCAAAGGACATCCGCACACCGTCCGCATCCAAGGGCATCCAGAGGACGGTAGTTCCATCCACAGTCGGTTGTGGGCGTGTGTACACACTTCCGTCTGCCGCAACGGTCAGACCGCTGTTGTCGACCACGGTCAGATTTACAAGCCCCTCCATATCAAACTCGAACCGGAATGCAGAGGAAGCAGACGACTGTGCAGGAGCATATTTCCAGAACGCTTCCCCCTTTTCGGATTCGGGGACAAGTTCATAAATCGCCCACATATAGGACGAGGCATCCGGGTGTTTGCTCAGCTTGCACAGCCACAGCTCCTCGTCCAGCGCAAGCAGGAAGCAGTCCTCCGTCAGCGGCAGGTACTGCACCTCTGTATAAACGGACAGATCGGGGGAGCCAACCATAAAGAAGCGCTCCCACACGTCCTCTGTAAACGGAAATTCCTGCCATCCTCCGGAGAGGGAGCCGACGGCGGTTATGTCGCCCGTTGAAATATTGACAGTATACATGGTCTCCGCCTGCGCATCAATGCGATACCGTCCCGTTGGGTGGAAATACACCGTGGAGGAAAACGGAGTCATATAAACGCACCGGTCGGCGACATAATATTCTCCGTCCGTGATGAGGTCAAGCACGGCAGATGCGCCCTCCTGTCCTGCGGCATAACCGCCCTCGGAATACAGAAATTCCGCGCTGTCTGCGACGAAGCCGATCTTGTAGCGGATGTCGGTCAGCCCGTTCACGTAAAAGGTCAGATGCCCGGCGGCATCCCGTGCGACCTCATCTTCAAGATAGACCGAAAACTCTCTTGCGCCGCTTGTTCCCGCAATGCGCACCGCATCGGGATATGCTGCGGACACGTCCCACACCGTGCGGGTGGTGCATCCCATGCTGACGGCGGCGGAGGTATAACGCGTTCCCGTATAGACCGGTTCAAACGGCAGGGTGATGACGTCGTGCTGTTTTACGTCGTCATAGGAAAACCGGAACACGAACACAAGCGGTTCGGCTTCTTTCGGCTGATAAACGTGAACGAGCGACAGCGTGACGGCGCCGCTTTCGTAGACGGGGACTTCCCCCTCATCAAAGGTCACACCCTCCGGCGTATATGCCGCATCGTTGATGACATCCACCGGAACGGTCACCTGCATCTGCTGGTCGCGCTCAATGGCGGTAACGGTGAAGCCGCTCTGCGAGATGACGTCATCATAATCCTTGGTCGGCTCTGTCAGACAGCAGAGTACAAGCAATGCACACATTACGATTCCCGTCCCGGTCATGATGCGGACGGGGCGTTCTGTTTTTTCGTCCATGACCGCGCGGACACGGGTCTTGACGGCAATTTCACCGAACGCAAGCGGACAGGACAAGGCGTGTCCCCTGCCCCTGCCCTCTCCCTGCAGACTACACGCAAGGAGGGAAGCGGCATACGCGCGGCGTTCTTCCCGGTCGAAGTGCTTTGTCACGCGCGCATCGCACGCAAGCTCGACATCGCGGCAGAACAGCACATACGCCGCCCACACCAGCGGATTGAACCAATGCAGGATGAGGATGACAAACGCAAGCGGCTTTGTGATGTGGTCGCGGCGGGCGAGGTGCGCCCGCTCGTGCAGAATGACGGGAGTGACATCGGGGGTCATGCCGTTTTCGTCCGCCATGTCGGATGGCAGACAGATTCTGGGATGCAGAATGCCCAGAATAAACGGTGTTCCGATGTGGTCGCAGAGGAAAACGCCGTCCATGTACGGCATGGAGACCGCGGTCCTCTTTCCAAGGCGCACCCGGCTGACAACGGCGTATCCTGCCATGACTGCCATGCCGCCCAGCCATACGACCGCAAGGACGGTGACGGGGGACGGTGCGGTTTTCACCGTTTCGGGTGCGGTCACGGGATAGGTGTGATAGGTGATCGCCGCTGTGCCGTTGTCGATGGGATAATATACATCGTCTCCGTCGGTGATTCCCGTGCCGGAATCAAACATATCGGACATATCCGGTATTGCTGACACCGGATCGGCGTCCTCAGTGATTGTAAGGTCAGATAACACCGTTCCCGTGCGCGCCGCAGCAGTTTCCGAAAACCCGCTTTGCAGGGGGGCGGCGGACGGCATCAGGCTGACGGGACTTTCGACGGCGACCGGGCACACAAGCCGGATGGCGGCAACGAGCCACAGAAGGCACACAAGATATTTCGGCACACGCCAAAACAGCCGGCGCAAAAGCATGACGGCAAGGATGATGATACTGCCGAGAATGCTCATATTGCAGACGGTCAGAAATACGGTTTCCATCATCACGGCTTCTCCCCGACATTGTCTATCATCGCGCGGATCTCGGCAATCTCCTCCGGCGTCAGATTTTTTCGCTTCGTGAATGCCGCAATGAACGCGGGCAGAGAACCGGAAAACGCATCGCGGACGAATTTTTCGCTCTGCGCGGCGTAATAATCCTCCCGTGGAACAAGCACCGTGACCGTGCCGCCGTCCAGGCAGAACAGACCGCCGTCACAGCATTTTTTCAGAACCGTATACGTTGTGGTGCGCTTCCAGTCAAGCGCCTCGGCGCACAGCTTCACCAGTTCCGCGCTGGACAAGGGCGCGTGTTCCCATACGATGTCCGCAAACCGCGCTTCAACGGTACCGAGTTTTTCTTTCATAAGACAAAAACCCCCTTGCTTTTCTCGTCTATTCTTTGTAGACACCAATAGTCTACCATAAATAGACAGATTTGTCAAGGGGATTTTAGCCTTTTTACAAAAATGGGCGAAAAATTACGGAAAGCATTATGCTCCGAGAACCGCGTCCTTCATTTCCTTTACATACGCGCCGATATGCGCGGGCGCATCTGCGCCGTATTCACCGAGCAGCTTCACGACGGCGGAACCGACGATTGCACCATCGGCGACGTCTGCCATTGCCGCCGCCTGCTGTGGGGTGGAGATACCAAAACCGATGGCGCAGGGGATATTGGTATTTTCGCGCACGACCTTGACCATGGAAGCAAGGTCGGTTTTGATCTCACTGCGGGTTCCGGTGACACCGAGAGACGAGACAATATAGAGAAAGCCTTTCGCTTCCCGTGCGATCATCGCAATGCGGTTTTCGCTGGTCGGCGCAATGAGGGAGATGAAATCAAGCCCGTATTTTTCGCACATCGGCGCGAAATCTTCCTTTTCCTCATACGGAACATCGGGCAAAATCAGACCGTCGATGCCGATGTCGCGGCAGGCGGAACAGAACCGTTCCGTGCCGTAGGAAAAGACGACGTTTGCATATGTCATAAAGACCATCGGTATGGTCACGTCCCGGCGCAGATCGCGCACGAGATCGAAAATCTTATCGGTGGTCGTCCCCGCCTGCAGGGCGCGCAGGCTTGCCGCCTGAATGACGGGCCCCTCTGCGGTCGGGTCGGAGAACGGAATGCCAAGCTCAATCAGATCCGCGCCGTTCTTTGCGGCTTCGCGGACAGCGGCGGCGGTGGTGGCAAGGTCGGGGTCGCCGCAGGTGATGAACGGAATGAAGGCTTTGCCGCCCGAAAATGCGTTTGCGATATTACTCATGGATATCCTCCCCTCTGTAACGGGCAATGGCGGCGCAGTCCTTGTCGCCTCTGCCGGAAACGGTCACAACGATGATCTTGTCCTTTTCCATTGTCGGTGCAAGCTTCTTTGCATACGCGATGGCGTGTGCGGATTCGATGGCGGGAATGATGCCCTCGGTCTTTGCGAGATATTCAAACGCATCCACCGCCTCGTCGTCGGTCACGGGAACGTATTCCGCGCGGCCGATGTCATAAAGATACGCGTGCTCCGGGCCGACACCGGGGTAGTCCAGACCTGCGGAAATGGAATACACAGGCGCGATCTGTCCGTACTCGTCCTGACAGAAATAGGACTTCATGCCGTGGAAGATGCCGAGCCGCCCCGTGTTGACGGTCGCCGCGGTCTCAAAGGTGTCGATGCCGCGTCCTGCCGCTTCACAGCCGATGAGACGGACATCCTTGTCTTCGATGAAATTGTAGAAGCTGCCGATGGCGTTGGAACCGCCGCCAACACACGCAAGCACCGCATCGGGCAGTCTGCCCTCTTTTGCGAGAATCTGCTCCTTAATCTCCTTGGAAATGACCGCCTGGAAATCGCGGACGATGGTCGGGAACGGATGCGGCCCCATGACGGAACCGAGACAGTAGTGCGTGTCGTCAATGCGGTTCGTCCACTCGCGCATCGCTTCGGAAACGGCATCTTTGAGTGTTGCCGTGCCGCTGGTGACAGGAATGACGGTCGCGCCGAGCAGACGCATCCGGTAGACGTTGAGCGCCTGACGGATCGTATCCTCCTCGCCCATATAAACGACGCATTCCATGCCGAACAGCGCCGCCGCGGTTGCGGTTGCGACACCGTGCTGTCCCGCGCCGGTCTCGGCGATCAGGCGGGTCTTGCCCATTTTCTTTGCAAGCAGAGCCTGTCCCAGAACATTGTTGATCTTATGAGCGCCCGTGTGGTTTAAATCTTCGCGTTTGAGGTAAATCTTTGCGCCGCCAAGGTCGCGGGTCATCTTTTCGGCATAATAAAGCCCCGACGGTCTGCCTGCGTATTCGCGGAACAGCTCGTCCAGCTCTCTTTGGAATGTGGAGTCGTTTTTGTAGTGGTTGTAGGCTTCTTCCAGTTCGTTCACCGCGTTCATCAGCGTTTCGGGGATATATTGTCCGCCGTGTACGCCGAAGCGGCCGTTGGGATTGGTCATGGTGGTGTCCTTTCTTTCTGTTGCTTTTATTTTCTTTCATATTTCGTCCTTCAGACGAAATAGTTCATCCGCCGATGGCGGACATCACATTTCCGCGTATGCGGAAATATATCATTCTGTCAACGTTACGTTGACAGATCTTCCCCTCTCCGTACCTCCTCAATAAACCTCCGCATCTTCTCCTTATCCTTGCATCCGCCGCTCTCAATTCCGGAAGAAACGTCCACGGCAAACGGGTGCAGGGCGGTGATGGCATCGGCGACGTTGTCAGGGTGAAGTCCGCCGGCGAGAAAATAAGCGCGGGTGATGTTTTTTGCATAGGACCAGTCAAAGACCGCGCCGCTTCCCGCGCGGGGGCCGTCGAGGAGAATGCAGTCGGCGCGGCTCGCATCTGCGGCTTCTACATCAGCGGGGGAGGCAATGCGGTACGCTTTGATGACGGGCACCGGGCAGAGTTTGCGCAGCTTCTGCAGATAAACGATGTCTTCGTTTCCGTGCAGCTGTGCCATGTCGATGATGCCGCGCCAGACCAGCTCCGCGATATGCTCGGGGGCTTCGTCCACGAACACGCCGACGGCGCGGATGCCGGGTGCAAGGCGGGAACGCAGGGTCGCGGCACGGTCGGGGGTGACATAGCGGCGGCTCTTCTGCGCGAAGACGAACCCGATGAAGTCCGGCTTCAGCTCGTTTGCGGCTTCGATGTCGCAGGGGCGCGACAGACCGCAGAATTTGATTTTGGTTTTGGTCATTTGTTTCTCCGGGGGTGGGTGGGAATATAATGTGTTTGCGTAACGCGGGGACGTATTTTTCCTTTTGTAGGGGTGCCCCTACAGACATGGCGGAACGGTTCTTATCATTTACCGCCGTCCCGCCGCGCGGAAGCGGGAGAGCCGTTCTTTTTTGTTCTCCGCACGCATCAGGGCTTCTCCGATGAGCACCGCATCCATTCCGGCATCCGCCAGTTCGCGGATGTCACCCTCGTCTTTGATGCCGCTTTCGGACACGAACAGGATATTTGAGGGAACCGCTTCCCGCAGGCGGCGGCTGTTTTCGGTATCGACCGAAAAGTCTTTTAAGTTCCGGTTGTTGACCCCGATGATGCGCGCACCGGCGGAAAGTGCCGTTTTTACTTCATCTCTGTCATGTGCTTCCACAAGTGCGGACAGACCGAGTTCTTCGCAGAGGGCAAGATAGTCCGAAATCTGCGCCGGGGTCAGAATGGAGCAGATGAGCAGTACCGCCGATGCACCAAGCAGTTTTGCTTCATAGATCATATACGCATCCACCGTGAAGTCCTTGCGCAGACAAGGAAGTGTGACGGTCGCGGCGATTTCCCTTAAATACGCATCCGCTCCGAGGAACCACTTCGGTTCAGTCAGAACGGACACGGCATCCGCACCGGCGGCCTCATAATCCCGCGCAATGTCGAGATACGGAAAATCAGGTGCGATAAGGCCTTTGGAGGGCGATGCCTTTTTGCATTCGCAGATAAACGACATCCCGGGGCGGGACAGTGCTTTTTCAAATCGGAACGGCTCTGTGCCGTTTTTTGCCAGTTCCAGTGCCATCTCCCGCAGCTCTTCCGTCGGGTGAAGTGCTTTGTTTGCCGCGACCCGCGCACGGGCGTGTTCGGCAAGCTGTTCCAGAATCGTCATGCGCCCTCCGTTTCGTTGGAAAGTGCGATGAATTTGTCAAGCGTTTCGGCGGCGCGCCCGGCGGCGATCAGCTCACTTGCCAGCCAGATGCCTTTTTTCAGGTCTTCCGCCTTGCCGCCGATATACAGTGCCGCGCCGGCATTCATCAAAACCGCATCGCGCTTGGGGCCGGTTTCTTTTCCTTCGAGAATCGCCCGCGTGATCGCCGCGTTTTCTTCGGGCGTTCCGCCTTCAAGGTCGGATTTTTCGCACCGTTTCAGACCAAACTGCTCCGGGGTGATGGTATACGTTTTTGACCATCCGTCCTTGAATTCGCACACGGTCGTCGGTGCAGAGAGGGAAATTTCGTCCAGTTTATCCTGTCCGTAAACGACCATGCCGCGGCGAACACCGAGGTTCATGAGTACCTCCGCCAGCGGTGCAACGAGATATTCGTCGTACACACCGAGTAGCTGCATCTTCGGACTTCCGGGGTTGGTCAGCGGGCCTAAAATATTGAACACCGTGCGGAAGCCGAGCTCTTTCCGTATCGCGCCGACGTATTTCATGGAGGTGTGGTATTCCTGCGCAAAGAAGAAGCACATACCGACCGCGTCGAGCAGCTTCAGACACTGTGCGGGCGACTGGCGGATGTTGACGCCGAGTGCTTCCAGGCAGTCCGCCGTTCCGGAGGAAGAGGATGCCGCGCGGTTGCCGTGCTTTGCGATCTTCATGCCGCCCGATGCCGCGATGAACGCCGCGGTCGTGGAAATGTTGATGCTGTGCGCACCGTCACCGCCCGTTCCGACGATTTCAAAGAGATCGTAATCCGCGTTGACTTTCGTTGCGTGGTCGCGCATGGCGGCGGCACAGCCTGCGATCTCGACGATGGTTTCGGCTTTCGTGCTTTTGGTGGACAGCGCCGCCAAAAACGCCGCGTTCTGGGTCGCACTCGTTTCGCCGCTCATGATTTCGTTCATGACGGTATACGCTTCGTCGTAGGTCAGGTCTTCTTTGTTGACGATTTTTACAATGGCTTCCTTGATCATTTCCGTATTTCTCCTTTGCTTATTTTAAGAAATTCGCGAGCATTGCTTTTCCGTTTGGGGTCATGATGGATTCCGGATGGAACTGCACGCCGTAAATCGGGTATTCGGTATGCTGTACCGCCATGATCTCGCCCTCATCGGTAACGGCGGTGACACGCAGACAGTCAGGGATGGTTTCGGGGTCGGCGGCAAGGGAATGATACCGCGCGACCGGTGCTTTTTCTTTGATTCCCGCAAACAGGGGGCAGGTGGTGTCAAAGGTCACCGTGGACTGCTTGCCGTGCATCAGACGGCGTGCATAGGTGACCGTCGCGCCGTATGCCATGCAGATGGCCTGGTGACCGAGACACACGCCGAGCGTGGGAATCTCCCGGCAGACGGTCTTTGCCGCTTCCACGATGATACCCGCGTCCTCGGGTCTGCCGGGGCCGGGGGAGAGGATGATGCGGCGGGGCGCAAGCTCACGGATGTCACCGACGGTGAGCGCATCGTTGCGGACAACGCGGATGTCGGGGTCGAGTGCGCCGACGAGCTGATAGAGATTATAGGAAAAGCTGTCGTAATTGTCAATTAACAGAATCATTGCCACACCCTCCTCACACTTCGTCCTGCGCAATTTCCAGCGCACGGATGACGGCTTTCGCCTTGTTTAAGCACTCCTCAAATTCCTTTTCGGGAACAGAATCCGCAACGATGCCGGCGCCGGAGCGGACGAACACCTTGCCGTTCTTCTTGTATGCAATGCGGATGGCAATGCAGGTATCCATGTTTCCGGTGAAGTCGATATAGCCGATGGCACCGCCGTAGATGCCGCGTTTGTTGTTTTCCAGTGCCCCGATGAGCTGGCAGGCACGGATTTTCGGCGCGCCGGAGAGCGTTCCCGCGGGAAGCACCGCCGCGATGGCATCAAGGGCATCGCAGTCCTCCCGGATCTCCCCGCGCACGGTGGAACCGATGTGCATGACGTGGGAATAGCGTTCAATGGAGTGAAGCGTTTCCACCTCGACCGTGCCGAATTTGCTGATTCTGCCAAGGTCGTTTCGTCCGAGATCGACGAGCATATTGTGCTCGGCAAGCTCCTTTTCGTCGGAGAGCAGTTCGGCTTCCAGCGCTTTGTCTTCTTCCTCGGTCTTGCCGCGCGGTCTGGTTCCCGCAAGCGGGAACGTGTGGAGAACGCCGTTTTCCAGTTTCACCAGCGTTTCGGGCGATGCGCCCGCGACCTCGACGTCCGTGCCGGAGAAATAGAACATATACGGCGACGGGTTGATGGTACGCAGGACACGGTACGTGTTCAGAAGACTGCCTTCAAAGGGCGCGGACAGGCGGTTGGACAGGACGATCTGGAAAATATCGCCCTCCCGGATGTGGTGCTTTGCGCGCTCGACCATTTCACAGAACCGCTCCTTTTCAAACAGCGGCGTGACCGCGCCGCAGAGCTTTCCGGCGGGTTCCTGTTTCTTTGTGCCGCAGCGCAGAAGGTTTGCCATCTGCTCCAGCTCCAGCACGGCTTTGTTGTAGCCGGTCTCGGGGTCGTCAAGGGACATATTGTCGATCAGGATCAGCTTCTGGCGGAAGTTGTCAAAGGCGATGACCCGGTCAAAGAGCATGAGGTCAATGTCCTTGAACGCTTCGGTGTCCTCCACATCGACCTTGACGCTCGGCTCGGAATAGGAAAGAAAATCGTAGGAAAAATACCCGACAAGACCGCCCGTGAACGACGGCAGATAATCAAAGCGCGGGCTTTTGTATTCCGCAAGAATATTGCGCAGATACGCGGCGGGGTCGGCGGTCTCGACGGTCACGTCGCCGATTTTCATTTTGCCGTTCACGCAGGTGATCTCCAGCTTCGGGTCGTAGCCGAGAAACGTATACCGCCCCCACTTTTCGCGCTCCGCAACGGATTCCAGCAGGTAGCAGTGGGTGGAGATGTTTTTGAGGATGCGCATCGCTTCGATCGGTGTGCAGATGTCGGAGAGAATTTCACAGCTGACGGGCAGGACACGGTACTGTCCCCCGGCGGCAATCTCACGGACGGTGTCAAGGGTCGGTCGGATGTTCATGGCAGGTACTTCCTTTCGGGATTCAGTTTTTTTGATGGTGGAAGTATTCTGTGGGGTTTTACAAGAGTTCAAAACAAAACGCCCCCGACAGAATACATTGTTCTGTCAAGGGCGAATAAGTTCTTTTGAAAAGAGATTATCCGTGGTGCCACCTTGAATTCACGGCAGGATGCCATGCACTTTGCAGGATACCATCATATCCCCTGTCTCTGACGTGGACAGCGTTCTGTTTTTTTGGCAGAACCGTTCTCCATCTTCTGGAAAACTTCACGTTGCCGGATACTGAACGGAAAACACAGGTTTTTCCCTATTTCCCCGGCACCCTCCGCGGTCCATTTGATGACTTGTTTTTCACCCGATTCTCAGCTGTGCGGGCTCTCTGTGGAAGCATCGTCACCGTTATCTCCGCTTCTTCGGTTTAACTGATTAAAGTATAACATAAATAAACCGATTTGTCAAGGGGGTTTATCAAAATTCCGCAAAAAAATTACATAACCAAATCTGCTGTCCGGTATCAGCGGGACTTATGACTCATTTTTCCAGGCGGTACTCCACGGTGAACGGTGCTTCGTCTGCGTTCTGGACACGGTAGAGGATTGCATCGCCCTTGGCAAGGGACACGGTGACGGAGTCGGTCCTGTCGCAGACGACGTTCTGCCGACCGGTCACGCGGCTGACCTCGTAGAGACGGGATGCGTTTTTGAGAGAAACCGTAATCTCGCGGTCACATTCGTAGTCGCGGTTGAGAAGCAGGAGGTAGCGGTTGCCGTAAGCGTCCTCAAATTCGCCGGCGGAGGTGCGTGCTGGAAGCGAACCGGTGAGCAGAAGGCTGTCTTCCATCTTCTCGGCAAGACCTTCCATGTGCTCGCATCCGGGCAGGAGGTCGTCGGAGTGAATGACGGTTTTGTTCTCGATTGCCATCAGCGTATTGCCAAGATGCCGCAGTTCCTCGTGGATGACCTTCTGATCTTCAAAGAAGATGCCCTTTGCGCCGCTCTGCTCGATGACAGCCCCGACAGCGGTGAACTGCTGCAATGCCTTTGCGCCGTAAAGGATGCCCGCATACATATTCATTCTTACCATCGGGAACATGAACTTCTTGTACTTGTAGAGGTTCTGACCGTGGTAGTAGAACCAGATGGGCAGATCGTATTTTCTGCCGAGCTTACGCATCAGCCCAAGGTCGAGCCACATAAACGAGTCGTCCAGCTGCTTTTCATCGGTATACCAGCGCAGACCGATGGGGTAATAGTCAAGCGACAGTACCGGCGGGTCGATGACGGTGCAATAACGCTCGAGATACCCTGCAAATTCACCGTTTTCCCAGGTGAAAATATCGTTGTAGCTGGGGATGGCAACAGTGAACGGCAGGCGGTCGGGATCCTCTTTCTGGAACATATCGACCTGGCGGCGCGCTTCTTTCAGTTGTTCATCCTTGTACGGTTCGTCCCAGACATAGTAGCCGACCGTGCGCTTGTAAGGCTTGACATGGTCTGCGACCGCTTTGACGTCTTTCTGTCCGAGCTTGCGCTCCATTCTGTGCAGCTGCATTCCGCCGTACAGCGAGAAATCCTGATATAAGAGGTCCACGCCCAGCTCCTCGCAGATGCGCAGGGCTTCCTCTGCCTGTTCATGGCTTGCCCAGCCCAGCTCCAGCATATTGAAGCCTGCGTCCGCGCAGTTTTCCAGAACGTCGCGCATATTGTCGCCGCGTGCGGAGAACGTGGAAAGGATGAAGTTGTCCTGCCGCCACATTCTGCGCGGGTTACCGAGCGGGTAACGGGATAAGATTTTGTGTTCCATGGGTTGTTTCCTCCGTGGGATATTGTATATTATGATTGTTACATCATATCAAGATAGGTGAGAAGTGCCGCGCGGGTGTCGTCGAGATCGCTGGGATCGTCTGTGAAATCGCGGAACGTCTTTGCGGTGCGGCACGCAAGTGCTTTTGCGGCGGTTTTATCGGTTTCGGCGAGCTTGTGGAGCAGTTCCCATTCCTCAATGCCCATCGTCGTTGCAAGACCGCGGTTAGACATGAGCACGCCGCCGTTTTCTTCATCGGGATAAACGATGAAGCCGTCGCCCTTGAAGCGGGTATTCGGATTTCTGCCGTAAGGCGTATCGGGCGACCAGAAATTGAAGCCCCAGTGCAGAAAACCGGTGATGTCCTGCGCAAAGCACGCCCATTTGATCATCCGCGCGTACCGAGCGGGCAGGTCGATGAACTTGTTCAGCCACCACGGCTCCTCCGGGAAGCAGCAGGAATAGCACCAGACTTCCCCGCCGTCCTCGGCATATTTCGTATAATATTCGGCATCGTGGTCGTACACCTCAAGCCGCGGCACGGGGATGTCGCATTCATTTCCGAGTGCCCGTCCGATGCCCTTGGTGTCAATGGGTTCCATGCACGGCACACCGGGCGCGACGCGGTGACAGATCTCCCTTGCCCAGAGCCACGACTGCGTGGTATGCGGTTCGTCTTCCAGGTGGAAGCGGAGCATCTCATACCAGCCGCGTTCCCGGCAATGTTCTGCGATGCCGCCGAAGAACGTTTCTGCCCACGCGCCTGCGGCTTCCATATCCGCATCGTCCGTGAACAGAGGCAGATTCGTGCCGTAACCGTTGTCGTCAATGGAATGGAACGCATCGCCCGTGACCGGGCGGATACTGCCCGTGATGGTCAGATAACGGAAGCTGCCGTGTTCTAAAAACAATTCCACAAATTTGTCAAATGCGGAAAAATCAAGCGACCATGTTGTCCGTGTTGTGCGTTTCGTGCCGCCGCGCGCAAGCAGGGTCACAGCATTGACATACAGGCTGTTGACACGCAGGTCTTTCATGGCGCGGGCATACGGGATGAGCGTTTCCGCACTTCCATCCCCCAGGTCAAAGAAATATTCGTGTCCGAACGCGGAATTCTTCGGCTCGCCGATGACTGCCCGGTGGACTGTGACCGTGACAGAAGCATTCATATAATGGATGTCGCCGTTGTCGCGGGTCGCTTTGATGCGGACAGCGATATTGGTACTTCCACACGGGGTGTCGGGTGCGGTCTTCACAAGCAGGACAAAGCCCTGGGTCGTACTCGCTTTCACATAAACACGCTGTTTCCCGGTCAGAAGATCGGGGTACGGCAGACCGTCGTTGTAGATCTCATACCCCTGTGCGCCGACGGTCACTTCCATACCGGCACAAGCACCCGTGACCTCCTCGACCTCTGCCCAGAAGCCCTGTGCAGCATCGCGCACCAGAAGCTGTGCGGCATCGGTCATGTTCCGTCCCGTATGCAGGGTGATGCGGTTTGCATCGGTTTCCCGGCGGCGTGTATGACGGTATACGCTGTCAGAGATGGATCTGCACCAGATTTCCATAAACTGTATCTCTCCTTTTGTGTTTTTGGAATTGTTTCCTCTATTATACAACATCCCGCGGGACTTTGCAAGAGGTTGTGCGATTTTTCCGGAAATTTTTCTTTCAATTTACGCAATCCGCTTGCAAATGTGTGTGAAATGTGATAAAATATAAGAGCGAACAAAAAACAAAGAAGGATATTTCGATTATGACACAGGAAAAAATCGACCGCATCAACCATCTGGCGCGCAAGAAGCGCACCGAGGGTCTGACCGACGAAGAACACGCGGAACAGAAAGACCTGCACAAGGAATACATTGCCTCCTACCGTGCCTCCCTGCGCGGCATCCTTGATAACACTGTCATCGAGCGGCCGGACGGCACCAGAGAAGCACTGAAGAAAAAGTAAAACCCCAACCGGACACCGGCAAAGGGTTTCCCGCGTTTCCATCCAATCCATCCAACCACAGCACACCCAAGCCAAACGTAACAAACCTGAAAGGAATCAAGCAACATGAAAAACCGCAAGCATATTTTCACCGCACTCCTTGCCCTGCTCGCCGTCACGGCGCTGACTGCCTCCTGCGGCAGTGATGAGGGTTCGACCGTTGATACCGCCGCAAAAACAGGCTCGGATGCCGTCGAAGAGACCACTGTTGTCACAAACGAACGCGAAGCCATCCGGGAAGAGATCCCCGAAGATGCCGATTATGAAGGCTATGAATTCCGCATCCAGTCCCGCGATGCAGACCACCACATGAAGGAGCTGTCCGCCGAGGCGGAAAACGGCGAGACCATCAATGATGCCGTTTACAAGCGCAACACGCTCGTTGAGGACAAGCTGAACATTACCATCGTTCCCATCTACGAGTCTGAAGCACCCGAATCCAATCCGCCGACCCTGCTCCGTCAGGCGATCATGGCGGGAGACGATTATGTCGATCTGGCACTTGTCCACACCATCCAGTCCGGTATTCTGGCGGCGGACGGTCTGTTCTTGAACTGGTACGATATGCCGTATGTCGATTTCACAAAGCCGTGGTGGAATACCAACGTCTCTGATGCGCTGACCATTGACGGCGCGTGCTATCTCGCAGTTGGCGACCTCTGCATTTCTGCCATCGACTACGCATGGTCGATGGTCTACAACAAGCAGATGGCGGAGACTTATGACCTTGGCGACATTTATCAGCTCGTCGTGGACGGCAAGTGGACCGTTGACACGTTCAACACGATGATCGCCCAGGCATCCGTTGACGTCAACGGTGACAGCAAATACGACGACCAGGACCAGTACGGCTTCACCACGCACAACAACTCCGCCATTGTCAACTGGATGTTCGCGCTTGACCAGAAAGTCACCGAGATGAATTCCGACGGTCTGCCGGAGCTTGCGCTGAACACCGAGCACATGGTCGACCTTGTCGAAAAGGTCCATGACGGTCTCTACACCGGCAACCAGACCTACATCGTCACCGACGAATACACCTCTGCCAACAACACGACCCACGACCTTGCCGTTGCCAATATGTTCAGCGAGGGCAAGTCGCTGTTTGCCGCTCTGCGCATTTACGTCATCGACGAGCTGCGTTCGATGGAGACCAATTTCGGTATCATTCCGTTCCCGAAGTATGACGAAGCGCAGTCCGACTATTACACGCACGTTGACGGTCACGCGCCGCTGATGTGCCTGCCCAAGACCATCACCGACACCGAGCGCACCGGTGTTATCATCGAAGCCCTCTGCGCCGAATCCTACCGCACCTGCGTTCCCGCCGTTTACGACGTCGTTCTGACCGAAAAGTTTGCCCGTGACGAGATGTCCGTCAAGATGCTCGACATCATTCTCGACGGCCGCACCCAGAACTTCGGTTATGTCTACGAGGGTTCCACCGGTATGCAGTGGTCGCTGACATCCCTTATGAAGTCCAAGTCCACGGATTTCGCTTCTTATTACAAGAAGCACGAAAAGGCAGCTGTCCGGTATTATAACGAAATTATCGAAGCGCATCAGAATATCGAGGATTGATTCGATCTCTTCGCCGATAGGCGAAACTTCACTTTGCGCAAAGCGCAAAATCCCTTTACGCGATGCGTAAAGGGAGGAAAAAGGAGTGCAAAGCACTCCTTTTCTTTATGTGAGAACGAAATACAATAATACCAGAACACCGAGGATGATTCTGTAATACGCGAACACATTGAAATTCTTCTTCCTTACATACTCCATCAGAAACCGGATCACGATCATCGACACGACGAACGCGACGACCGTTCCGATGAGCAATATCCCCGCTTCCATGAGCGTGAAATCAAATCCGAATTTCACCAGCTTCAGCAGCGACCCGCCTGCCATGACGGGAATGGCGAGGAAAAACGTAAATTCTGCGGCGGCGGTGCGGGACAACCCGAGCAGCAGTCCCCCGATGATGGTCGCGCCGGAGCGGGAGGTTCCGGGAAAGATCGCCGCGATGAGCTGGAATAAACCGATGAGAAGCGCGGTCTTGTAGGTGATCGCCTGTGTGTCGGTGACAGCAGGTGTCCGTTTGACCAGATATTTTTCGGCAATGAGGAACACGACACCGACCAGAATCAGCATCACGGCGACTGTGATGTAGTTGTAGAGATACGGCTCCACGATGTCGTCAAGCACAAAGGCATACACACACGCGGGGATACAGGCGACGATGATGTGAAACCACAAGGACCAGATGTCGCGCCGCAGAAACGGTTCGCCTTTTTTGAGGGAAAACGGGAAAATCTTCCCCCAGTACAGCACCACGACCGCAAGGATCGCGCCCAGCTGCACGACGACCAGAAACAGTTCCCAGAATTCCGCCGACACGTTCATCGGCAGAAGCTCTTCCAGCAGAATCAGATGTCCGGTGCTGGAGACCGGAAGCCATTCGGTGATGCCTTCGACGACACCGTACAGGATGGCTTTGAGAAATTCGATGACAGTCTGCATGAATCAGTGATTATCCATTCCCCTCCAGAAACGACACGTCTTCGTCCGTTTCCTGTTCTCTGAACTGGAGGTTATAGAGTTTTCTGTAAAGCCCGTTCTCGTTCTGCATGAGTAAGTCGTGCGGGCCCTGTTCGGCGATCTTGCCGCCGGAGATGACGACGATTTCATCGGCATTCTTGATGGTGGAAAGACGGTGCGCGACGACCAGCGTCGTTCTGCCTTTGCACAGGGCATCGAGTGCCTGCTGGATGAGGATCTCGGTGGTATTGTCAAGCGCACTGGTCGCCTCGTCCAGAATCAGGATGGACGGGTTTTTCAGGAATACGCGCGCAATCGACAGTCTCTGCTTCTGACCGCCGGAAAGACGGACACCGCGTTCCCCGATCTGGGTGTTGTAGCCTTCCGGCAGGGTCATGATGTAGTCGTGGATGTTCGCACGGCGCGCCGCTTCCTCGACTTCCTCGTCCGAAGCACCCGGGCGGCCGTAGAGGATATTGTCTTTCATCGAGCCGTTGAACAGGAACACATCCTGCTGGACGATACCGATGTTCGCGCGCAGGGATTCCATCGTAATATCGGAAATGTCACGGCCGTCGATTTTGATGGAACCGGAGGTCAGGCGATAAAACGCGGGAATCAGATGACAGATGGTCGTTTTGCCGCCGCCGGACGGGCCGACCAGCGCAACCTTTTCTCCTGCCTTGATGGTAAGAGAAACACCGTTCAGAACGTCCTTTGATTCATTATAAGCAAATTCGACGTTTTCAAAGGTGATGTCGCCGCGGACGTTTTCGATGGGTGTCGCACCCGGTGCATCCGCTTCCGTCGGTTCGTCCATGATTTCAAGGAACCGCTTGAAGCCGGTGACACCATTCTGGTATTGCTCCATGAAGCCGATGAGCGTGGTGACGGGATTGATGAACAGGTTGACCGAGATGATGAACGTGGAATAGTCCGCAAAGTCAATGGAACCGTTGTACAAGAACACACCGCCCGCGACGAGAATGACGACGTTGAACACATCCGTAACGAAGGAAGAGCCGGAATGGAACTTCGCCATGGCGTTGTAGGAGTCGCGGCGCGCGTCGATGAACTGGCGGTTGCCGTCCTCAAACTTGTTCTGTTCTTCTTTCGTATTTGTGAACGCTTTGGTGACACGGATACCAGAGATGGACGATTCCAGCGATGCGTTGATAACTGCCATCGACTTACGCGTTTCGGTGAACGCATCGTTCATTTTCTTCCGATAAATGACCGTAACAACGACCAGGAGCGGCACGCACGCAAAGATGATGAGCGTCAGCGGGATGCTGATGGTACAAAGATATGCAAACGAGCCGATGATCATGATACCGCTGATGAGCAGATTTTCGGGGCCGTGGTGTGCAAGCTCGGAGATCTCCATCAGGTCGTTTGTCATTCTCGACATGATCTTACCTGTTTCGTTGTTGTCAAAGTAGGAATACGGCAGCTTCTGCAGATGGTTGAACATATCGGTGCGCATCTGCGCCTGCATTCCGACACCAACCATATGTCCCCAGTACTGCACAAAATACCGCAGATACATCCGGATGAGGTAAAGTGCCAGCAAGATCACGCCCGCCATGACAAGCGCGTGAATGTTTTTGTTCGGCACATAATCGTCCAGCATTTTGTTCGTGACCATCGGGTAAACCATACCGATGATGGAAATGAACAGCGATGCAAGCATATCCAGCGCAAACATTTTTTTGTGCGGCTTGTAATATGCAATAAATCGTTTCAGCATAGAAATGTCCTTCTTTCATTATTATCTTATATATTGTACCATTCTTTTTCATAAAAGTCAAGAGTGGGAAAACGGTTTTGTCGGAGATATGCAAAACCGCCCAGCTTTTCCGTTTTTCACGGGCATATTACCGGGCAGTTTGTGTGATTCCCTTGACAGGAGATGAGGATTGTGGTATACTGAATACACGTTGTTACTCATATATGAAATGATGTTCAATTCACCGGGATCCTATTATGCTCCCCTACATACACATAAATATGTTGTTCGTTAAGCCGACATCATTCCCCATCAACGGAGGTACCCCCACTCATGAAAACCGACCTGTTATTATCCAACCTCACCGCTGCATACAAAAACATCCTCGGCGACAATCTGACCGGCATTTATATCCACGGCTCCCTTGCCCTCGGGTGCTTTTCGTGGGAACGCGGCGATGTTGATTTTCTCGTTGTCGTAAAGGACGAGCCGTCTCTTTCCGAAAAAACAGCGCTCATCCGGTATCTGCTTTTACACGCATCCGATTTCCCGCCCAAAGGGCCGGAGATGAGTGTTCTGACAGAGGATACGTGCCGGAATTTCGTGTATCCGACGCCGTATGTCCTGCATTATTCCAACTACCACAAAGGCCGGTACGAAGCCGACCTTTCCGGATATGCCGCACAGATGCGCGGGTATGACCCCGACCTTGCCGCCCACATCACCGTCACGCGCGCCGTCGGGTATCCGCTTTGCGGGCCGGCGGTAAATACGGTGTTTGCACCGGTGCCGGGGGAAGCGTATCTTGACAGCATCCGCCGGGACGTGGAACACGCACGGGAAGACATCCGGGAAAATCCCGTTTATGTCATTCTGAATCTCTGCCGGGTGCTGGCGTATCTGCGGGACGGGGCGGTACTGTCGAAAGCCGCCGGGGGACAATGGGGGATGGATTTTCTGCCGATGAAATATCAGAGTCTCATTGCCGGCGCACACCGGTATTACACCGATGGAGTCCCGTTTGTGCCGGATATGACAGCCGCAGACCGCTTTGCGGCATTCGCGCTTGCGGAAATCGACCGGGAATGCGGTGCTTTATAACTTTTTTTCCAGGTGCATTCCGTTGCTTGACACGACCGCGACGAGATTTCCCAGATTATCGGTGATCGGAATTTCGTAGAAACAGCTGCGTTTTCCGTCTTTGATCAAGCGCGTTTCCGCATACAGGACATCGCCTTTGCAGGTTCCGACAAAGCTGATATTGGACGAGACGGTCACAGTCAGCATTCCGCCGGAGTTGCCCGCAACGGCAAACGCAAAGTCTGCCAAGGTAAACAGTGCGCCGCCCATCACGGCTCCTGCGGCGTTTTTGTGCATGGGTTTTACGGGCATTTCGCATTTTGCGTAATTTTCGCCGACGGCTTCGATGGTAATCTCCGCCTGTTCCGTGGCAAAGATGTCGTGCTTAAAAAATTCTCTCGCTTCTTCCAGGGTCATCATATGGATACTGCTCCTTTGGTTTTCGTTCGATTTTTTCAATTATACCATATCTGCGACGGAAAAACAAGGGATTTTTTTGCATTTTTCGCAAAATCATAAAATAATTATACTTTTCACCCGTTTTGTGCAAGATTTTCTTTGGAATTATCTGTATAATGATATACAACGATAAACCATATCCGAAAGGAGCCCACCATGAAGAAACTGTTTCCCATCTGTCTTGCCCTGACTCTGCTTGCCGCATTTTCCGCCTGCGCCGACCCCGCAGACTCCGCCGAGACCGTCACGACTGCCGCCGACAACGGCTCCGATACCGCCGCCGCGACCGATACCGCTGAAGCCCGCGCCGCCTGCGCACTGCCGGACGATCTTGATTTCGGCGGGGCGGAATTCCACACCATTGCCTTTTCCTGGCAGGGGTATCTCTATTACTTCTTTGCCGATGAAGAAAACGGCGACATCATGAACGATGCCATTTACGAGCGTACCCGCGCCATTGAAGAAACGCTGAATGTCGATTTGCAGTACACCCGTCTGGAATCCACCGAGACGACCGCCGTTCCAAATGCCGTAAAGCCGACCGTGCTTGCCGGGGACGATGTGTATCAGCAGGTGCTGTTCCACTGCATCGAAGGCGTATCCGCATTCCCGTCGCAGGGGTATCTTTACAATCTCGACGAGCTTCCGTATATCGACACCGATGCGGAATGGTGGAACAAGGAGCAGATGGACGTTCTGCGACTTGGGGAAAATACCTATTTTGCCGTCAACGACTATATGCTTCCCTGCCCGTATATCGTGTATTTCTCCAAGGACATGGTCGAAAATCTGGACTTCGAAAACCCGTATCAGCTCGTTTATGAGGGGCGCTGGACGCTGGATGTCTTTACGGAAATGGCGCGCAGTGTCGTCTCCGACCTTGACGGCAACGGCAAAATGGAGGGTGAATACGACTGCTTCGGCGTGACCGCCTCCGAAACCTCCAAATACATCAGCTTTGTCACCGGTGCCGACCAATACATCACGGAAAAGACCTCCGACGGACACATCGCGCTTGCCATCAACACTGATAAGATGCAGAGCATCATCGACGACTTTGCCGACCTTGCCGTGCAGGATGTCTTTTTCCTGCCGGAAAGCGAGCATGAGGGTTATCACATCACCCTTGACTCGGGCAGACTGCTCTTTGACCTGGAAACGCTGGCATGGGCGGAAAAAATGCGCGATTACACCGTGGAATTCGGCTTCCTGCCCTATCCGAAATACGACGAATCGCAAGAGAACTACCGTTCTCTTGACTGGGGCGGTCTGATGGGCGTGCCGGTCTCTGTTTCCAATCCGGAGCTGGTCGGCGCGGTGCTGGAGCTTCAGGCATACGAAAGCGGCAACTCGGTCATTCCGACCTATTATGACACCGTTCTTACGGGCAAGCTTGCGCGCGATGAGGATGCCGTTAAGATGCTCGACATCATTTTCGACACCATCTGTTATGAGCCGGGCGGAAATTATTTCGGGTTCACCGGAGGGTTCTCCGATTTGTTCTTTACACTTCCGCGCCTTGCTGTCATGCAGAAATCTGCGGATTTTGCATCGTTTTATGCGAAGAATGAAAAGATTGCAATCAAGGCTGTGGAGAAATTTTATGATATGTTGGATGAGACAGAGGCGCAGTGAGTTCGGGCGTTTTTCCCGCTGTTTCTGTCAACGTAAAGAATAAGGTACACGATTCTCTGCGTTTGCAGGCAGCATAACGGTTTCGCAAAGTGAAACTCCGACGTCCATACACAACGCTTGGTGCGCACTCCTTTATGTTAAGACAACATCTCCATATCTGTCTCAACCATATCCCATCCGTCACTTCACGAAAGGTATTTCAACAATGACCACCGAAAAATCCATTGTCCGGCAGACGATATACGACACCCTCACGGCAATGAAAGCGCGCAATGCGGAAGTCTCCGCGCGCTTGTCCGACCGCGTGCTTCTGACTGATTACGCGCATCTTTCCCGGAAAACCGACACCGGAACCGTCTGGACGCAGGCATTACAGACGGCGCTCTCCGAGCATGAAATCGTCGTCATTCCGCCGTCGGACGCCATTTATTACATCGACGGTTCCGTCATCATTCCCTCCCACCGCCGCATTGAGGCGGACGGTGCAAGAATCTTTCTGACCCCGGACTGTGAGGTTCTGATGCTCCGCAACGCGCATACCGCCGATGGCACGCATTCGCCCGTTCCCGACGGTGCGCTGTGGGACTGCGACATCACAATTTCGGGCGGTATCTGGGGCGAATCCCGCACCCGGCGGCAGGGGTACGGCGCGACCGGGCGATATGAACCGCGCATTCCGGGCGCGGATGATGAACTGCGCGCCTTTTACGGCGTTTCCACGCTGTTTCTCTTCCTGTGCGTGGACGGGTTGACGCTGGAAAATCTGACGTTCGTACACACGGCGGGCTTTTCCGTGCAGACGGGGTATCTTAAAAACGGCGTGTTTGAGCGCATCCGCTTTGAGGGATGCTTTGCGGACGGTCTGCATCTGAACGGCGCATCGGAGAATCTGTACATCTCCGACATTTCCGGCGAGGTCGGCGACGATCTGGTGGCGTTCAATATGTACGACTGGCAGAATTCGTCCGTGTCGTTCGGCGCAACACGGTGTGTGTGGTGCGAGGGACTGGATCTTTCGCCCGCTTCTCCCTACAAGGCACTGCGCATTGAGCCGGGAATGTATTTCTACGATGATGATTCTGCCGTGGACTGCGGACTTTTCGATGCGGTCATCCGCTCCGTCCGCGGCATTGCCACATTCAAAATGTACTTCCAGACCCCGCGCTACAAACTTGGCGAGGAGCTGCCCGAACGCGGGGAGGTTGGTTCTGCGGACAATCTGTTCTTTGAGGACATTGTAATCGACCTTGACCGCCCCATCGACGGGTTCCCGGAATATTTTACTGCAGACCCTGTGCGCGGTGCGTTCGCGGCGTTTGAGCTGGGTGCTAACATCGGCTACGTCTCGTTTTCCGACATTGCCATCACGATGTATCCCGAAAAATTCCCGTCCTCGTATCTTGTCACGGTCGGCCCGAAGTCCGTTGTCTGGCAGGGATGCGAGATCTTTGACCCGTATCTGTCCTCCCGCACAGGGACGGTGGAGCTGCACAATATCGTTGTCAACGGGGTGAAATGCGAGAATCCCGCGGCACTGGTTCACGCAACGGTGTTTGAAGATGTCAATCACGACGGAATGTCGACCGGACGCGGGGAGATCGGGGAGATATTGGAGAGTTGATAGGAGATCGGGGAGAATGTCGATGATACGTTTTGAACGATAAACTTTCCCGTCGAAACAATGATTTCAATTTTGGAAAATATCTTTCATTACATACCGCAAAGATAGACCGATCCATTTTTTCATACCGTAAAAAACACCCCCGGAACTTCGTTCCGGGGGACATCCTTTTCTATCAGTTGTTATAATAATTGATGAGGCATCCATCCAGAATGATCTGCCGCTCATCATCGGTCAGCGAACCGAGTGTGAGCACAAATTCTGTTTTTGTCCCATCGGGACGGACGGTATACGCCTTGATTTCATCAGCCTTTTCGGCAACCGCCCTCCGGACATCGGGGATAAAGATCCAGTCGCCGACGGAGAACGGCAGGTTTTCCGCCTGTGCGGCATCGCGGAAGACGAACGGGAGCATACCCCAGTTGATTAAGTTGGAGCGGTAGCGCTTGGTGGCGTATTCGACGGCGATGTTTGCCCAGCCGCCGAGCACTTTCTGGCAGGAAGCGGCCTGTTCGCGCGCGGAGCCGTCGCCGGGTTTATTGGCATAGACAAGCGTACCGATGCCGGTTTTGGTGGGTTCGATGTCCGCTTTTCCGGTAAGGGTGCGGATGACATCGTAAATTTCTTTCACGGGTGCGGGTTCCACACCGTCAAGGCGCATCGCTTCCAGTACTTTGACCTCCTTTGCGCGGCCGACATATGCGGGATCCTTGCGGGACAACGCAAATTCCGCCAGCTTCAGCGGGTTGGAACGGTAGGAGGAGGTCTCGCCGGACGGGATCAGCTCGTCCGTGGTCGTGACAGAGTCGGTGATGACGGATGCCACGCGGAGCAGAAGATCGTCGGTCAGCGGTTCCATCTTCGGCCAGTCTGCAATGTTCGGGCCGAATTTCAGTTCCGCATCTGCATCAGGCTTGCCCCAGCCGAAATAGCAGCGTTTTTCGTAGATCGAACCGTCAAACTTGTATTCCGGAATCGTTTCGGAATAGTCGACTTCCGAAGCAGACGTCAGGACACCGCCGTTCTTTGCCGTTGCCGCAATGGAACGCGCATCCATCAGCGCAACGGAAGCGATCTGACCGTTTGCGGGTTTGGAACCCTCGCGGTTCGGGAAGTTTCTCGTGGAATGACGGATGGAGAGACCGCCGTTTGCGGGGACATCGCCTGCGCCGAAGCACGGGCCGCAGAACGCAGTACGGATGGTAACACCGGCGGAAAGCAGGGTCTCTGCCGCACCGGAACGCACCAGTGCCAGATTGACCGGCTGGCTTGCCGGATACGCCGACAGACCGAACGCATCGCAACCGGTATCCGCGCCCGCCAAAATGTTCGCGGCAACGGCAAGGTTGTCATAGGTACCGCCGGCACAGCCTGCGATGACACCCTGATCGACCTTGACACGGCCGTCGGCGGTGATCTTGTCGGTCAGACGGAACGTGAGGTTCGGGGTTTCAAGCTGTTCTGCGGCGGACTGCTCGACGGTGCGGAGAATGTCGGCGGCGTTTACATTCAGCTCGCGAATGGTGTAGACATTGGAGGGGTGGAACGGCAGGGCGATCATCGGCTCCAGGGTGGAGAGGTCGATCTTCACCATGCGGTCGTAGTATGCGACCTTGCCGGGGGTGAGCTTTTTGTATTCATTTTCTCTGCCGTGGACGGCGAAATAGCGGTGCGTTTCCTCATCGGTGACCCAGATGGAGGAAAGGCAGGTGGTCTCGGTTGTCATGACGTCGATGCCGTTGCGGAATTCGATGGGCAGATTGGCAATGCCGTCGCCGACAAATTCGAGCACGCGGTTTTTAACAAAACCGTCTTTGAATGTCGCGCCGATAAGTGCCAGCGCAACGTCCTGCGGGCCGATACCGTGTGCGGGTTTGCCGGTCAGGTACACCGCGACGACCTCCGGACGGGCGATGTCATAGGTGCGGCGGCACAGCTGCTTGACCAGCTCCGGCCCGCCCTCGCCGATCGCCATCGTACCGAGTGCGCCGTAGCGGGTGTGGCTGTCGGAGCCGAGAATCATCTTTCCGCATCCGGACATCATTTCGCGCATATAGGAGTGGATGACGGCGAGATGCGCGGGGACGAAGTTTCCGCCGTACTTCTTTGCCGCGGACAGACCGAAAACATGGTCGTCCTCATTGATGGTACCGCCGACTGCGCACAGGCTGTTGTGGCAGTTGGTCAGTACATACGGCAGCGGAAATTCCGTCAGACCGCTTGCGCGCGCCGTCTGGATGATGCCGACATAAGTGATATCGTGGGATGCCATCGCATCGAACTTGATTTTCAGAAGACCGCCGTCTTTTGCGGTATCGTGCGCAGAAAGGATCGACCACGCCATCGTATTGTCGCGCGCTTCTTCTTTGGTTGTATGGATGCCCATCTGAGCAAGCGCGGCTTCCTCTGTGACAACGGTTTCGCCGTCAACGAGATAAATGCCGCCGGTTAATTTTTCAATCATGTTCCGGGTTTCCTTTCGGGTTGGGATGTTATCCTTTTTATTATACATGATTTTGCAAAAAAATGCAAGGGGAAATTGTAAACATTATTGAATCCCCGTATACCCGCTCTCCTCGATCAGTGTTTGCCCCTCCTGGGACAACAGCCAGTCAATGACAACCGGGATGTTTGGGTTGTCGTTGTCGTTTCGGTAGATGGCATAAAACTGCGCGACGATGGGATAGGTGCGGTTTCGGATATTTTCCTTTGACGGGTACACACCGTTCAGAGACAGCATTTTTACGTTTGCGTTGTCAACAAGGTCATCAAGATAATACCGGAACGAAAAGCCGATGGCACCGCCGGTGACGGCGAGAAGCGACTTTCCGCCGATGGGGGTTTCGCCCATGAACGCATCCATTGCCGACTGGGAGCCGCTTCCGGACAAACGCGTGACGGGATTGATGACACGGTCGGTGCCGCCGATGTCCCGCCAATTCTGAATATTCCCCGCGTAAATGGCGCGCACCTCGTCAACGGAAAGGTTTTCCACAGGATTTTCGGAGTTGATAAAAAACACGAACGCTTCCAGTCCGATGGGAACATAGACAAGCTCCACGCCCAGCTCCTCGGCATATGCCGTCTGCTCTGCCGACGGTGCGGCGCAGAACAAAATGTCCGTCTCCCCGTCCACGATCGCCTTGTAGCCGCGGACGGTGTTTTTATACTGCATGGCACTGTCGGGGGCGAAATTTTCCCCGTAATAATTGTCATCGGAAAAACTGCCGCCCTCGTAGGTGACGCTTTCCGCGGGATATAGCGCGTTCACGACCGCCGAGTAGACCGGGAACAGTGCCGCCGCGCCGTCCAGCACCGGAAGATCGTCCGTTAAGTGCAGGTCTGTCTCGACTTTTACGATGTTTGAATTTTCGTCAAACGGCAGATATGCGCCGACATCGATCTGTTTTGCCTGTGTCGTGTCGCTGAAATTGCCCGACAGGCGGCGGGTCAGAAGTTCGTATATGCAAAAATTGAACGCGGCAAATATGCCGATGACCAGCACGAGTGCAAGGATCTGTTTCGTTACTTTCATCACCACAGCTCCTCCCCGATGAAATAAATAATGGAACAGCGCTGATACGCATCCGCCGCATACAGCACGTGCGCCGCGGTCGCAAGCAGTCCGAGGAGCAGCACCGCGCACAGAAGGATCGAAAAGGTCTTGTCTTTCACAGCACACACCGCCTTTACATGAACGTGATCGACAGAAGCAGCAGTCCCGCGATTCCGAGCACAACGGCGAGCAGCACACCCATCGTCACAGCGGCGGCGATGAGCATCCATTTCCGCTTTTTCATCTCTGGCGCGGAATACGTGTCCGGGGTGCTTTTGTTTTTGCGCTTTGCTGCAAGATACCGCCACAGCGCGATACCGAACCACACGACCGCCGCCGCGGGAATGCCGTAAAACAGGACGAGAACGGGATGAATGTACAGAAACATGGAATTGCCTCCTTTTTAGTGTATGAGTTGTGATAGTACGGTTATATGATACCATATTTCGGAGCGGTTGTCAAGGGGGAATGGGAAATCGGGTGAAAAAAGCGGTACTGCACGGGGTGGTGCAGTACCTGGGAGTCTTTATTCTTTCTGCGTCGAAAACAGCATTCTGTCGTTGGCAAGCTGCTTTTTGCTCTCTCTGGAATAGAGATTCAGAAGATCGTCAACCGTCATGCCGGCGCGTTCTTCGCCCTTGATGTCGAGAATAATCTTGCCCTCATCCATCATGATGGTGCGGGTTCCCAGTTCCAGCGCGGCGCGGATGTCGTGGGTGATCATCATCGTCGCGGTCTTCGTTTTTTCCACAATGTCAACGGTGATGCCGAGTACTTTTTTCGCGGTCGCGGGGTCGAGCGCCGCGGTGTGTTCGTCGAGCAGGAGCAGTTTCGGGTCGGAAATCGTGGACATGAGCAGGGAGACTGCCTGCCGCTGACCGCCGGAGAGGAGGCCGATTTTCGTTTTCATGCGGTCTTCCAGACCGAGGTCAAGCTGGGCGAGCAGTTCTCTGAAATACGCGGAATCCTTTTTGTTGACGGCGAAGAACGACTTCGATGCCTTGCGGCAGTAGGCGAGTGCCATGTTTTCTTCAATCGTCATATGGGGCGCGGTGCCTTTCATCGGATCCTGGAACAGCCGTCCGATGTCGTAGGAACGCTTGTAGTCGGGCATATCGGTGATGTCGCGGCCGTCGAGCGTGATGCTTCCCGCATCCACGGCAAACGAGCCGCAGATGGCGTTGAACAAGGTCGATTTTCCCGCGCCGTTGGAGCCGATGATCGTGATGAATTCTCCGGCATCGACGTCGAGCGTAATACCGTCAAGTGCGCGTTTTTCGTTGACCGTACCCGGGTGGAAGGTCTTGCGGATGTCGTTCAATTGCAGGATTGCCATATCACACACCCGCCTTTCCGTGCTTTTTCAGAATGTTTTTCACAGAGCTTTTGATCTTCGGCATGGCAAGCGCGATGGCGACGATGGCGGCTGAGACGAATTTCAGACCGTAGGCGGGAAGCAGTTCCACTTTCAGCGCAAGTGCAATGATGAGCTGATACAGAACTGCGCCCGTCAGAACGGCGTACAGGCCGCGCGTGACACCGCCGTGTCCGAGCACCGCTTCCCCGATGATGACAGAAGCAAGTCCGACCACCAGCATACCGGAGCCGTAGCCGGTATCTGCCGACTGGTTATACTGGCAAACCAGACCGCCAGCGAGCGCGACACAGGCATTTGCCAGCGCAAAACCGATGCATTTGGATGCGTCCGCGTTGATGGAGGAGGAACGCACCATTTCCTCGTTGTCGCCGGTCGCACGGATCGCCATACCGGGACGGGTCTTGAAAAAGACGGCGAGCGCGGCGGCGACCAGAACCGCGATGACGGCAACGACGACGGTGCGGGAGATATTTTTGGAAAGACCAAGACCCTCGACGAGCGAGAACACGGTATCGTGACCGAACAGCGACTGGTTCGCCTTGCCGTCCATGATGAACAGGTTGACCGAATAAAGCGCGGTCATCGTCAAAACCCCGGCAAGAATCGGATTGATGCCGACACGGGTCTGCAAGAGTCCCGTGACAAGTCCTGCAGCGGCACCTGCCAGCGCCGCACAGCCAAGGGCAAGGATCGGATGTCCGGTTGCCGCCGTCATGACGGAGACCGCCATTCCCAGCGCGAACGCGCCGTCCACGGTCAGATCCGGGATATTTAAGATGCGGAAGGAAATATAGTTCCCCATCGCCATAAGCGCATAAATCAGACCGAGCTGCACCGCGCCGAGAATGAGCAATGTCATAACAACCTCTTGTTTTTATTATTCAATGATGGTAAATTCGGATGCCGTTGCTTCGGGAATGGTCACGCCGATGGCATCTGCGGTCGCGCGGTTGATGATCTTTGCGGGGTTTGCGACCTGTTCCACGGGTGTATCGGCAATCTTGGCACCTTTCAGGATGCGGTCAGCCATTTCTGCGGTCTGCTTTGCCAGAACGTCGTAGTCGATACCGACCGTTGCAAGGCCGCCGTCAATGACCATGGAATCCGCGCCGACATAAATCGGAAGACCGGCGTCAATGGCAATCTGCGCATAAGTGGTCATGCCGGATGCGACGGTGTTGTCGTCCGCGGTAAAGAATGCATCGACCTCGCCGACCAGCGAATTGACCGCTTGTGCGATGTCTGCGGTGGAGGAAACGGTGGCTTCCTTGTAGGCGATGCCGTTTGCATCACAGTAGGTCTTTGCGCGGGCAACAGCGGTGGTGGAGTTGATCTCGCCGGAGTTGTAGACAAAACCGACGGTTTTCACATCCGGAGTCAGTTCTTTCATCAGGTCGAAGATCGCTTCGACGTTGACGGCATCGGAAACGCCGGTGACATTCTTATCGGTCGCATCAAATGCGGTGACAAGACCGGCGTCCACGGGGTTGGAAACAGCGGAGAAGACGATCGGAACGGTGTCGGTCTGCGCGGCGGCGATCTGTGCGGTGTTCGTTGCGATCGGGATGAGGATGTCAACACCGTCGGAGATCAGGCTCTGGAAAATGGACGGCAGGAGGGAGGCATCGTTGGATGCGTTCTTGACGATGATCTGATCCTCGGAGTAGCCGAGCTCCACGAGCGTTGCGATGATGGTGTCACGGATCTGGTTGAGCGAGGTGTGATCCATCGGCTGGACGATACCGATCTTGACGTCGGTCGCGCCTTCATCGGAGCAGCCGGCAAATGCGCAAGCCGCAAACACGAGCATTGTAAGGGTGAGAAGAAGAGAGACAATTCGTTTCATGGGTGATTCCTTTCTGCACAATGGATTGTTCTGCCGCTGTGCGGGCGGCTTTGGGGTTTGTGGGCGAACATTTACAAACAAACGGAAAAACAAAAAAACCCGCCCTTATGGTATCTTCATAAGGACAGATTATAATAATCTGCGGTGCCACCTTATTTTACCGGTCATATAACCGATACCCTTTGCCGGATGCTGACACATCCGCTGTCCATAACGCAGAACTGCGTCCCCCATACTTGGAAATTCCGGATATTCCGGTCATCTCTGTTCCGGCAGGCCCTTGGCGGTCCATTTGCTGCCCGACATTTCATGCGCATCTCTCAGCTGTGATGCACTCTCTGGATCGCGTCCGTGACAGTTTGATCTCCGCTTCAACGGTTTGTTTGTTTTGTTGGAAGTATTATAACACAGATTTTCTTTTCTGTCAAGGGGTTTTGAAAAAATATTTCCGTGATTTCCGCAAAAGAATTTAAGCCAAAAGGGTTGACAGATGCGGGATTTTGTGGTATAATATTATTGTTCCGATGAACGGGACAAGCGAACACTGGTCAGAGTCCGAATTACTGATATGTTTCAGCAAGGAATCCGACCCGGAAAAGAATGCGAAGCATTCTTTTAGATTTCACCACGCGAAATCGTTTGCAGGCATAGCTCAGTTGGTTAGAGCATCCGCTTGACGTGCGGAAGGTCCAGAGTTCGAGTCTCTTTGCCTGCACCATGAAATAGCACTGCTTCGGCAGTGCTTTTTTTCAATGATATCCGAGCTTGACAGCCCGGGTGAGATATGATAAAGTTACAATTGCCCGGATATTATATCATATATTATATCATATCGCGTAAGCGATATATCATTCGCCCCACATTCCGATTCTCCCCCGCCTTCCCATTTACGCATTTTTCATTTACCATTTTCCCATTTATCATATATCATTTCCCCCCCATTACACACAACAAGGCTCTCCGTGTCCCCATTCCGGTGCAACACAGAAAGCCTTGCTTTTTATCTTATCCGATTATCTTAATTCAGAACCTGGCCTCATCACCGCCGACCGCCGGGGCCGTGACCCATACCACCCGGTCCGCGTCTCATACCATGTCCCATGCCGCCGAAGCCGCCCATATGACCTATGTGACCCATACCCATTCCGTGCGGAGGGGGAGGGGGCGGATTGTGGGAGAACAGACCGCCGCGTCTGCGGTTCCGGCGGAACAGCGAGGACAGAAGCGACACGCCGACTGCCGCACCGGCAACCGTTGCCGCCGTCTTCACAGTGCTGCTTGTGTTCCAGCCGGTGTTCTGCGTTCCGATACCGGTGCCGCTGTATGTATTCTGATAATTCTGCTGATTGGTGTTCGTATTCTGTCCGACGGTGGTACCGGTCGGTGCGCCGCATCCGGAGCAGAAATTGGAACCTGCGGAAATCTGTGCGCCGCAGTAGCTGCAATAGTTTGCCATTTGATTGTTTCCTTTCTTCTTTTGATATTATAATCATATCATATGATTGTGTCTATTCTGTGACATCCGGCGCAAATTCACAGATTGTTTTCAAAAGGACATCAATCGTTCACGGTTTATTTTGATTTTTTAAAAGATTATGACCGTGACTTTCGCGAAGCGAAAGTTTGCTTTCTTGTGGAATTGAGACTGGTTTTGTGCTCGCACAAAATCGCAGCCGTACGACTGCGAATAGTCACCATGTTTCGTGAAACGAAACATTACACGTCTGAAACTTTATTTTCAGACTTTACCAGAGATAGGGAATCATTCTGTATTTCACTTTCCGGGTATATTCTTCATATCCGGCGAGCTCCCGGCGCAGGAGTTCTTCCTCATTTCCAATGCGTTTTGATAAAATCAGCGGATACACAAGAAAGGTCACAAACGCAATACCCGAACCGAGCACCAGCGGCATGGAACAGAACATCAGCACCGTTGCCGCATACATCGGATGGCGGATGACACCGTACAGACCCGTATCAATGACGCGCTGGCCGTCCTCCACACGGATGGTTCTTGCAAGGTATGTATTTTCGCGCAGAACCTCCGCATACATGGCATATCCGCAAAGGAACAGCACCGCCGCCGCGATAGAAACGCCGACGGGCAGTGGAAACCATGAAAAACGGAAATCCAGTCCTGCCGCAATAAATCCCAGAAGAAACATCACGCCGCTTGCCCGGACGAGGCTGCTCTGCGTTTTCCGGCTTTCCTTTGCGTCAAGCCGCTTTTGCAGAAGGCCGGGATTTTTCAGAAAGAGAACGACACCGACGGCGAGCATCGGGAGAAAGAGGATTCCTATCAAGAGCCAGGCGCGGGGCCAGTGGATCGTGCCGGCGGGGAGAAAAAGGAGGAGAGAGAGGAGGAAGAAGCCGGCGAGGAATTTCGTGAGGGCAGCTATAATTAAGGAAAGTGGATTTTTCATAATCAGGTCTCCTTCCTGGATGACAAAAAGGCTTCCGACAGGAATCGAAAGCCTTTGGAGCGGATTACGGGGCTCGAACCCGCCACCTCAACCTTGGGAAGGTCGCGCTCTACCGGATGAGCTAAATCCGCATGGGTTTTTCAAGCCATAAAAAGTATCATGCTTGATGTTTTATAGAACAGTGAATAATGAAAAGTTAAACCTCTTCGGTAAACCGAAGAGGTTTGGAGCGGATTACGGGGCTCGAACCCGCCACCTCGACCTTGGCAAGGTCGCGCTCTACCAAATGAGCTAAATCCGCAGGTGGTGCCTCCGATCGGAATTGAACCAACGACACGGGGATTTTCAGTCCCCTGCTCTACCAACTGAGCTACAGAGGCATATGCAGAGAGACAGCAATCCATGGATCGGTTTCTGCTATTTCAGTTTCGGTGCAGAACGCTGAAACTGTGTCGAAGTTTCAACTTCGTTGAAACTTCTGAATTTCAGCTCCGCTGAAATTCTTGGAGCGGATTACGGGTCTCGAACCCGCCACCTCGACCTTGGCAAGGTCGCGCTCTACCAAATGAGCTAAATCCGCAGGTGGTGTTTTGAGTGAACTTTGTGTTTCCCTCTCAACGTATAATATTATACCACACTTCTTCCCGTTTGTCAATAGCTTTTTCCGAATTTTTTCAATTTTTTGCTGTTTTTTCTCTCCAATCTTCTCCGGGGAAAAAACAGAACCCCGGCGGGTTCTGTCTGTGCTGATTTTTTACATATCCCCCATGAGGATGGCATAAACGCGGTCAAGGGTCTCCTCTTTGATTCCGGCATCCAGAAGAAAGGCTCTTGCCTGCTTCTGCAGGGTATCCGCACCCTGTTCGCGGTAAGCGTGCAGACCGTCCAGCACTGCCGTGAAGCCCTCTCCGGCGGCGGAGCGAACGCCCCAGGTACCGAGTGAGGTCAGCTCATAATCCAGGCACACATCCTCCTCGGAAACGCCGCACAGTGCTTCGATATAGCATCCGAGCGAACCTGTTCTGTCCGCGCCGCCCCAGCAATGGAAATAGATCGGATATGCCGCGGGATCTGCGAGCACCTCAAAGACCGGAACGAGACTGCTGCGGTCTGCGACCAGTTCGTCATACGCGAGAAGCGGGAGCAGGCGGAACGCGACCGGTCTGCCGAGCGGGGTATCGTCGTATACACCCACGGCTTCGCCGCGCAGGTCAAGGTCGGTCTTCACGCCGAGCGTATCGCGCAGCATTTCGATGCCTTTTTCCGTGATCGTTCGGTGCGTGTTCAGCTCCGAGCCGCGGTACAGAAGTCCCTGCTTCATCCGTCTGCCGTCGGACGTTTTCCAGCCGCCGAGGTCGCGGACATTGGTCGTGCCGTCGATATAAATCCAGCGCGGCAGGATGTCGGCAACCGCAAACGAACGGGTTTCACTCACCTCTCCGCCTGCGCGGACACGCCAGAAATACGTTTCCCCGATTTCAAAATTGTAAACATCGACCGTGTTTTCCGCGTTCACGGTACGGAAAATCCTTGTAAACGCTTCGTCGCGCGTAATCTCCAGAATGGCTTCGGCATTCTCTGCATCCGTTTCCCATGCAAAGGAAACCGGGAGTGGGAGACTGCCGTCCTCCTCTCCGGACTCGATCGGTTTTCTCCAGTCGATCTTCAGGTCGGCATAATCGCGGCTGTTGGCGTTGAACTGCTTCTGCATCTCGGTTTGAAGCGAGAGTAGCGCGTGGTTTTCAGGTTTTGTCAGTGTAATCATGGCATATACCTCGTTATGTTTCGTTGATATGAATCTGAACGCTGTCCGCATTTGTTTTGTTTGTAATAAGAGAAGCTTCGTCCGTGATGGATGTCTTATCTCTTGTACAGTCATCAAACCATAGATTCCGGATCTCTCCGCTGTCCGAATTGTCGGCAATGCGCACCGCCTTGTCCCCGCGGATGTCGATGTTCTCAAAATAAACATTTTCAATGACTGCCGTCGCACCGGCTTCCAGCGTGACATTGATGGGATATTTCACGTTCTTGTAAAGCTCGATATTTTCAAAGGAAATATTGTCCACGCGCGCCGCACCGGTCAGATAGACGACAAGCGAACCGAGCGCATCCATCCACTCCGCACTTGCGTGTCCGACGGAGCAGTCGACAAAATGCACATCCGCAATGTCCCGCACGCTTTCCGCGATGATGCCGAGTCCGCGCGCCTTGTCCGGCCACGCATGGCAGTCCTCGAAGCGGATATTGCCGATCTCGATGGAACAGTTTCCGTACATGGATTTGACTTCAAACAGGTCATCGCCGGAGCGGGCGAAGCAGTTCTTCACAAGCGCATTGCGGCTGTCGACCAGACAGATACCGTCGCTGTTCTGCCGATAACCGAACAGCATGACACCCTCCACGGTAATGTTTTCACATTGCGTAAAATACACTGTCCATTCGGGGCTGTTGTTCATTGTGATGCCCGAAACCGTGACGTTTTCGGAGGAATCAAAGCGTACAGCAGACCGCGCGTGCCAGTCCAGCTGTGATAAATCGACATAACCGCGCCCCGTGATGCGGACGTTTTCGACACTGTCACCTTGGAAAACGGCGTTCCAGCGGGTCATGCCTGCCCAGTCGGGGGCGAGCATCGGGGTTTCTGCCATGTCCGGCATCACGGCGATAACGTGTGCGCCGGGCGCGAGATATACCTCGGTGTTGTCAAGAAAATCAATATTGTATTTCAGATAATGGATGCCGTTATCAAAATACAGCACCTGTTTTTCGCCGGTAAACGCGAGTTTTTCCTCATGCGTTCCGGCGGGGACATACGTAACTGTATAACCATCGGGTACGACGTAAATTTCCTTTTCTCTGATGAACAGGGTCAGCACTTTTCGTTTTCCGCCGTCGATGGAGAAAGAATAGCTGCCAAAGTCCTCGATCACCGCGGTCACGGTGTCACCGGAGATGTCAGCTGTGATGCCGCGCATCTGGGGCAGGACGACCATATCGTGCCCGTCCATGTCAGCTGTGATGGAAACGGTCAGCGGAAACGCATCCGCCGTCACATCCGCCATCGCAAACGAATGCGCACCGGCAGACGTGCGCACCGCGTAGCAGGGTACCTCCGTGTCGTTCAGCGCAAGCGCGAAATACGGCGAGAGAACCGTTCCCACGTCTTTTGCTTCATTATTATGTGTGCCGTCGGAATAATCGACCTCCTCGATAAAGGTCCCGATATCCGCCGCCGCTGTAATTCCGTTAAGTGTGATCGGTGAAATCATTGGTATCTCCTCAAAATCATCATGTATTAACGTTTCATTTCCGCCCGTGCATCCGCCGAGCAGTACCGGGATTGCCAGCATCGCCGCCGCAAAGCACAAGAGCCATCTTTTTGCGCGCATTCCGTTCTCCTTTTTGTGTATAACGAAAAATCCCCCACCGGATTCCGGCAGGGGATCATCTTCTGGAGGCGCCACCCAGATTTGAACTGGGGCATAAAGGTTTTGCAGACCTCTGCCTTACCACTTGGCTATGGCGCCATCTGTTTTGAACCGGGGTTCAAA
Organism: Clostridia bacterium; assembly: GCA_017481495.1. Taxonomy (GTDB): domain Bacteria; phylum Bacillota; class Clostridia; order Oscillospirales; family CAG-272; genus RGIG3925. Next base: position 47,394 of record JAFUPC010000076.1, read on the forward strand.
ACTGCGAGTTTTGCGCTTGCGTAAAACCTCGTTTGATGTTCCGATACGAAATATCGAAACTGTGTCGAAGTTTCAACTTCGTTGAAACTTCTGAATTTCGGCATCCGCCGAAATTCTTGGAGCGGATTACGGGTCTCGAACCCGCCACCTCGACCTTGGCAAGGTCGCGCTCTACCAAATGAGCTAAATCCGCAGGGTGCGTATTCTCGGAGATGGGAAATACGCAAAGTCAACTTTCGACAGCGATTGCCGTCTACTTGGTGCCTCCGATCGGAATTGAACCAACGACACGGGGATTTTCAGTCCCCTGCTCTACCAACTGAGCTACAGAGGCAAATGGCGACCTGGATGGGGTTCGAACCCACGACCTCTAGCGTGACAGGCTAGCGTTCTAACCAACTGAACTACCAGGCCAAACGTTTTCGCGATACGAAAACCCAAAGAATGCTCCGCATTCTTTCCGGTCTGCTTCACAAACTTTATCAAAGCGAAAACTTCTGGTGGAAACTACAGGGATCGAACCTGTGACCCTCTGCTTGTAAGGCAGATGCTCTCCCAGCTGAGCTAAGCTTCCGTTTTACGTCCGGGAACTTCATCCTGTCGTCTGTTCCCTGCGACGTATAATATTATACCACATCCTGTTCCGTTTGTCAACAGGTTTTTCAAAATTTTTTTGAAATTTGGAAATATTTTATTTTTCTTCTTTGTCTTCGGTGTCTGCCGCGGCATCCGCTTCCGCTTCTTTTTCCGCATCGCGGAACAGCTTTTCGCAGTCCTCTGGCGTGAAAACGTACTTTTTGTCGCAGAAGTGACAGCAGACCTCGACCTGTCCCTGCTCTGCGAGAATGTCATCCACTTCCTTTTTCCCGACGGTCACAAGCGCGCGACCGGTGCGCTCCCGGGAGCAGTCGCAGACGTAATCGACGGAAATTTCGTCGAACAGGTCGTAGGGGATATCCTGGAACGCGGTCGCAAGGATCTCCTCGTTGCTCTTTCCGGATGCGAACAGATTGGAAACGGACGAAAGGAACTGCGCGTTGCGCTCGATCAGATCAATGGTATGCTCATCTGCAAACGGCAGAAGCTGGATCAGAACGCCGCCTGCACCCTTGCAGGTATAATCGACATCCACGAGAACACCGAGTGCGCAGAGGGTCGGGGTCTGCTCGGAGGTGGCGTAATAGTTGGTGATGTCCTCGGCGATCTCCCCGGAGACGATCGGCGACTGGCTGACGTACGGCTCCCGCATACCAAGGTCTTTGGACACGGTCATGTATCCCCGTCCGACGGCGGCGGAAACGTTGAGTTTGCCGTTGAATTTTTTCGGCACGTCAACGAGCGGATTCTGGATATAGCCTTTGACGTTGCCGTAGTAGTCGGTCGTCGCAAGGATCGTGCCCGCCGGGCCGTCACCGCGAAACGCCAGCGTCAGCATATTGCCCTTTTCCTTTAACTGCACGCCCATTAAGGAGGCGGCGGTCAGGGTTCTGCCCAGTGCCGCGGATGCGGTCGGGGTGGTATGGTGATAACCGATGGCGGTATTGACGATATCGGTCGAATTGATGACAAAGATGCGCGCGGAGCCGTCCTGGGACATGGCGCGCAGAATTTTGGACTGCTTTTTTTCCTGTATCATAATGGAAAACAACCTTTTCTGTGTTTCTGTGTATGTTTATATCTTTTTGCAGACGAAATAGTGACGTTCATCCGTCAGACCGGCGGGGGTTCCCGCAAGGTCGGAATAGATGCCCAGCACCGCAAAGCCCGCTTTTTCAAGAAGATTTTTCATCGTCCGGTCGGAATACGCGCGCTCGGACTGCACTTCCTCGTATCTTGCCCACAGGCCATCCTCTCCCGTTTCCATGAAGAACGTCAGATAGAACCGGCAGAGACCCGTGTTCGGATTGTAGTCGTTCTGCCAGCCGAGATAAGTGGTCTCGTTTTCGAGAATGTAGCTTTCATTGCCGAAAACGTGCTCAAACTTCCACGGTGTGTTGACATCAAAAATAAACAGACCGCCGTCGTCAAGGAAGGTATGTACCCGCGCAAAGCACAGCGACACATCGTCGCGCTTCGTCAGATAATTGATGCCGTCGAGGGAACAGACGACCGCTCCGACCGTTCCGAACAGGTCAAAAGCACGCATATCCTGTTCCAGATACAAAACAGGCAGATTCTGCTCCTCCGCCGCTGCCGCCGCACGCGACAGCATTTCCGCCGACAGATCAACGCCGATCATGTCGTAACCACGGGCAGCAAGGATGTTGGTCAGCTTTCCCGTTCCGCATCCGAGATCAAGCACAATGGACGGACGATGCCCGAGATGCTCGGAAAACTGCCGCTCATAAAAGTCCGCCCACGCCGGATAATCGACCTCCTCCATCAACGTGTCGTAGCATTCCGCCAGAATGGAATACGGTGCGCTCATGTCCGGTCTCCGCTTTCGCCGCTCTCCGCGGATTCCTTTTCCCGCATCCGGGCAAGGATGGTCGCATAGCCGTCCGCGCCGTATTTGAGACAGCGGTTGACCCGGCTGATGGTCGCGGTGGAAAGTCCGGTCTGCTCGGCAATCTCGTTGTAGATGCAGTTCTCGGACAGGAGTTTTGCCGCAAACAGGCGGCGGGACATCTCCTGCAATTCCGGCACGGTGCAGAGGTCTTCAAAGAAATTATAGCATTCGTCGATGGATTCAAGGGACAAAATGCTCTCAAAGAGCAGGTTCATTTTTTCGTCCTTCATTTTTTCGTTCATGGCGTTTTTCCTTTCCGTTGATGATACGAACATATGATACCTATATTATACAACAATTTGCTGTCAAAGTAAAGTGCAAAATTGTGAATTCGCGTATTTATTTATTCATATTCGGAGCAGTCATTATCATTATTCATGGATTTTTAACATTCCAGTCACAAATAAAAAATATCTGCAAAACAAGAACATGGTATACTATATTATTATGACCCTACGAACGATGATACCCATCCGATGAAATGCACCACAAGGAGAACTCTATGAATCAGCTTTCCGATCTCTTCTCAAATCCGTTTCTCACAACGCCGCTTTTTGCCTGGCTCTGTGCGCAGGTTCTGAAAACGTTCACGCATCTTTGGATTTACCGTACCTTTGACATCCGGCGGCTCTTCGGGGACGGCGGGATGCCCTCGGGTCATTCCGCGACAGTCACGTCCCTTGCGGCAATGGCGGGGCTGGTTTATGGGCTTGCTTCCTTTGAATTTGCGGTCAGCGCCATTCTTGCCATCATCGTCTGCCACGATGCGATGGGTGTACGTCTGGAAACCGGAAAGCAGGCCGCCGTCATCAACGACCTTGTGGAGATCATTGATATGCTCACCGCCGACGACTCCGTTCCGGAGGTCAAGCTGAAAGAATTTGTCGGTCACACACCCATTCAGGTGTTTGCCGGAATCCTCGTCGGACTTGCCGTCGCGGGTTTGCGGTATTTATTTATGTAACAGGAGTTCCATGAAAAAAACGAACAAAGAATTCGAAAATCTCATCCACGACATCACGAATACCGAGGTATATAACGTGATGAAGCGGTACCGTCATCATCTCAAAGGCAGTGTCTACGACCACTCGGTCAAGGTCGCCTATCTCTGCTACAAGCATTATCAGCGTTTCGGCACCAAGGTCGCCCCCGAAGAATTGCTCCGCGGGGCGCTTCTCCATGATTTTTATCTTTACGACCGCAAAAACAAAGCCATGTCGCCGCGCCTGCACGTTCTGCGGCATCCGCGTTATGCGCTTGCCAATGCAAAGGAATACTACACCGGTCTGACGCGCATCGAGCAGGACATGATTCTGCACCATATGTTCCCTTTGACCATCAGTCCCCCGCGCACGAGAGCCGGATGGCTCATCTGCTTTTACGACAAGGTTGCAGCCGTGACGGATGTGTTCGGGCGCAACAAATGGAAGCACCGCCAATCTGCCCTCCCTCCCGCACAGTCCGACAAAGTTTTTCTGCCCGCACTCCTCCCGCCGGCGAAGAAAAATCGCTCTGGCAAAAAACGCGGTCATGTTTAACAAAACGGAAACATTTCAAAAAACATTCGCAAACACCCCTGCGGTATAATAATATCACAACAGGTAATCAAGGAAAAATAACCAAGAGAGGTAAATGATATTATGAACCGCAACGACACTGAATTCCTCGCACAGAAGATCCGTTCCCAGTATATGGAAAAGAAAGTCACGGAGCTTGATGAGCTCCGCGCGCTCGATGCAAAGGTAAAGAAACCCGTCAACGTTTTCGCCTATGTCTTCGGCGGCATCAGTGCCATCATCATGGGCTGCGGCATGAGCCTTGTCATGACCGACATCGGTACATCCGTCGGCGTCGCAGAACCGATGCTTCCCGGCATCGTGCTCGGTGTCATCGGCATGGTCATGGCGATCATCAATTACCCGATGTACAACAATCTCCTTGCATCCCGCAAGGTAAAGTATGCAGACCGCATTCTCGCGCTCAGCGAAAAGATCATGAACCGATAAGATTCGAGGAGGAAATGGGAAATGAATTTTCTGAAAAAAGCATTCGCAGACATGAAAGAATCGGCAAAGGAACAGCACAAGGTTGACCGGGCGAATTTTGAAGCGGTCAAAGCCGAATCCAAGGCAAACTTTGCAGAAGCAAAGGCAATGGGCAATCCCGAAACCCACAAAAAGATGATGCAGGCAGAACGCGATGCACAGGTAAAGGAAGCAAACGAACGCAAAGCCGCCGCAGAGGCCCGCATCGCAAACCTCAAAAAATAATCACCATCCAAAGGGTCTGCCGCATCCCATGCAGCGGTCCCTTTTTCTGCTATGGGGAAACGATCATGAAAAAGAAATATTCCTATGTTGCAAACGGCAAGACCGTTGAAAGAGAGTACAACTACATTCCCGTCCGGTACATCATTGCCATTCTGATCACCGTCGTGGAAATCGCCGCCATCATCGGTATCGTCATCGCATTCTGTTATTACATCCCGTATTTTTACATCCTTGCATGGGCAACAGAAATCGGTGTTGTTGTGAGCATCGCCGCCTCGGACGACAACCCGGACTACAAAATTCCGTGGCTTCTGTGTGTCATCTGCATTCCCATCGGCGGCTTTATGCTGTATTTCCTCTTTTACAACCGCCGTCTTCAGCCGAAGTTTGTCAAGCGGCTGAAACAGCTCGGCGACACGCCCGCGCCCGCGGACGACGCATCTCTTTTTGACCGTCTGGAAGAGGAAAACCGCACCGTCAGCAACCAGGCGCGGATGCTGTGCCATATTGCGGACACACATCTTTACACGGACACCGCGCAGACTTATTTTCCCTCCGGCCGGCAGATGTTCGATTCCATGCTCTGTGACCTTGCAAACGCGGAGAAGTTCATTTACATGGAATACTTCATCGTTGAGGAAGGTCTGTTCTGGAACTCGATTCTTGACATTCTGCGCAAAAAAGCAAAAGCGGGTGTGGAGGTGCGCATTCTGTATGACGACGTCGGCTGTATGACGACCCTGCCCGGCGACTACTGTCTGACATTGAAAAGGGACGGCATCAACGCCGTTCCGTTCTCCCGTCTGCGCGGCAACGCGGACAGCGAATTCAACAACCGCTCCCACCGGAAGATTCTCGTCATCGACGGCAAGGTCGGCTACACAGGCGGCGTGAACATTGCCGATGAATACATCGGAGAGGTCATCCGCTTCGGGCACTGGAAGGACACCGGCATCCGGCTTTCCGGGGAAGCGGTATGGGAGCTGACCCGACTGTTTCTCTGCGATTGGGGCATCAATGTGCGGCGGCTGCCGGAGGTGCGTTCCGATCTGTATCCGGCTTGTGAAAATACTGCGCCCGGCTATCTGATTCCGTTCGGTGACGGTCCGAGTCCCATTTACCGCCGCCGCATCGGCAAGAGCGTGATTCAGAATATGCTCTACGGCGCACAGCGCTCCGTCATTATGACCTCGCCGTATCTCATCATCGACAATGACCTCTGCCAGGACATCGAAAACACCGCGATGCGCGGGGTCAACGTGAAGATCATCGTGCCGCACATTCCGGACAAGAAGATCGTGTTCGGGATGACACGCAGCTATTATTCCCGTCTGATGGATGCGGGGGTGGAAATTTACGAATATGAGCCCGGCTTCATCCACGCAAAGAGCTATCTTGTGGACGACGAGCTTGCGATGATCGGCACCATCAATCTCGACTACCGTTCTCTTGTCCACCACTTTGAAAACGGCGTCTGGATGTACCGCTGTGAAGCCGTCCGCGCGCTGCGCAAGGATCTGGACGACACCCTCGGATGCTCCATCCGTGTCACACGCGATATGCTTAAAATGTCGGTTTTCCGGCGGGCATTCCGGTCGGTGGTACGCATTTTCGCGCCGCTGTTGTGAAAAAATTCGGGAAAATGCGGATTCCGAAACAAAACATTAACAATTCCGTGCTATACTATATAGGATAACAATGGGAGGTGAGCCGTTTTCATGTTCAAAATCCTGGTTCTGGAAGATGACCGTGCGCTGAACCGGTCGGTCTGTTCGTATTTGAACAATACCGGCTACGAAGCCGTGGGGTGTCTGTCGGCGGAAGAAGCCTACGATGCCATGTATGCAACGATGTTTGATCTGATCATATCCGACATCATGATGCCGGGCATCGACGGGTATGAATTTGCAAAGACCGTGCGTTCCTTAAACGAACAGATTCCCATCCTCTTTATGACCGCCCGCGACGATTTCGCATCGAAACAGCGCGGCTACCGCGTGGGGATTGACGACTACATGGTTAAACCCATTGATCTGGATGAACTGTTCCTGCGCATCGGCGCACTGCTCCGCCGCTCGAAGATCGCATCCAGCCGGACACTGACCGTCGGCGCGTTTTCGATGGACATGGACGAACACACCGCGTATCTTGACGGGGAGGAGATCTCCCTGACCGCGCGCGAGTTCAATCTGCTCTACAAGCTGCTCTCCTATCCGAAAAAAACCTTCACACGCACCCAGCTCATGGACGAATTCTGGGATGCGGAAACGGCATCCGGGCCGCGCACGGTCGATGTCTACATGACGAAGCTCCGCGCAAAGCTGTCCGCCTGTGAGGATTTCGAGATCGTCACGGTACACGGACTCGGCTACAAGGCGGTGCTGAAATGAAGCGCCGGAAACGTCGGCTGTCGCTGCCGGGGTTTGCCGCGTTCCACTCTTATGTGGTGTTCTTTCTTCTGGTCGCGTTTGTCATCTCCTGCTCCACCATGCTGTTTGTCAGCACACTGTCAGATACTTCCGGGCTGATTCTGTCGCGGGAGAACATCACGGGTGCGGCAAAGATCACGTTTCTCAACGTCCTGTTTTTAAGCTTTCTCTTTACCGTCTGTGATGCGGTGCGCCGCCGGCTGACTGTCGACCGTCCCGCACGACGCATCACGCAGGCCGCCGAGAAATTGATGCAGGGCGATTTTTCCGTGCGCATTCCGCACAGCCAGAATTCTGCCGTCGGCACGGAGAGCCGGTTTGACGAGATCATCGACTGCTTCAACCGCATGGCGGAAGAATTGTCCGGCGTGGAGACCCTGCGCACGGATTTCGTTGCCAACGTCTCGCACGAAATGAAAACGCCGCTCGCCGTCATCCGCAATTATGCGACATTGCTGCAATCGCCGGATTTGACAGAAGAAGAACGGCTGGAATACGCGCGCGCGATCTCCGACGGCACGAAACGCTTATCCGACCTTGTGACGAACATCCTCAAGCTGAACCGGCTGGAAAACCAGCAGATCTATCCGAAAAAGGAGCCGTTTGACTTATCGGAACAGCTTTGCACCTGTCTTCTGGCGTTTGAAAACGTCTGGGAAACAGGCGGCATCGAAATCGAAACGGACATTGCGGAGGGCATCGTTCTGAACACCGATGCGGAACTGTTGTCGCTTGTCTGGAACAACCTCTTTTCCAATGCATTCAAGTTCACACCGCCGGGCGGGCGCGTTTCCGTGTCTCTTTCTGCCGGAGAATATTATGTTGTCGTCAAGGTTTCCGATACCGGATGTGGCATGACGCCGGAGGTCGGTGCGCACATCTTTGAAAAATTCTATCAGGGAGACACCTCCCACACCTCCGCCGGAAACGGTCTGGGGCTGGCGCTTGTCCGGCGCATTATCGACATCACGGGCGGGGAGATCTCCGTGGAAAGCGCCGTGGGTGTTGGCAGTACCTTTACGGTACAGTTACGGAAAAATTAAAAAATCTTTTTACGTCCACCCCCGCGGAATACGGTCAGCGGGCAAACGAATGAAGAAAGGGAGCGTGACCGCATGAAACGTATCGAATGGAAATCGCTTGGAAAACGGCTTTTGTTTCTGCCGGGGTGGCTGATGCTGATTTTGACGGCATTTTCCACCGCGGGGCTGGTCTTTGTCTTTCTGCGGGGACTGGATGCGCATCCCATCGGGTATACGGTCTATGTTCTGGCGTTTTATACGCTTTGTGTGGATACCGTGTTCTGCGTTCTGACCCTGCTCCGTTATTACCGGCGGGCAAAGAACATGGTCTACGCAAATCATTACGGCAACCGCTACATGACCGATCCCGCATTCAAAACGCACGTCTCGCTGTACACCTCCCTTGCGCTGAATCTGGCGTATGTCGTCTCAAACCTGTTGTCAGGTCTTCTGCACAGTTCGGTCTGGTCGATCACGCTTGCGGCGTACTATATGATCCTTGCCGTGATGCGCTTTCTGCTTCTGCGGTTCTTCAACCGGGACGGCGTTGTCCGCGGGCGCACCGGAAAAGAACGGCTTCCGGAGCTGCGGCGCTCCCGGCTGTGCAGTATCATTCTCCTGACCCTTAATTTTGCGCTGTCGGGCATGATCGTGCTCGTCATCGCGGCAGACGAGGGGTTTGCCTACGGCAGTATCATGATCTACGTCATGGCGATGTACACCTTTTACACCGTCATCACGACAGTGCGCGATCTGTTCCGGTACAGAAAGCACAACAGTCCGGTTCTGACTGCCTCCAAGGTCATCAAAATGGCGGCGGCGCTTGTCTCGCTTCTATCGCTGGAAATCGCCATGCTGACCCAGTTTTCGGATGACAGCAATCCGGAATACTTCAACAATGTCATGATCGGCGCGACCGGCGCTGCGGTTTCGATCATCGTCGTGTTCATGGCAGTGTACACCATCGTGAAAACGACAAAGGAGATCCACGTGCTGATGCGCACCTGATTTTATAAATTTTATCTATTTTTATATATACCCGGAGTTTTTATGGAACAAAAGGACAACAATACCTTTCGCTATACCTATTCCGCAAGGGAACAGGAAGAACTGAAACGCATCCGCCGGAACTATCTTCCGCCGGAGGAAAACAAAATGGATTATCTGCGCCGTCTCGATGCCGGTGTCTACCGGAAAGCAACGACCGTGTCGCTTGTTGTCGGCATCCTCGGTGCGCTTCTGCTCGGGATCGGAATGTGCGGAGTGATGGTTTTTTCTCCCGCGTGGTTTATCCCCGGTATCATTATCGGCATCGTCAGCATTGTTCTGGTCGCGGTCGCGTATCCCGTGTATCAGCACGTTCTGCAAAAGGAACGGAAGAAGATCGCACCGGAGGTTCTGCGGCTGACGGAAGAACTTATGAAGTAATTTAATCGTCAAGGAGATATAAAGAATATCATGAATCCCATCAGACAGGTTTACTGCCGTATTTTTCAGGGAGCGTTCCGTCTGGCGCTTCCTCTTTTGCCGTACAGAGAACCGGAGGTCTTTGCTTCGGTCACAGCCCTCGAAGCCCTGTTCCGAAAGCTCGGCACCAAGTCCGTATTGCTTGTAACGGACAAATATCTGCACGAAAGCGGCGCAACCGCAGAGCTGGAAGCCATGCTGGCACACATCGGCACACAGTGTGCTGTCTACGACGGCACCCGTCCCAATCCCACGGTGAAAAACGTGGAGGAAGCGCGGCAGATGTATCTTGACAACGCCTGCGAATGTCTGCTTGCCCTCGGCGGCGGTTCCGCGATGGACTGCGCAAAGGCGGTCGGCGCGCGGATTGCGTATCCGGACAAAACGCTCGACCAGTTAAAGGGACTTCTGCGTGTGGTAAAGAAAATTCCCACGCTTATCGCCATTCCGACGACCGCCGGAACGGGCAGTGAAGTTACCGTCACCGCCGTCATCACGGACGACGAAAAAAAGCACAAGTACACGATGAACAACTTCACAATGATCCCCCGCTACGCCGTACACGACCCCGCGCTGACGGTTTCCCTGCCGCAGAGTCTGACGGCGATGACCGGCATGGATGCACTGACCCACGCGGTGGAAGCGTTCATCGGGCGTTCGACAACCAAGGAGACCCGTTCCAAAGCGCTTGCCGCGACGAAGCTGATTTTTGAGAATCTGGAAACAGCATACAACGAGCCGAAAAACACGGAAGCGCGCGCCAATATGCTGAAAGCATCGTATCTTGCCGGCTCCGCGTTCACAAAATCGTATGTCGGCTACATCCACGCGGTCGCGCATTCGCTGGGCGGTCAGTACAACATTCCGCACGGTCTGGCGAATGCCGTTCTGATGCCCATTGTGCTGGATGCCTACGGTGCCGCCGTTTACCGCAAACTGCACTGTCTCGGTGTCGTTGCCGGGGTCGCCGAAAAAGACGAACCGCACGAAATCGGTGCAAAGAAATTCATCGCCGCCATCCGGGACATGAACCGCCGCATGGGCATTCCCGAAACGCTGTCCGGCATCCGAAAAGAGGACATCCCGATAATGGCGCGCCATGCGGACAGAGAAGCCAACCCCCTCTACCCCGTTCCCGTTCTGTACAGCGCAAAGCAGCTGGAGCAGTTCTATTATAAGGTCGCATCTCCCGGATCCTTTGCACCTGAAATTATCGAACAAGAAAAGGAATCAGAGAATATGGACAACTTTGACGTTCTCATAGAAAAACAGCGGAAATTCTTTGCAACGGGTACAACGCTGCCGGTCGTGTTCCGCATTGCGATGCTGAAAAAGCTGTATGCCGCCATTGAAATGTATGAGGACGAGATCACCGCGGCACTGACCGAAGATCTCGGCAAATCCGGCTTTGAGGGCTTCATGTGTGAGGTGGGACTGGTCAAGACCGAAATTTCCTACATGATCAAGCACACAAGAGCGTTCGCCGCCGACCGCACCGTTCCGACCCCGCTTGCGCAGTTTGCATCCCACAGCTACGAGAAGACATGTCCGTGGGGCAATACGCTCATTATGAGTCCGTGGAATTATCCGTTCTTGCTCACCATCGACCCGCTCTGCAATGCCATTGCGGCGGGTAACACCGCCATCGTCAAGCCGAGCGCGTATTCTCCGGCGACCAGTGCCGTGATCGAAAAGCTCATTACCGCCTGCTTTGACCCCGCTTATGTTGCGGTCGTCACCGGCGGCAGAGCCGAAAATGCTGCACTGCTGACAAAGAAATTCGACTTCATATTCTTCACCGGAAGTCAGAATGTCGGACGGGAAGTCCTGCGCCATGCGGCGGAGCATCTGACCCCAGCGGTCTTGGAGCTTGGCGGCAAGAGTCCGTGCATCGTTGACAGTACGGCAAAGCTGAAGCTGGCGGCAAAGCGCATCGTCTTCGGCAAGTATCTGAACTGCGGTCAGACCTGTGTCGCGCCGGACTATGTGCTCTGCGAAGCATCGGTCAAGGACGCGCTGCTTGCGGAAATCAAAAAGCAGATCGCCGCCCAGTACGGCGACGACCCGCTTGCCAATGAAAATTACGGAAAGATCATCAACGAAAAGCACTTCGACCGGGTATCCGGTCTCATCGAAGCCGACAAGGTCGTTCACGGCGGCAGAACGAACCGAGAGACCTTGCAGATCGAGCCGACCGTCATGGACGGCGTGACCTGGGACGACCGCGTGATGGGCGAGGAAATCTTCGGCCCGATCATGCCCATTCTCACGTTTGAATCGTTTGACGACATTTTCCCGATGCTCGAGGGGCGCGACAAGCCGCTTGCGTTGTATCTGTTCTCCGAGGACAAAGCGCACATCAAGGCGGTCACAGAGCGCTGCCGCTACGGCGGCGGCTGTATCAACGACACCATCATCCATCTTGCGACCAGCGAAATGGGCTTCGGCGGTGTCGGGGAAAGCGGCATGGGCGCGTATCACGGTAAGATCGGCTTTGATACGTTCTCGCACAAGAAAAGCATTGTGGACAAGAAGACATGGATGGATCTGCCGATGCGGTATCAGCCGTATAAAAAGGTCAATGAAGCGCTGCTGCATATGTTCCTGAAATAAGATAATGGTCCGATTCCCGCACTGTTCGGTGCTTACTGGGGATCGGACCGCATTTTTTATTTTCCAACCGGAATGCGCATTTATCTGGTCAGATTCCGGATCCACTTATACCGGTTGACCTTGACGACGGCGACAAAACATTTGAGGATCTGGTCGATTTTCAGAAACGCGAACACGACCCACGGTTCCGCACCCAGATACGATGCGATGAGTGCCGAGGGCAGGACGATGCAGAACACATGGAATGTGTCGTTTTTGAACACGAACGAGATGTCACCCCCCGCCTTGACAAGACCCGACAGACACGGCATCTGGTAGCACGAGCCGAACATCGAAATGCCAAGCACGATCATGAACTGCATCGCATACGCCGCCGCTTCGTCGCTGATGGCGTACATTGAGACGAACGTTCCGCGGAACAAGAGTATGAAAGCGCAGGTGAACGCACCGACACCGAGGAACAAGATCTGCGTGGTGCGGGCGTATTCCTTGACTTTCTCCACATTGCCCGCGCCGACGGTCTTGCCCGTGATGACGCCGACCGCGCTTGCTAGACCCGTGACCCAGATGTACACAAGCGTGTGCATATTGCCGGTGACGGACGAAGCGGAGATGACGGCTTTCGAAAAATGGCCGAGAATGCCCGACTGCGTGATGGTGTTGATCGCCCAGACGATCTCCCCCGCCATGATCGGCGCGCCGTAGCGCAGAAAGTCCTTTTGCAGAAGCTTGTTCGGGTGAACAAGGAAATCCCCCAGGCGCAGATTCATTTTCCGGTCGCGGAACCGTGCGTACAGGAGCGCCGCCGCACATTCCACGATTCGGGAGATCAGCGTTGCAATCGCCGCGCCGCGGATGCCCATTGCGGGGAATCCGAATTTGCCGAAAATGAAGACGTAGTTTAAGGAAATGTTGACGATGAGCGCGATGAGGGAGATGTACATTCCCACTTTTGCGTTCTCGACCGAACGCATCGCGGCGATGATGATCTGCGCCGCCGCATAAAAGAGAAACGACCACGCGACGACGGAAAGATACGTCGTGCCGTCCGCGATAACATCGGCTTCCTTTGTCAGAAGCCCGATGAGCTTTGACGGGATGGCAAGTGCCAGAAGCATTGTGACAAGTCCAAGTGCAAGTCCCACGCGCATACTGAGGGAGACGATCTCCTTGATGGTCTTCATATCGCGTTTGCCCCAATACTGTGCGGCAAGGATGCCCGTGGTCTGCACGACACCGGTCAGCATCAGCTGTAAAAAGGTTTGGATCTGGTTGCCCATATAGACGCCCGACACCGCCGCATCGCCGAGCTGGGAAACCATCAGGTTATCCGCAAAGTTGACGGCGAACGTGATGAGGTTTTGCAGTGAGATCGGAATGGCGAGGGCGGCAAGCGAGCGGTAGAACGATTTATCGCGGGTGAGCAGATGACGTTTTTCTTTTGTGTTTTCCATGATGATATGATAATTCCTGTAAGATGTTTATGTGCGGTAACGGATGACACGGGGCAATACAATGAACGAAAGCGTGTTTCCGTCGCTGACCTCCCCGTCGCGGCAGAGCTGCTTCATGCCGGAAAAACGCGCGGAGCGGCATCTGGTATATGTGATGACATCCGCGACCGATGGGATCGGTTTTCCGTCCGCGCCGATGTGTTTTCCGTCGTGATATTTGCCGACCAGCCCGAAAAATCTGCGGCGGGTGATGACCCGGACGAGCAGAAGATCCGCCAGTCCGTCCGATGCATCTGCGCACGGTGCCGCGCGGAATCCGCCGCCGTAATACTGTGCGTTCGCCGCGGCGCAGAGTAAGAATTTCCCCTCTGCTGTATGAGTTTCCCCTGCTTCATCGACCCATTCCACGGTCGCCTCCGTGCCAAGCGGATGACAAAGCACCTCGATGACCCCCATGATATAGGCAAGCGTTCCGCTGATAAAGGGGCGCGTTTTCCATGTGGCGGTCTTGTCAACGACGGTGCAGTCAAAGCCAATGTTCACAACGTTGACGGCGTAATTGCCGCCGTTGCAGGCAAAGACATCAAGCCGGTATTCGGTATCCGGGGGTGTGTCGCGGAACATGCGCACAAAGTCGTTTCCCGTTCCGGTCGGGCGCGCGGTGAGAACGGCTTTTTCCGCCGCATCTGCATCCATGATGCCCGAAACCGCCTCCGCAATCGTGCCGTCACCGCCGTAGACGATGACCCGCACCTCACCCGCTTCCGCACGCAGATGCTCTGCAAGATACGTCCGCGCATCGCCCGGTGCCTTGGTTTCGTAGATAACGGTATTTTCGTCCGCCTGTGCCGTGCAGGCGGTTTTTCCCGCACCCTGTCCGGCGGCGGGATTGATGATGTGATATTCTTTCATAATGTCGGGAAGCACTCCTTTCCTGTCATCCGATGACCATTCGGTCATCATTGACAAAGGATCTCATGAAAACAGCCGCCCTCATCCCGATTCCGGTATACAACAAAGATGATACGGCGGCTTTTTGCGAAGATTGTGTCAGCGGCTCATGATCTTCTCATGCGCCATTTCGAGGATGTGGCGGTCGTTGTCATAGGAGAGCAGCTTGCGCGCTTCGGCAAACGGGACGAGCCAGTCGCCGAAGATCTCGTTTTCCATCGTTGTGACGGAATGCCCGTAGGAAAACTGCGCCATCGAATAGACCGCGCGTTTGTGGACAACGCCCCACAGGACATAATGATACTCGCACCGGAATTCCGCATCCGGCGTGACACGGAGGGAGGTCTCCTCGTAGATCTCCCGCATCATTGTTTCCTGCTCGTCCTCCCCGTATTCCACATGACCTTTCGGAAATCCGATGTGTCCCGAACGGTTGCGGATGAGCAGATACAGCGGGGTATCGTTGTGCATCGTGTAAACGACGGCACCGCAGGATTTTTCGTACATACAGTACAGCCGGTAGCGTCCGCGGCGTTCTGCAAAGGCGATCTCGTGCCGGATCTCCGGCTCGTACAGCTCCATACCATCCGGAACGACGATCAGGCGGTCATAACTGTACTGCGGGGGCGGAACACGGCCGTCTCTGGGCGGTGTGCGGACGTTTCTGTGAACCACGGCGACGATGCGCCCGTGAAAGGTCTCCAGCGGCTCATGCACACCGAGGATGTAAACATAGCGCGGCGGCAGAACGTCGATGTCGTAATGCGCGGGTGCATCATCCGGATGCACCGATGCGCCGGCGGCAGGAAACACATCGGACAGGTCGGTCGTGATATACCCGCAGTTGACGGGATAGCGTTTCCGCCGCTTGCCGCCGTCGGCAGTTTCCGCGTTTGTCGGGGTACTGCCCAGCGGCCGGTTGACAACGACATCGACCTCCCGTCCGAACAGCGCCGCATACCGCCCGTAGCGGCTGCGGATTTCTTCCATTGGTAACATCACCCCTTTTTGCGTAATTTGATAATCTATTATATATTATAGCACAAAATCGGTGCGGTATCAAGGGTTATCGGGAAAAATGTTCATAAAAAGCAAAAAAAATTCGGTTTTTCCGTTCAGAAACACGGAAAAAAGGATGCTGTACAAACGCACAGCACCCAATGCCTTCACTTATTCCGCAAGATAGATGGACACGCGGGACTGGATGAGCTCCGCCGCTTCCTCCCGTGACCGGATGTGACCGGTGACGTAGGACAACTCTTCATTGATGATGGACTCGATGGTCTCATCGGCAAGTCCGCACAACATTGCATCCGCGAAGCCGTCGGTAAACGCGTTTGCCCGTTCCGCCGTAAGATACAGTGCGCGGGGATACGATTCCAGATAAAGCGCCGTTTCTTCTGCCGTCTCCGTACCGTCCGCAAACACCGTCGTGGTTACCATGCCGATGTTCCATTTTCCCGCCATCGGGCCGCCGTAATGCTCCGATGTGCGCACGGTTTCCGTATAGCAGTAATATCCCGCCGGCATACAGGCGCGGAACGCGGATTCCGTCACCGGGAGACCGCCGTCCCGCAGAGCGTCGGAATTCTGGATTTCGTCGGAATAGAGCGTCCGCAGAAACGCAAGCGCGCCCTCCGTTTCCCCGCCGTTTTTCATGACCATGACGTTTACACTGTTTTCAAACACGATGCTTCCGCCCGTCTTGGACGGGTAGCCGCAGAAATTAATTTCGTCTTCATGCTCATAAAGAAAATACCATATCCCCCGCAAAGCGTTGACGTCCGTGATGTCAAACGTCACGAATTTCATTTTCCCGTCAAGCAGGGCACCGATGGGGTCGCTTTCATCTCCGACCAGAGAATAATTGCAGTCCACCGTCAGCCCGTTCATATATCCTCCCGTCAGATAACCGATATAAGGATTCCGGTATGCGTTTGCGGTGGGATTACGGGGATTCGTCTTAAATCCGTCAAGAAAGGACAGAAATTCCACGAACACCGGCGAATCAAAGGAGCAGGTTCCGTTTTCTTCATCAACGAAATCGTAAAGCGTCACCGCCCGCAGTGCGTCCGTGATGTCATTGCCGAACAGGGTCTGCCCCTCGGACAGTCCCGCAAAAATTTCCGCCAGCTTTTCGTAGGTGAATGCTTCTCCTGCGGGAAGTATGTCGTAGGTTGTCAGAAGCGTGGAAAAGGTTCCGGTGACGGGCAGAACGGTGATGCTGTCGTTTAACTCCACCGAGGTTCGGACGCTGTCCATGAGCGCAATCTCATCGCAGAGGGCGGACAGGTCGTAAAGAATGCCCTTGTCTTCAATCTGATTCATATACGAATCGGTGGAATTCAGCGAACCGAGCAGCAGGACGTCAAAGGCGTCACCGCGGATGAGGTCTTCCTTGAATTTCTCGGCACGGGCGTTGTACTGTGCAAGCGAATTGGTGTATTTCCGATCGACTGCGATGCTGTCGTATTCCGTATATTCGATTTGATATTCTTTGTTTTCCCGGTTGAACAGATCGACCGCGGCGCTGAACAGGTCTGTTTCCCAAGGTTTACAGTTGTACGATGCCACACGGACGGTTGTTCTGCAAAACAGCTGTCTGTCCTCCGCCGGCATCAGTAGTCCCGCAATCCGTTCTCCGTTCAGAAAATCCCGGTACGAAATCAGAAACTGATCCCCCGGTAAAATATCCAGCACCGTGACCTCCCCGGCATCGAGATACGCATCCGCAAACGTCAGAAGAAGCGTCTCCGTCCCATCCCGCTGTACCGTAATCCCATCGTTGCCGACAAGGTACACCGCGCCGTCCGCGTACAGAATCCGGTTCGCGGCGCGGTATGCATCGGTCTCCGTGTACAGAACCACCTCCGCCGCCGTGTCCGCTGTCGGGTCATACCGCCATGCGGAGCCGTCTTCACACCAGACGACGATGCAGCCGTAGGCGGCGCGGTACGCATTCTCAACCGGGGACGCGGTGACGACCGGGGACGAGAGTGCGATGCCGTTTTCATCCAAGTGTGCAACGAAAAAGGAAAGCGGGTCGTGCAGGTCATACCAGACGCAGCAGTCGTCGTCCGGCACAATCAGCTGCATGGTCGAAACAACGGCATTGGCAAGCGGCACGGATTCCGATACCGCAAGGCAGTTTCCCGCCGCATCCGTCCGGCACAGAAACGCACGGTTTTCCGCGGTATCCGTGACCGACAGCAACAGACTTCCGTCTGTCAGATACCGCCACGTTTTCACCTGCGGCTCCGTGACGGAAACGGCGGACGATACGGCTTCCGTCAGCACGGCGGCGGTTTCCGATTCACGCTCGGTTTTTATCAGCGTTCCCTGCACGTCGTAGACCGCGTTCAGAATTCCGTCTGCATCGTCCGAAAACTGCAGGGTGACGGTGCCGTTATCATACCAGTACGCCCGATAAATCCAGTCATAAAACGGCCCTGCCCCGTCCGGGACAGGATATTTTACATATTCATACGCCTCCCCCCGGATATCCGTGGTCTGCGATTCCGTCCCGGCACCGGGGGCGTCCCCCGCGTCGCATCCCACAAAAACACACAGACACAAAAGCGTAAAACATATTGTAAACATACGGAAAAATCGTTTCATTTCAGCGCACCTCGTTTCTATGGTAATATTATACCATAAACGGAATCTGTTGTCAATTTTTTTGTATCCCGATATTTTTCGGAAAACCCCTTGACATTTCCCCCCATTTTATGTTATCATATATCCGACTTCGTTTTCCGGTAATTTCCGGAATTTCCCCTGAAAGGACACATCATGAAACTCACCGACAAACACACGCTTTACGCAAGCTATCTCGGTTACATCACGCAGGCGATCATCAACAATCTGCCGCCGCTTCTGTTTGTAACCTTCCAGACGCAGTTCGACATTCCGCTGACGAAAATCAGCGCGCTCATCACGATGAACTTCGTCATGCAGATCATCGTTGACCTGCTCTGTGCAAAATACGTTGACAAAATCGGCTACCGTCCGTCCATCGTCGCGGCGCACGTCTGCGCGGTGCTGGGACTGGTTGCACTCGGCACACTGCCGTTTGTCATGGATCCGTTTACGGGCATCGTCATTGCGATGATTCTGAACGCCATCGGCGGCGGTCTGACCGAAGTGCTCATCAGCCCCATCGTTGAATCCCTGCCGGGGGATGAAAAGGCGGCGGCGATGAGCGTTCTGCACTCGTTCTACTGCTGGGGACATATGGCGGTCGTCATTCTCTCCACGGTCTATTTCGTCGTCGTGGGAACGGAACACTGGCAGTTTCTGCCGTTTCTGTGGGCACTTCTGCCGCTGTTCAACACGTTTCTGTTCGCAAAGGTTCCGATGCACGTTCTGGTTGCGGAGGAAGACCGCATTCCCCTTTCCGAGCTGTTCCGGAAAAAGATTTTCTGGCTGTTCTTCTTCCTGATGCTGTGCGCAGGTGCTGCGGAACAGGCGATGAGCCAGTGGTCTTCCTACTTTGCGGAGCGCGGACTCGGCGTATCAAAAACGCTCGGCGACCTGCTCGGCCCGTGCGCGTTTGCGCTGACAATGGGGCTTTCCCGTCTCATTTACGGAAAACAAGGCTCGAAGATGAACGTTCAGCGGTTTATCGTCTTTTCGTCCGTTCTGTGCGTGGCGTCGTATCTGCTGACAGTGTTCTCGCCGTACCCGATCCTGTCGCTCATCGGATGCGGTCTGTGCGGCTTCTCGGTCGGTATCTTCTGGCCAGGTGTATTCTCGACTGCCGCTGTCACCTATCCTGCGGGCGGAACCGCACTGTTTGCGATGCTTGCCGTTGCCGGTGACCTCGGATGCGGCGGCGGGCCGGGGCTCGTCGGTATCCTCTCCGATGCGGCATCGACCGGTCTTGACTTTATCAAGTCTGTCATTCCGGCGGGTGCGGAGACGGAGCTGAAAGTCGGAATGCTGTTTGCTGTGATTTTCCCCGTGGGAATGATTGCCGGCATGGCGATTCTGAAAAAGATGTCAAAGAAAAAAGCATAACACCGAGCATGGCATGAGCATGGCACGAGCATGGCATAAGCATGCTCCGGCAGTTTTTTTGCGGACGGTACCAAAGAGATTCTTTTTGCGGTACCGTCCTTTTCATTTGTGAACACAATCTGAATTTTTTGCATTTTCCCGCACAAATTCCCGTTTTTCCCTTTTCAAACGCGCAGTTTTGTGGTATAATATATAAGTATTACTATGGAATATAGGAAGAATTTTTGAAACGGCGGCGGCAGACGAATTTGCGCCCCCTATGTAAGGAGAGGACTATTTTGGTCAGAGAAGATTTAAGAAACATAGCCATCATCGCGCACGTTGACCACGGCAAGACCACGCTGGTTGACGGAATGCTCAAGCAGGGCGGTATTTTCCGCGACAATCAGGAAACGCAGGTCCGCGTCATGGACTCCAACGACTTGGAACGCGAACGCGGCATCACGATCCTCGCCAAAAACACCGCCGTTCACTACAAGGACGTCAAGATCAACATCATCGACACCCCCGGCCACGCGGATTTCGGCGGTGAGGTCGAACGCATTCTGAAAATGGTCAACGGTGTCGTTCTGCTCGTCGATGCGGCGGAAGGCCCGATGCCCCAGACCCGTTTCGTTTTACAGAAAGCGCTGGAGCTGAACCACCGTGTCATCATCGTCATCAACAAGATCGACAAGCCCGATGCCCGCCTGGACGAGGTCGGCGACGAGGTTCTGGAACTTCTTCTGGAACTGAACGCAACGGACGAACAGCTCGATTCCCCGATGATCTGGTGCTCCGGCCGTTCCGGTACGGCATCCTATTCCCCCTACGAAGCATCCGACGACTTAAAGCCCCTGTTTGAAACGATTCTCGATTACATTCCCGCGCCCGAGGGCGAGCCGGAGCTTCCCCTTCAGATGCTCGTTTCCTCCATTGACTACAACGACTATGTCGGACGTATCGCCATCGGCCGTATCGAACGCGGCAGACTGCACGTCAACGAAGAGGTTGCCGTCTGCAACTACCACAATCCCGATGCCAAGTCCAAGCGTGCGCGCGTGCAGGCACTGTACCAGATCGACGGTCTGCGCCGGGTCCCCGTGGAAGAAGCAACAGTCGGTGACATCGTCTGCTTCTCCGGATGCGAGGACATCACCATCGGCGATACCATCTGCAAGACCGACTGCGTGGAGCCGCTGGAATTTATCAAGGTCTCCGAGCCAACACTGGAAATGACGATCTCCGTCAACGACTCCCCGTTTGCCGGAAAAGAAGGCAAATACGTCACCTCCCGCCATCTGCGCGAACGCCTTTACAAGGAACTTCTCAAGGACGTTTCCCTGCGCGTTTCCGACGGCGAATCCGCAAACGAATTCCGTGTCTGCGGCCGCGGTGAGATGCACCTGTCCATTCTTGTTGAAAATATGCGCCGCGAAGGCTACGAAATGGCGCTCTCCACCCCGCACGTCATCATGAAAGAAATCGACGGTGTCCAGTGTGAACCGGTCGAAAAGGTCTACATTGATGTTCCGGACGAATATTCCGGCACGGTCATCGAAAAGATGGGTCAGCGTAAGGGCAATCTGATGGATATGCAGAAAAAGGGCGAGCGGATGCACATTGAATACGAAATTCCGACCCGCTGTCTGTTCGGCTACCGTTCCGAATTTTTGACCGACACGCGCGGCGAGGGTATCATGAACACGATGTTTGATTCTTATCAGCCGTACTGCGGTGAGATCATTCGCCGCTTCACCGGCTCCCTCATCGCATCCGAGACCGGCGAGTCCACCTCCTACGGTGTCTTCAACGCGCAGGATCGCGGTATCATGTTCATTTCCAACCAGGTCGATGTTTATGAGGGTATGATCGTCGGCGAATGCCCGAAGGTCGAGGACATTGCCGTCAACGTCTGCAAAAAGAAGCATCTGACCGCCATCCGTTCCACCGGTGCCGACGAAGCACTGACCCTGACCCCGCCGAAGATCATGAGCATCGAGGAAGCGATGGAATTCATCACAGACGACGAACTCATCGAGGTCACGCCGAAGAACATCCGCGTCCGCAAGAGAATTCTTGACAACTCCCTGCGCCTGAAAGCACAGGCCGCACTCAAAGCCGCAAAGAAATAATTTATTCACCATCAGGAGGGATTACCCAAGATGCGCAAACAAGCCACCGCCGCATTTCTCGCCGCACTGCTCCTGACCGCACCGGTACTGTCATCCTGTTCCGCCGACGCCTCCCCCGCTGTCATGGTCTACGAAAACACCGAGGTCACGGAAGCCATGTACACCTACTGGATGTCCGGCTACAAAAGCTATTTTCTCACCGTGCTCGGCGGCGAGGATACCGAAGAATTTCTGTCAAGCTCCATTGTCCTGTCGGCAGAGGACGGAAGCGATGTGGAACTGACCGTTGGTGATTATCTTTCCGACCGGATCGGGGAGATCATCGACAACAACTGCATCAGCCTGTATCTGTTTGACTATTACGACCTGGAGCTTCCCGATTCCACGGTTTCCGCCATCGACGAAGCCATCAACAGCGAGATCGAGAATGCTGGCGGCAGAAAAGCGCTGAACGAAGCGCTTGCCGACATTTCGCTCAACATCAATACCCTGCGCGAGATGTATCTGTACGACGAAAAGATCGCCTATCTCTACGATTATCTGTACGGCGACACCGATCTCGGCACCACCGGTGCGGAGCCGATCTCGACCGAGCAATATAATGCGTTTTATGAAGAAAACTACGTCTGTGTCCGGCACATCTACATCCGCACCGCGGACAAGAATGTTCTCGATGAGGAAGGCAACGTGCAGTATGACACGGACGGTTACGTCGTTACAGCAGAACTGACCGAGGAAGAAGCCGCCGAAAAGGTCGCGCTCTGCGACGAACTCATGGAACGGCTCGATGCCGGAGAGGATTTCGTGACGCTGGAAAACGAGTACAGCGAGGATTCCGGTCGTTACACGCTGACGAACGGCTACATCGTTTCCCGCTCCACATCCCTGCCGACGGAATTCATTGATGCCGCGTTTGACATGGAGATCGGCAATATCCGCCGCGTGGATGCATCTTATGCGACCCACATCATGCTCCGCACGGAGCTTCCGATCAACGGCTGGGCAAACACCGACTACGAAACGCTGATGGGCGATTTCAAGGAATATGTCAAGTCGGAGGTCTACGCCGAGAAGATCGCACCGATGATCGAGGGCATCACCTACGAAGAAGACCTCATCGCACAACACACCATCTACAACACCCCCATCACATCTTATTGACAAACGACAAGACCCGCTGGAATTTTCGTCCGACGGGTCGTTTTCTTTCCTTTTATTATAGATAGGATTATCGGGTACGCTCCATGACGGCAAGTGCTTCGGTTTCCGCCGCCCGTGCCTGTTTCAGACAAACAGCGATTTTCTCCCGCACGGTTTTGTCGGCGGTGCTTCCCGTAATTTTTGCACGGAAAGCCTGCATCCAGTTTTCATATACGATTCTGTACTGCGCGGCGAGGGACTCATAACCGTATTTTTCAAGGAATTTCACCGCGTACAGTTTCAGAGCAGCATATGTGCCGAGGAAATATTCGAGATTCCAGCTGTCCTCTGTGATCTTGTTTTCCACAATGTCGATGAGCGCACCGTATGCCGCCAGACCTTTCGCGTTGTCGCACCATTCCTCCCCGCGCAGATGCGATGCGGCAAGCCGGACGGTGTCAGAGGCGATCTGTTCCTTTGTTTTTCCACTCGGTCCGGTCACGCACAGAACGGAGAGGATCGGCAGATCGAGCCGTCCGAGGCGGTCATACGGGACTTCCCCGGTGCTCCCGTCGATTTTCAGTGTGGACAGCATCGCTGTTTCATCATCATATCCGGTGATAACGCCCCATTCACAGCCGCTTACGTCCCACGATACCGCGCCGA
Source organism: Clostridia bacterium (assembly GCA_017481495.1). Taxonomy (GTDB): domain Bacteria; phylum Bacillota; class Clostridia; order Oscillospirales; family CAG-272; genus RGIG3925. The sequence continues at coordinate 71,048 of JAFUPC010000076.1, forward strand.
TGCCGTTGTCGATGTTTGTCTTTATGATTTCCAGCGCTGCGAGACGACGTTCCTCCTCCACGGCATCCTCTCCCCACAGCCGCTGAACATACGCACAGGAAAGTCCGCCGTTTTCGACCCACGGCTTCTGCGACGCAAAATCCCAGATGCTCGTCGCGCTCGGACACAGGTCGGGCGACACCCACATCCGGAACGCAAATCCGGACGATGCGACGATATCATCCGCATATTCCGCAAACGCGCTGTGGGATGTGACCGAGTGCATGGATTTCGCAAGTGAAAAGAGGTATCCGGTGGGGTCTTCGGTTTTTTCAAAGGTGATGGATAAGTGCTTTTTCATGATGTCGTTGACTCCTTTTTGTGGTTTTCTTTATATCCATTATACCACATTTTCCCGCGTATTGCTTGATAAAAATTGCGCTTTTGGCATATTTTACGAAAAAAAGATACCGTTTTCCGGACGGTATCTTTTCTTATCCAAAATTTCAGATGCGTTCCGCGACCAGATCGCCCATGTCGGAGCAGCTGACCTTGGTACAGCCCTCCTGCATGATGTCACCGGTGCGGTAGCCGGCATCGAGAACCGCATTGACGGCGGCTTCGATGGTGTCGGCTTCTTCTGCCATATCGAACGAATAGCGGAGCATCATCGCGCCGGAAAGGATCGTTCCGAGCGGGTTTGCGATGTTCAGGCCCGCGATGTCGGGTGCGGAACCGTGGATCGGTTCGTACATACCGAGCGTTCCCTCGGACAGGGATGCGGACGGCATCATACCGATGGAACCGGTCAGCATGGACGCTTCGTCGGAGAGGATGTCGCCGAACATATTCTCGGTGACAAGCACGTCGAACTGGGTCGGGTTCTTGATGAGCTGCATTGCGGTGTTGTCAACCAGGATGTCGGACAGCTCCACGTCCGGATATTCCTCTGCCAGACGGTGCATCGTCTTTCTCCACAGACGGGAGGTGTCAAGGACATTCGCCTTGTCAACGGATGCAAGCCGTTTTCCGCGCTTGCGGGCGGTCTCGAATGCGACACGGCCGATGCGTTCGATCTCATGCTCGGAATACGGCATGATGTCGGTCGCAACCAGCTCCCCGTTTACTTCCTCGGTCTTTTTCGGGCCAAAGTACACGCCGCCGGTCAGCTCGCGGACAATCAGAAGGTCGATTCCGTTCCCAACGATTTCCTGCTTGAGCGGAGAAGAATCCGCCAGCTGCGGGAAGAGCTTCGTTGGGCGGAGGTTGGCAAACAGGCCAAGCTCCTTGCGGACGGCAAGCAGTGCCTTTTCCGGACGGATGGCGGGCGGACAGCTGTCCCATTTCGGGCCGCCGACAGCACCCAGCAGAACACTGTCTGCCGCTTTGCACTTCGCCATGCCCTCATCCGTGATCGGAACGCCGTACTTGTCGATGGAGCATCCGCCGATGTCAACATCGGTATAGGTAAAGGTGTGACCGTACTTTTCGCATACCCGGTCAAGCACCTTGAGCGCTTCCGCAACGATCTCGGGGCCGATACCGTCACCGCGCAGGACTGTAATGTTCTTATTCATGATTTAATTCTCTTCTTTCAATGATGCGAGCAGACCGCCCTTTTTGATGATGCTCTGGATAAACGGCGGGAACGGCTGTGCCTGATAGGTCTTGCCGGTCGTGTGGTCGGTGATGACACCGGTATCGAAATCCACGGAGACCTCATCGCCAGCGGAAATTTCCTCTGCCGCCGCTTCGCATTCGAGAATCGGCAGACCGATGTTGATGGCGTTGCGGTAGAAAATGCGCGCAAAGCTCTTTGCGATGACGCATCCGGTCTTGCAGGTCTTGATGACCAGCGGCGCGTGTTCGCGGGAGGAGCCGCAGCCGAAGTTCCAGCCTGCAACCATGATGTCGCCCGGCTGAACCTTTTTGACAAAACCTGCGTCGATGTCCTCCATGCAGTGCTGTGCCAGCTCTGCCGCGTTGGAGGTGTTCAGATAACGCGCGGGGATGATAACGTCGGTATCGACATTATCCGGATACTTGAAAACAGATCCTTTGGTATTCATCGTTTCGTTATGCCTCCTTCGGTTCGGTGATATAGCCGGTCAGCGCACTGGCCGCCGCGGTTGCGGGGCTTGCGAGATAGACTTCGCTGTCCACATGACCCATTCTGCCGACAAAGTTGCGATTGGTCGTTGCGATACAGCGTTCGCCTGCCGCAAGAATGCCCATATAACCGCCCAGACACGGGCCGCAGGTCGGTGTGGAGACCACAGCACCCGCATCAATGAACGCAGTGATGTAACCCTTTTCCACGCAGTCGCGGTAGATCTGCATGGTCGCGGGAATGATGATGCAGCGCACGCCGTCGGCAACTTTATTACCTTTCAGTACGTTGTACGCAACTTCCATATCCTCCATTCTGCCGTTGGTGCAGGAGCCGATGACGACCTGGTCGATTTTGATGTCGCCCAGTTCCTTTGCGGGATGGGTGTTTTCGGGCAGATGCGGGCAGGAAACGGTCGGAACGATTTCGGAAAGATTGATTTCGATGGTGCGCTCATAAACGGCATCCGCATCTGCTTCATAGACAACCGGCTTGCGTTCACAGCGGCCTTCCATGTACGCGACGGTCGTTTCATCGACCGGGAAAATACCATTCTTGGCACCGGCTTCGATCGCCATATTACAGATGCAGAGGCGGTCGTCCATCGTGAGCGTTTTTACACCCTCGCCGGTGAATTCCATGCTCTTGTACAGCGCGCCGTCGACACCAATCATACCGATGATGGTCAGGATGACGTCCTTGCCGGAGCAATTTGCGGGAAGCTTGCCCGTCAGGTTGAAACGGATGGCGGACGGAACCTTGAACCACGCCATGCCGGTCGCCATACCTGCCGCCATGTCAGTGGAACCGACACCGGTGGAAAATGCGCCGACCGCGCCGTAGGTACAGGTGTGGCTGTCTGCGCCGATGATGCAGTCACCGGCGGTCACAACGCCCTGTTCGGGGAGCAGTGCGTGTTCGATGCCCATCTTGCCGACGTCGTAGAAGTGGCTGACGCAGTGTTCGCAGGCAAATTCTCTGCACTGCTTGGACTGCTCTGCCGCCTTGATGTCCTTGTTCGGCACGAAGTGGTCAAGAACGATGGCGACACGGTCTTTATCGAAAACCTTTTCAAAGCCCGCTTTTTTGAACTCGTTCACGGCGACGGGGGTCGTGATGTCATTGCCGAGCACGATGTCCAGCTTCGCATTGATGAGCTGTCCCGCCTCGACGGAATCCAGGCCGGCGTGTGCGGCAAGGATCTTCTGGGTCATGGTCATTCCCATTAGTTGTTTCCTCCATTCTGATCAATGGAACGGTTGATGGCGGAGAACAGCGCGTTGACGGACGATGCGATGATGTCGTCATGAATGCCTGCGCCCCAAACCTTTTTGCCGTTTTCCAGCGTGATACTGACATATGTGATTGCCTGAGAGGAGGAACCCTGTGTCAGTGCGTGTTCTTCATAAGTAAGGTCGGAGAATTTCACGCCAAGCTGTTCCTTGACCGCATTACTGACGGCATCGAGACGGCCGTTGCCGGTTGCGGTCAGCTCCTTGGTTTCGCCGTCGATCTCCACGGTCAGATTGACATGGATGTCGGGGGTGCGGACGAAATGGTAATCAACCAGCTTGATGTGGGTGTTGATGTTGACATAGGTATCGGTGAAAACGCCGAGCACTTCTTCGGGGGACAGCTCAGCGTGTGCGTGGTCGGAAACGCCCTTGACGGTATAACCGACATCCTCACGCATCTTTGCGGGGAGGACATAACCGAAGTTGCGTTCCAGAAGATACCCGATACCGCCCTTGCCGGACTGGGAATTGATGCGGATAACGTCGGTTTCGTAGACACGGCCGACGTCTCCCGGATCGATGGGCAGATACGGAACCGTCCAGGTGCTGCACTGCTTTTCTTCTCTCCACTTCATGCCCTTGGCAATGGCATCCTGATGAGAACCGGAGAATGCCGCGAAGACGAGTTTTCCGGCATACGGCTGACGGTCGTAGACCTGCATTCTGGTGACACGTTCGTAAAGCTCTGCGATCTCCGGCATATTGGAGAAATCCAGACCCGGTTCCACGCCCTGTGCGTACATATTCATACCGAGCGTGACAATATCGACGTTGCCGGTGCGCTCACCGTTGCCGAACAGGGTACCCTCGATTCTATCCGCGCCTGCCAGAATGCCAAGCTCGGAATCCGCGACCGCGCATCCGCGGTCATTATGCGGGTGCAGGGAGACGACGACGTTCTCTCTGTATTTCAGATTGTCGCACATATACTCGACCTGGTCGGCGTAAACGTGCGGGGAGGACAGCTCCACGGTGACGGGGATATTGATGATGGCTTTCCGATCCGCGGTCGGCTTCCAGATGTCAAGCACGGCGTTGCAGATTTCCAGCGCAAATTCGGGTTCCGTACCGGTAAAGGATTCGGGGGAATATTCGTAGCGGTAATTGACACCCATTTCCGCGGCAATTTTTTCAAACAGCTCCGCGCCGTCAGTGGCGATCTTGATGATCTCCTCCTTGGACTTACGGAAGACCTGTTCGCGCTGTGCAAGGGAGGTGGAGTTGTACAGATGCACGATGGCATTCTTGCATCCGCGCAGGGATTCGAATGTCTTGCGGATGATATGCTCACGGCTCTGGGTCAGAACCTGCACGGTGACGTCGTCGGGAATCATGTTCCGGTCGATGAGTGTGCGCAGGAAGGTATATTCGGTCTCGGATGCCGCCGGGAAGCCGACCTCGATTTCCTTGAAGCCGATCTTGACCAGCAGTTCAAAAAATTCGAGCTTTTCCTCCAGACTCATCGGAATGATCAGCGACTGGTTGCCGTCACGCAGGTCCACGGAGCACCAGGTGGGGGCTTTTTCTATATATGTCTTGTTCACCCATTTGCGGGTGGGATTTGCGACGGGGAAGAATTGGCGGGTATATTTATTGGTGTTGATCATGCAGTCAGCTCCTTTGTTTCATTATCCGGGGGGATTCTCCCCGGAACTTTCAGATAACGGCGACCACTTCCACCTCGACCAAAGCACCTTTCGGCAGGGACTTGACCGCAACGCAACTGCGCGCGGGAGCGGAGGTGATGTGGGATGCGTATACAGTATTGAAATCGGCAAAATCCGCGATGTCGGCAAGGAAACAGGTGGTTTTGACAACATGGTCAAAATCCGTACCGGCGGCGGCGAGAACGGCGGCAAGGTTTTTCATGACCTGTTCGGTCTGCGCCTTGATTTCATTGCCGATGAGCGTACCGGTTGCGGGATCCAGCGGAATCTGGCCGGAGGTATAGACGATGTTCCCGGCTTTGATCGCCTGCGAATACGGGCCAATGGCGGCGGGAGCGTTCGTGGTGGAGATTTTTTCAGACATGGTTTTTTCTCCTTATTTTACGGGGTTATTCAACAATTTTAATTCCGGCATCACAGAGGGCGTTCTTGATCTGTTCAATGTGACCGAAATTCTTGGTTTCCAGGACAACGCGCAGATAACAGCCATTGACATCGGAGCCTTCTCCGACGTGTTCGTGGTGAACGGAGGTGACGTTGCCGCCGTTTGCCGCGATGACGGATGCGACTTTCTGCAGCTGACCGGGTTTGTCGACCAGCTCCAGCATCAGCTGACAGCTGCGGCCGGACATGAGCAGACCGCGCGTGATGACACGGGAAAGGATGGTGACGTCGATGTTGCCGCCGGAGAGCAGACACACGGTCTTTTTCCCGGCAAGGTCGAGCTTGTCGAACATCGCCGCGGCGACCGCGACTGCACCCGCGCCCTCGGTGACGAGCTTGTGCTGTTCCATCAGCGCAAGGATGGCGGCGGAAATTTCGTCGTCCGTGACGGTGACGATGTCATCGACATATTTGGAGCAGAGTTCATACGTCAGTGAACCCGGCTGTTTGACCGCAATGCCGTCCGCAATCGTAAAGACGGAATCGAGCTTTTCGATATGCGCATCGTGAATGGAATTGACCATCGACGGCGCGCCCGCGGCCTGGACACCGTAGACTTTGATCCTGGGATTGAGATTTTTTAAGGTATACGCGATACCGGAGATGAGACCGCCGCCGCCGATGGGCACAATGACCGCATCTATATCGGGCAGCTGCTCGGTCAGTTCAATAGCGATTGTTCCCTGTCCAGCAATGACATCGGGGTCATCGAATGGATGGATGAACGTGTACCCCTCCTCATCGCGCAGACGGAGCGCTTCGGCATAAGCGTCGTCGTAGACGCCCTCCACAAGGCAGATCTCCGCGCCATAGCTGCGGGTCGCCTCCACCTTGGAGATCGGTGCGCCGTCCGGCAGACAGATGACGGCTTTGATGCCGTTTTTCTGTGCGGCAAGCGCAACGCCCTGCGCATGGTTTCCGGCGGAGCAAGCAACCACGCCGCGCGCCTTTTCCTCCTCGGTCAGCTGGGACATCTTGTAATACGCGCCGCGCACCTTAAAGGAACCGGTGACCTGCAGATTCTCCGTTTTCAGATACAGCTCGTACCCCGGGCGGATCTTCGGCGCGTACAGAACGTCGGTCTGCCGTGCGACACCGCGGAGCGCATAGCTGGCTTTGTATACATTATCGAGTGTTAATTCGTTCATAATCTGTTGCAAATGTTTCAGTTTCAGTTACAGTAAACTGTTGATGAACTGCTCCGCCGCACGCGGGGAACGGCTGCCTTTGGCAAGGGCAAATGCTTCCGCCTTGACGTCCAGCTCTGCCGCCGGGATCTCCACGCCATGCTTTTCGGCAAGACGGTGGATGATGTCGAGATACAGCGCCTTGTTCGGCTTCTGGAAATATACCGTCAGACCGAACCGGTCGGACAGGGACATCAGCTCCTGTACGGTATCGCTGTGATGCACATCGTCTGCACCCGCGCGGTCGGCGAAGGTCTCCTTGACAATATGGCGGCGGTTGCTGGTCGCGTAAATGACGGCGTTGTTTGCCTTTGCGGAGGCGGAACCCTCCAGCGCGGCTTTCAGCATACTGAAGCAGTCGTCGTTTTTGTTGAAAGAAAGGTCATCAATGAAGATGATGAATTTCAGCGGATTTCCGGCAATCCTGCCCATGACGGCGGAAAGGGAGAACAGCTGATCCTTGCGCAGTTCGATCAGACGGACGCCGCGGTCGGCAAAATAGTTTGCGCACGCCTTGACCGTGGACGATTTGCCGGTTCCGGCATCGCCGAACAAAAGGACATTCGCGGCAGGTTTGCCGTCCACAAGTGCCTGCGTGTTGTCAAAGACCTGCCGCCGTTCCTCTTCATAACCGACGAACCGTTCCAGTCCGATCTCGTCCGCCGCCGCAACGGGGACGATCTCATCGTTGTCCGCGACACGGAACATCTTCGCCTGCGCAAACACGCCGTAGCCGTATCTTCCGATATGCGCAAGCCGCTCGGCATACGTTTCGGCGAAATCGACCGGTGTATTTTCAAAGCGGGGGAGATACCCCTGGTAACCGTCGGGCAGTTCCATGTCCTCGGGGCGCAGATGCGTCAGGCGGGAAAACAGCGCAAGCTCCGCTTCCGCGTTTGCACGGAGTGCGGGGGAAAGGGAGACGTTCTGCGCGGTGCCGACGATATACGGATTTTCATCCGTATAGATAACGCGGCAGAGGAAGTCGGAAAAGCTGGTATTATCGTCCGAAAGCGATGCGACGAATGCACCGTAATCGGACATCCGCTGATAAGCGGGGCCGGTTCCGTTGAGATACGCAAGCAGTGCCTGCATCGGCGCGTGGTTGAGTACCCCGCGGAACACGGTCAGGGCGGACAGCTCACAGCCGAGCTGTCTGCGTTCGGTTTCTTGTATCATGGCTCAATCTACGAATTTGTTGATGACGGCACCCTTGTCGGCGGACGAAACCTGTGCGGCATAACGCGCAAGACTGCCCTTGATGCCCGTCTTCTTCTTGATCACCATCGTTTCGCGGCGGGAAGCAAGCTCCGCTTCATCGACCTTGAGTTCAATGGAGTACGCGGGAATGTTGATGGAAATAATGTCGCCGTCCTTGACGTAAGCAATCAGACCGCCTCTGACCGCTTCGGGAGAAACGTGTCCGATGGATGCGCCGCGGGTCGCGCCGGAGAATCGGCCGTCGGTGATCAGCGCAACGTCTTTACCCAGACCCATACCGGCAATCGCGGAGGTCGGATTCAGCATTTCACGCATACCGGGGCCGCCGGAGGGGCCTTCGTAACGGATGACAACGACATCCCCTTTGACGATCTTGCCCGCGTATATGGCTTCGATGGCATCTTCCTCACTGTCGAAGACCTTTGCGGGGCCTTCATGCACGAGCATTTCCGGTGCGACGGCACTGCGCTTGACGACACAGCCGTCGGGTGCGAGATTGCCGCGCAGGACTGCGATGCCGCCGGTCTTCGAGAACGCATTGTCGGGCGTGCGGATGACATCCGGATTGCGGTTGACCGCGTTTGCGATGTTTTCCGCCATTATCTTGCCGGTGCAGGTCATAACAGACGTGTCGAGCAGACCGAGTTCTGCAATTTCTTTCAGAACGGCATACACACCGCCCGCTTCGTTTAAGTCTTCCATATAGGTGGGGCCTGCCGGAGCGAGATGGCAGAGGTTCGGCGTCTTTTCGCTTACCTCGTTTGCCATATCGAGATTGATGGTGATGCCGCATTCGTTTGCGATCGCGGGGAGATGGAGCATGGAGTTGGTCGAGCAGCCCAGTGCCATATCGGCGGTGAGTGCGTTGCGGAATGCCGCTTCGGTCATGATGTCGCGCGGGCGGATGTTCTGTTTGACCATTTCCATGATCTGCATTCCGGCGTGCTTTGCCAGTTCAATACGCTGGGAATAAACGGCGGGGATCGTGCCGTTGCCGCGCAGACCCATGCCGAGCACCTCGGTCAGGCAATTCATGGAGTTTGCGGTATACATACCGGAGCAGGAGCCGCAGGTCGGGCAAGTATTTTCCTCGCAGACACACAGCTGGTGGTCGTCGATCTTTCCTGCCTTATATGCGCCGACGGCTTCAAACATACTGGACAGCGATGTTTTCTTGCCGTCCACACGGCCGGCAAGCATCGGACCGCCGCTGACGAAAATGGTCGGGATATTGACCCGCGCCGCCGCCATCAGAAGACCGGGGACGTTCTTGTCGCAGTTCGGCACCATGACAAGACCGTCAAAGCCGTGTGCCAGCACCATTGCTTCGGTGGAATCCGCAATCAGGTCGCGGGTGATGAGCGAATACTTCATGCCGGTGTGGCCCATTGCGATACCGTCACAGACGGCAATCGCCGGGAACACGATGGGCGTACCGCCCGCCATTGCCACACCCAGCTTGACCGCATCGACGATCTTGTCGATGTTCATGTGGCCGGGGACGATTTCATTGTACGAGCTGACGATACCGATGAGAGGACGGGACTGCTCCTCTTTCGTCAGACCCAGCGCGTGGTATAAGGAACGGTGCGGCGCGTTGTGCGCACCGTCCACGATGGTATCCTTTATCATAACAGTAAGACCCTTTATCAGTTGTTGATGAGCTTGTCTTCGTCGCTCCAGCTGTACAGCTTGCGGACATCCTTACCGACAACCTCGGAGGGATGCTCTGCCGCCAGCTTGCGCATTGCATTGAAGTGAACCTGTGCGCCGGCATCGGACATATCGAGCAGGAATTCCTTTGCAAACGTACCGTCCTGGATGTCGGAGAGGATCTTCTTCATGGTCTTCTTGGTCTCGTCGGTGATGATCTTCGGACCGGTGACGTAGTCGCCGTATTCTGCGGTGTTGGAGATGGAGTAGCGCATACCCTCAAAGCCGCTCTGGTAGATCAGGTCGACGATGAGCTTCATTTCGTGGATGCATTCGAAGTAAGCGTTTCTCGGGTCGTAGC
>JAFUPC010000077.1 GCA_017481495.1 Clostridia bacterium
CATAACTTTCGCTGTGCGAAAGTTTCCTTTCTAGAATTTCGTTCCGAAATTCGGGAGTTGTGGGTGGTTTTGCGCAGCAAAATCTTTGCACGAAGTGCAAAGAAAGCCACAAAACCCGTCTGAAAATTTATTTTCAGACTTTATACGTTGATGTCCGTCACCTTGACGGCGATGATATAGGAAATGGCAAACAGCACCAGTGCCGCGGTCGCGGCAAGCGTTCCCGTGGGGAACTCAAACAGCGCACCGACAAGGTCGCCGCCCATTGCGGACATTGCCACGACCATAAGCACCGGCAGAATGAGCATCATGTACGTTTCGGACTTCGCGCTCGTGATGGTCGTCTCAATTTCCTGCTCGATCTCGATTTTGTCGCCGATGATCTCGCTTGTCTCGGTCAGGATGTCGCCGATGCGGTCGTTTTTGCCCTCGATAACGCTGTAAATGTCGGCAAAGGAGCGGATGTCCTCAAGTCCCGAGCGCATGGCAAAGTCGGAGAACAGCACTTTCAGCGGCACGCCGCCGTTCTGGTACTGAATGAGGATGTTTTGCACCTCCAGCACGATGTCGGTATCCTTTTTATAGGAAACGCAGAGGTCTTTCAGCGCAGATTCCACGGCTTTCACCTCGGTACTGCCCGCGCGGGTCGCAACGGACATGGCTTCTAAGAACGTGCGGAACTGCAGGCGCAGACGCTTTTTGCGCTTGTTCACCACGCCCTGCGCGTACATTTTTTCAAGATAGATTCCCGCACACAGTCCGATGGCAAGGGACAGGGGGAGAATATGGTAAAACAGATAAACAATCACGGCAGCGGCGGCGGACCAGACAAGGTACGCGCAAAGATGCTGCACGGGGGTCATATAACAGCGGTTGTAATTTGGCATGATAGTCCTTTCTGTCTCATTCGTCAAGATAATGAACGATACCGGCGTTCAAGAATTTGTCGGGATGCACCATTTTATTTCCGGTACGCTGAAGAGAACCGCGCACCTTTGGCGATGCGGGGTCTTCATCGACAAAGCGGTAGAGGGGATTGAGCACGATGCGTCCGTTTTCCGCAAGCTCTTTGACCTCGGAAATGGCGATGGTCTTACGGCTTCCGTCCCGCATACGCGACAGGTGGATGATGATATCGACCGCCGATGCGATCTGCTGACGGATGGCTTCCAGGGGGAGTCCCGCCGCACCCTGCAGAACCATCGTTTCCAGACGGGAGATCATATCCTCGGCAGAGTTTGCGTGACCTGTGGAAATACTTCCGTCATGACCGGTATTCATCGCCTGCAGCATATCCAGCGCCTCCGCGCCGCGGACTTCACCGACGATGATGCGTTCCGGTCTCATACGCAGAGAGGATTTGATGAGATCACGCATCGTAATCGCGCCCGCACCGGTGGAGTTTGCGTTTCTCGTTTCCAGTCTGACAAGGTTCGGGATATGGCGGATCTGCAATTCTGCCGAGTCCTCGATGGAGATGACACGCTCGTCCTTGGGGATGAAGTTCGAGAGGGCATTGAGGAACGTCGTTTTACCGGAGCCGGTACCGCCGGAGATGAAGATGTTGTATTTGGCTTTGACGAGCTTTTTTAAGAATTCCGCGGCTTCGGGGGTCAGGGAGCCGTAGCCGATGAGCTTTTCAATCGTCATACCCTCCTCGGGGAAGCGGCGGATGGTGACGGCGGGGCCGTCCAGCGCGATGGGGTTCAGAACGACATTGACACGGGAGCCGTCTTCCAGTCTCGTATCGACGATCGGGTCGGCATCCGTGACGCTTCTGCCCATGTCCTGCACGAATTTCGTGATGATGTCGCGCAGGTTTTCGCGGGACTCAAATGTCTCCGAAATCTGTTCCAGATGACCGCCCCGCTCAACAAAAATCTTGTCGTAGCCGTTGATCATGACCTCGGTGATGGACTTGTCGGCGATGATCTTTCCTAAAATGCCCAGTCCGCGGATGGATTCGTAAACAGAGGACGCAAGCTGTCGGCGCGATTTGTAGTCCAGCGTGGAATAGTACCGCGCAACGTCCGGTTCTTCTGCCGCAACTGCGGCGGCACGGCGTTCCAGAATCGCGCGGGCGCGTTCCCGCAGCTGTTCTTCCGTCAGGCTGACATAGCCGGGGTCGTCTTCAATCTCCGCCCGGATGGCGCGCACCTCGGCGGTAAACGGGTCTTTTCTGTATTGTTCACGTTCTTTTTCTGTCATCATGGAAAGTACCTCTCTGTATTACTCCGCCAACCGCAATGCAAACCCGGATTCCGGCCCGGTTGCCTTGTAGCCGATGAGAGCGGCGGAATCGGTCGTGTTCACATAGGTCATGCGGCCGGCAGACGGGAGATTTGCGGCGAAACCCGTCACCGATGTCTGTGCCTGCGGCGTGAAATTCGCAAGATACATCATCTTTGCGCCGTATTCGTCCACAAGATAGGTCTGGGCAAGGAACGCATCGAGCTTCGCTGTGCTTGCGCCGTCCGTGCGGCCGACAAGCAGGATCCGGTCAGATGCGCCGAACATCGCGCGGGTGCGCGCATCAAAGGAGGAATCCATATCGAACAGCAGAACATCGTAATAGCCGCATCCGCGCAGAAGTGCCGCAAGCGCGGTGAGTTCCTTTGCATCGACGGCGGCGTAGTCGTTGGGGGAGTCGAAGTGCGGCAGGTAGAAGAAGTTCTCCGCTTTCTGCTTTGCACAGCTCTTGACGAACATCTTCGTGTGCTCCTCTTTGTCGTCCAGCCGTTCCATGAGCGCGGACAAGCCCTGTACCCCCGCTTCATGCCCGAAATAGAACGAGTCGGACGGAAACGCTTCCAGATTGACGTACAGAACGCGCTTTCCGTGAGCGGCAAGGCGGGATGCGGCAACGAGTGCTGCCGTTGTTTTGCCCGCACCGCCGACCGGCGACCAGACGGTGATGACAGCGGCACTTCCGCCGCCAAAGCCCATCCCCACGGACAGCTTTTTGTTTTCGGAGCAGATCTCCAATATGCGGCGGTAGATCTCGCTGATCCGGCGGTATTTCGGGATTATGGGGAAGTGCGTGCAGTGCGCGGGAATCGGCGTTTCGCCGCCGAGGAAAATCACGCCGGGAATGCGGTCAAGCGGGAGCACATCGGTGTAAATGGAGGCATCCAGGAGCAGAACGTCGAATTTTCCCGCCTTTGCCGCATCGCACAGAATCGCGGCATCCGTGTAGACGGACAGGTGCAGCTCCGGGTATTCCCCCAGCACCGCATACAGGCGGTCAAGGTAAGCAGTATTGGTATCGGCACAGGCGATGCGGATCATCATGGTGGTAGTAGTCCTTTCCGTTGTTGAAAATCAGAATATATCATCTTATATTATAACATGAATGTGAACCCTTGTCAATATTTCGGAAATAATTTGGAAATGATTTGTCCGTTTTCTGTGGAGAACCGTCGGAATTTTGGAGATAATGCGGACTTCGATATGGGCAGAGTGTACAAACCGGAGAGGGGATTTTTGTGCATTATGACAAAATGAAAATTTTTCCGTCCATACAGTTGACAGTCGTTTTGATATATGATATAATGAGGGAAATGAGGGGATTTTTAAGTCCGTATTTTCCCCAAAACATCATTTCCATATTTTCACGGAGGTACCGACCATGACCGGAAAACGATTTCTCTGTATCATTCTGACCGTGCTTATACTCCTTGCGTCCGTTTTGTCCGGCGTCGGATGTACCGGTGCCCGGACATCTGTGTCTGCGGCGGACACTGCGGACAGCGAAACCGCCCGGAAACCCACCGCCGCCGTTTCCCTCTCCGCGGAGGAAGTTGATACGGAGGAACCCATATCCTCTGTTCGTTATGTCAATGAATATGAGGTCACGGAACTTGGAGTCATGTATCCCGGATTTGACGGGTATGCATATTCTCAAAACAACGAATTTACGCTTGTTTATCGTGACATCGACAGCGGAAATGTCGCTCTGAAGATTTTCAGCGAAGACGGGGAACTGCTCCGCACGGTCGAGCCGCCCACGGTCAGTGAAACGTTACAAAAGCCGGAGTACGTCTATCTGCTTCCGAACGGAACGTATTTTATGGCGTTTCCGAAACTGTTTTCGGAGCCCCGTTCTTCCCCGTTTTACCGTACCCTTTGCATCGTCGATGCGGACGGCACGGTTCTTTCCTGCGTGGAATATCAAACGACTGCTTTGCCGATGATGTATCATGTCGAGACCTATGAAGACGGCACGACCCGTATTCTTGTGGTCAATTCTATGTTTCTCGAATATTTCGATACCGACCTGAATCTGATCTCCGGAATCACCATTGAAGAAGCGGAAGCCTGCGGATTTGAGGATTGGGGGTTCGGAAGAGAGATTCTGTCTCTGGGAAACGGTGTGTTCCGTATCTGCACGGATGCGGATTCCGTTCTCCGCGTGGATATGGAACGGGGGACGGCAGCGCTTTCCGAGATACGGCTGTCAAAAGAAGATTTTGAACTGTACTTTTTCCATGTCGGCTGTGACAAAAACGACTACATCATCACACGGAACGGTATCTACCGGTACAAAGACCGCGAAATACCGACACTGCTCCTGCGCTGGACGGATGCCGGAGTCAGTAAATTCACCAATGCGGACACCTACTGGATTCAGAACCAAAATTCCATCTTCTTTGTCCGGAAAGCAGAGGAAAACGGAAGAAGTGTTTCCAGACTGTACCACATCCGCATCCGACAGGTGCCGGAGACAGCGCGGGAAGTTATAAAAATATTGGAATATTCGCTGCTCGGCAACAGCTGGCTTGAAAATACCGTTGCCGCATTCAACGCCATGCAGTCCGAATACCGCGTGGAGCTGACATACCTTGAAACCAATATGCAGGACGACGAAATGTCCGCCGACATCCGGAGCAAGCTTCTCTACGATACCGAAACCGACATCTTTTTCTGTCAGCGTGACTGGCTTCTGTCGCCGTATTACGACAAGGGGGCGTTTCTTGACTTAAACGAATCCGTCGGCGACAACCTGCTCGGCTGTGTAAAAGAAGCGTTCGGGTATGGGGAATCGCTGTACGTTCTTCCGCTGCAGATGTGGATGGACACATTTGCCGCGCTGACGGAGACTGTGGACGGGTTTCTGACGTGGGAAACATTATATGAAATCACCGAAAATCTCGGCGCGGACGAGCTTCTGACCTCCAACACGGACTGTGTGGCGGACATCCGCGAAAACGGGCTGATGGATTTCGTCGATCTTGAGACGAATACCGCGTATTACGACACGGACGGTTTCCGCCGGATGCTCCTTTACACTGCATCCATGTCCGACTATATCAACGCGGAGGTGGGGGATTTCGATGCGCCTTATGCACGCATAGGCGGGCAGACCGTTTACCTGCTTTCCAACGGCACGCTCCCCGCGCGGGTGCGGGACGGCGCGCTGAAGCTGCTCCACGTTCCGCTGGAATCCGTCGAAGTGTACGCGATGTTAAAGCTGATTTACGGCGAGGAAGATTTTGCGCTGTGCGGTTACCCGTCCGCGGACGGCGGCGGTGCATCGCTTGCGGGATTTTCCAAAATGGCAATCCGCGCCGACACCGATGTACCGGAGGGCTGTATCGCGTTTCTGGAATATCTTTTGTCGGACGATGTGCAGGCCGCGCCGTCCCTGTCCGAAAGCTATCTCCCCGTCACGCTTTCGGGAATGTCTGCGATAATCGACCGGAACCGGTATTGGTATTTCTCACGCTCCACCGTCAACAGCATCGAAAAGGGCACCAACACGGAACTCGAACTCGACTCCGACGGCTCGACGGCGGAATACAGCGACAGCTACGGCATGGGCTCGGTCGGCGGAACGGATTCCTATTACGAAACGGTGTATCTGACAGACGGCGACAAGCAGAAGCTGCTCGATTTCTTTGACAACTGCCACATGAAAGCGAACACGGATACCTTTATCCGCGACATCGTGGAAGAAGAACTGTCTTTCTGGGAGGGCGGCGCGAGAACGCTGGAGGAGACGACGAAGATTATTCAGTCGAGGGTGTGGATTTATCTGAATGAGTGAAAAATCAAACGATTTATGAAATCAAATCGGCGAATCGCACAAATACAGACCTCTGCTTTTGTGCAATGCGACAAAATGAAAATTCTTTACGAAATCCATTGACATTGTGATGGGA
>JAFUPC010000078.1 GCA_017481495.1 Clostridia bacterium
AATCTGATCCTGGCCGGCAGACCCTCACGGGCGGCGGTCTGATTCAGTGCGCCTTTTGGAGCGATATCGGGGGATATACTCTGCCTTTCGGTGGTTTCCTACTGAGTTCGTTTTTCTTCTGCTCATTTATGCGGTGTTGCCCTAATACACGGAAGTTTTGTTCGATGTGAGTGGACTTCGGAATAACCACAACGCCGCGCCGGATGTGCAGGCGGAGCATGATCTGTGCGGGCATTTTACTGTACCGCGTGCCGATGGCTTTCAGCTCCGGCAGATTGAACATCCCGTGTCTTCTTTCACCGAACAGTGTCCATGTTTCTGCCTGAATGCCGTATTTTTTATGCCAGGCAAGGGGCTCGGTTTACTGATGATGGATGATGGGGGTGAATCTCAATCTGGTTGATCATCATCCGGATTCGGGCAAAGGATGCAAGGTCGAAATCTGCGAAAAACGCACGCTTTGTTATAAAAAAACGGAGTTTAACATTTTAAAAACAAAAAGTGAGCAAAACGTAAACATTAAGATGGTATAATAGAGTAACATCAGAAGAGAAGTGGGGACAAGGTATCATGAAAAAGGTACTTCTGATTCTGCTCAGCGCTGCTACAATGATTGCCGCCGCAATCATTATGTGGAAATTCGTATTTCCGCTGATCGGCGGTGTCATCGGGAAAATTTTTGAACTTCTCGGCAGATTGTTCGGCGCGTTGACAGTATATCGCTGACATCATAAAAAGTTATTGATAATTAAAAATAAAATCAACATACATGGAGGAATCACATCATGAGTGAATACAAACTGAAAAGCAGCAAGATCGAAAAGGCCGTCGTCAACGCCTACAAGAAAATCGAATCCAAGTTCGTAGATGCGTTCATTAATGAAGACGGAACGCTGAAGACCGGCGGTATAGCAGAAAAAGCAACCGGTGCGTACCAGAAGATCGAGGACACAGCAATCGGTACCTACAAGAAGGTGGAAGATGCGGCAGTCGGTGCTTATAAGAAAGTGGAAGATGCGTTCGTCGAAGCATTCCTTGAGGAAGTCAGCAAAGACGAGGATGCGGATACCGACAGCGCCGGGAGCGATCAGAAAAAGACCGCTGAATAAGCGGAACCTGTTATTTGCAGGATAACCGTAAACGAGCCTGTATCCTGCCGGAGAGCGCGGGAACAGGCTTTTTCTGCGGATTTTTGGATTTCATAATTTCTTAACATTTCAAAAACACGATACCAACATCCGTGCGGTATAATGTTACCGCAATATAAATAATGGAGAGGAATTGATTCAAATGAACGCGATAGAAATCAGAAATCTGTCCAAAAGCTTCCGCGGGCTGTATGCGGTGGATCATCTGAACATGACGGTTCCGGTCGGTGCCATTTACGGCTTCATCGGTGAAAACGGTTCCGGCAAATCCACCACGGAAAAGCTCATCTGCGGACATCTGGTTCCCGATGCGGGCGAGATCCGGCTGTTCGGCCGGGATTACACGGATGCGGGTGTCAGAGTGCGTGTCGGCGCGCTGATTGAGAATGCCGGATGCTTCCCGAATTCCAGTGTCCGGGACAACCTGATGATGCAGGCCATCAATCTGGGTCTGGAGGACCGCGACGGGGAGATCAACCGGGTACTTGCCATCGTCCGCATGGAGGATGCGGCAAACATCAAATTCAAGAGCTGTTCGCTCGGTATGAAACAGCGCATCGGCATTGCAATGGCACTGCTCGGCGACCCGGCACTGCTCATTCTCGACGAACCCATCAACGGTCTGGACACCGACGGTATGTGCATCATGCGGGAGATCCTTGTGGACATCACAAAGAACTACGGCTGTACGGTCGTCATTTCCTCCCACATTCTGGGAGAGCTGGAAAAAATCGCCACGCATTACGGCATCATTCGCCAAGGGAAAATGATCATGGAGCTTTCCGCCGAGGAAATGGACAGCCGCGCACAGGTTTTCATCTCGCTGAAAACCAAAGATGTGCGGGGTGCGATGGCGGTTCTGAAACAGCATTATACCGATGTGCGCCTGACGGAAGACGGTGGTCTGCGGGTCTATGACGTGGACGACACGGAGGGCATCGTAAAGGTATTGCTTGAAAACGGTCATGTGGTCAGCGAAATCTGGCGCAACAAGATCGGACTGGAGGAATATTACATTGAACTCATGTCAAAGAAAGGAGCGGATGCAACATGACACGCGAACTGCAGTTTGAAACGCCCGGCTTTGCAAAGCGTCTGCGCGGAATGCTGGGTGTGGACTTTTACCGGCTGTTCCACACGCCGATGTTTTACATCTTTCTTGCCATTGCCGCATTCATTCCGGCACTCATCGTCGGAACGACGGGAATGCAGAATCCCGATGGAACGGTGACACAGGGACTGTACACGAACGTCTGGAACGCGGTCGCCGCGGACACGCCGCTGTATACATTCCATGACATGGGCGGATACGCAAACATGAACATGGTGTTCATTTTCGGCGGCATCATGGTCTCCATCTTCATCGGACACGATTACAAGAGCGGCTATGTCAAGCAGCTGTTCACCACGCACGCAAAGAAGCAGGACTATATGCTCTCCAAAACCATCACCTGCGCATTTGCGATGATGGGAATGTGCATCACGTATCTTGTGGGTGCGATCGCGGCAGGTCTGCTCGTCGGACTGGATTTCTCGGTCAATGTCGGGTCACTTGTGATCGCGGTTCTCAGCAAAATGCTCATGAGCTTCGGCTGGGCAAGCCTGTATACGTTTCTGAATATCATTTTCAGAAGATATTTCGGCATTTCCATCGCTTCGTCCTTCTTCTTCGGAACGGGAATTCTGATCATCGGTATCGGTGCAATCCTTGGCGATACACCGCTGATCAATGTTTTCCTTTACGGCTCGTCGGTCTATGCGTGTCTCGGTGCCAATATCGTGACACTTGTGGTCTGCCTTGTCTGCTCGGCAGTCTGGACGGCCGTGTATCAGCTGCTCGGAACGCGCATTCTCTCGAAATGCGACATCTATTAAAGGAGGCATCAGGGAATGAATGCAATTGAAATCAAGGGTCTGACAAAGAATTTCGGTGCAAAGCAGGCGCTGAAAGGGCTTACCATGACTGTTCCGCAGGGTGCCATTTACGGCTTTATCGGCGAAAACGGCTCCGGAAAATCCACAACGGAAAAGCTCATCTGCGGTCTGATGCCATTTGACGGCGGAAGCATCAGGCTGTTCGGGCGGAGCGGTGATGATGCGGATGTCCGCGCATCCATCGGTGTGCTCATCGAGTCACCCGGCTGTTTTCCGAATCTCACCGTCTGGAACAATATGAAATTGCAGGCGGCGAATCTCGGCATCAAAAATGCCGATGCGGAAATACGGAAGATCCTGAAAACCGTCCGCATGGAGGGTGCCGCCGGAAATAAATACAAAAACTGCTCTCTCGGTATGAAACAGCGCATCGGCATTGCAATGGCACTGCTCGGCGACCCGGCACTGCTCGTCCTTGACGAACCGATCAACGGTCTGGATGCGGACGGTATGCGCATCATGCGGGAAGTGCTGACGGAGCTTTCCCGAAAAGGACATACCGTCGTCATTTCGTCCCATATTCTCGGAGAACTGGAAAAGATCGCCACGCACTACGGCATCGTCCGCGGCGGAAAAATGCTGTGCGAGATGACGGCGGAAGAGCTGGATGCGGGATGCCGCACCTATACCGCGCTCCGCGCCGCGGAACAGAACCGCGCGAAGGCGATCCTCTCATGTCGGTATTCCCGCGTGGAAGAGGACGAAGCCGGATACATCCGTGTGTACGATGCGAAAACACCGGAGGAGGTCGTTGTGCATCTGTATGAAAACGGGATCACGGTAAACGAGCTTCGCCGAGCGAAGATCGGATTGGAAGAATATTATATTGATCTGATGAAAGAGAAAGGGGAAAATCACTGATGAATTTTGAAAAATCATCCTTTGGCGGACGGCTCGGGCGGATGCTGAACGTCGATTTCCGCAGAATGTTCCGCTCACCCCTTTTCTGGATCATGATGGGAATCTGCTTTGTCGCACCGGTGCTCATTCTTGTGATGACGACGATGATGGACGGCAGTGTCTCCGTTGACCCGCAGACCGGCGTGGAAACCGTCATGGAAGCTTTTGACAATGTATGGCAGGCGGTGGAATCCGTCAGCGGAAGCGGGATGGCGATGAATATGATGGCGATGTGCAACATCAATCTGCTGTTCTTTGCGGCGGCAGTGCTGGTGAGCCTGTTTGTGTCGGAAGATTTCAAGAGCGGATATGCAAAGAATCTGTTTACCGTCCGACCGAAAAAAGCAGATTACGTCATTTCAAAGCTTCTCGTCGGCTGGATAAGCGGGGCACTCATGCTCCTTGCGTACTTTGTCGGCGCGATGTTCGGCGGCGTGCTGTCCGGACTTTCCTTTGATGCGGGTGTCACGATGGGCGAGATCGTGATGTGTCTGGTGTCGAAAATGCTTCTGATGGGCGTATTTGTTGCCATTGATACGCTTGCGAGCGTCATCGGTAAGCAGAAAACGTGGATGTCTATGGTCGGTTCCCTTGCTGTTGGAATGTTACTGTTCATGATGATCCCGTCAGTGACGCCGCTTGACTCCACGCCTATGAATGCGGTGCTCTGCCTTGTCGCGGGGATTGCCGCAGGAGGCGGTCTGGGTGCTGTCAGCTGTGCGGTGCTGAAAAAGACGAGCGTGGTATAACAGGCGATGCTGTTAATTTAAGGATTGAGGATCCCGGCAGAAAAGAAAAAGAAAAATAACAGGGGTGCTGCACGCAAGTACAACACCCCGTTTGTATTATGATGTAATTTCCCCGTTTTCAGCTTTGGAGCACAAACGTGTTGACTCCTGCCCCCAGCGTTTCCCCACGGAAAACCGCCGTGATGCCGAACGGAACCGCCACCGTCAGATAAACGCCGTCTGCCTCCTTTTTCCAGTCAACGGAAATTGTTCCGCGGCCGCCGGGAAGTGCAATCGAACCCTTTGCATAAGACAGTCCGTCAAAGAAGCACGGCTCGATGGAAACCTCCGCATATGCGGGAGCAGTCGGGCGGATACCGATGACCGTCTTCATCATCCACGACATGAAGTCGGAATACATATGGTGATTGTGCGAGTCGCGCATATGCCACATTTCGTAAAGCGTCGTCATGCCGTCCTCGTACCAGTTCCGATAGGAGGGGAAGCCGGATGCCGTGACGATTTTATAAGCGTATTCTTGCAGTCCGCACTTGTTCAGTGCCATATAGAGATGCCGCAGACCGACCATGCCGCAGTCGTGGTGGAAATCCTTTTCTTCAACCAGCCGTGCAAGCTGTTTGGCAAGCGGTTCCAACTCGTCATAAATGTCGTGATAAATCATCATCGCGGCGGCGGTCTGCTTGTCGATGACCGAGGTGCCGTCGGGGGAGAGATACTTCTTTTTGTGGATGGCAATGCGCTCTGCAAGCAGGGATTCGTAGGGCGCGGTATCCGCACCCGCAAAGCCGGCGGCGAGCAGGGCGATCCGTGCGAATTTCACGCGGTAGACGGAATTGATGAACGCGGCGCAGACCTTGTCGTTTCCGTTGGGTGCCGCCCAGTCGTCAAGACCGAACGTAACGTCGCCGTTTTCGTCTTCCCGCGTGACAAGATATGCCATATAGCGGTCAAAATACGGCAGGGTATCGACAAGCGGCTGTTTGTCGCCCGTGTGCAGATACAGACGGTACGGAACCTCAAACAGGACGCCGTCCGAGACCGGCCCGTTGCCCCAGCCGTATCCCCAGCCGGAGGAGGGAACGATGCCCGGCATCTGTCCGTCGGGAAGCTGGGCATCCCGTAAATCCTGCAGCCACTTTGCGAACAGCCGCTCCGTTTCAAAATCGGTCAGCATCTGCTCACATGATGCCTGCGCGTCGTTGCACCAACCGAGCTTTTCGCGGGTCGGGCAGTCGGTCGGCATATAAAAGAGGTTCGACCACGTTGCCATCTGACCGGCGCGGAATGCACCGTTCAGAAACGCATCGGAGCATTCAAACGCGGAACGCACCTCGACCGCCTGGTGAACGAACACACCGGAAACCGTGGAAAGGTCGGGGGATTTCAGTCCCGTGACTTCAATATAGCGGAACCCGTGGTACGCAAAGCGCGGCGACCAGACAAACGGCTTTCCGTCGCAGATGAATCTGTCAATGGCAAAATCGGTGTCGGGATAATGGTGTCCCATGTTGAAATAATTCATCTCGCCGCTCTCGTCCAGCTTTTCGGCGTAGCGGATGACAAGTTCGTCTCCTGCATCCTGCCGTTCGTCGAGTCGCAAAAGGACAAAGCCGGACAGATTCTGTCCCATGTCAAAGATGTATCTGCCGTCACCTTTGTCCCACATCTGCTGTGCGGGAAAAATGCGGTCAGCCCGGATCGGCTCGCATTCGCAGAGGCGGAAAACACCCGTGGGCGGCGTGGTGTCGGAGACGGCATACCCCCATGCGCTGTCGTCATAAGAAATGCCTGTCCAGCTACTGTCGTATTTCCGTGCATCGAAATGCTCACCCGAGCGGAGCTGGTTGTAGATGACGGGAGAATCGGCGGTGCATTTCCACGTCATGTCGGAGGAGAGAATGCGTTTGCCATTGACGAACAGCTCTAAAATAAATTTCGGGCTGTCGCGCCACGGAGCGATGTTGTGGTCCCACGAGGTGCGGAAATACTCGTTGTACCAGCCGTTGCCGCAGATAACGGCGAACACGTTCTCGCCTTCTGTGACAAGGTCAGTAACATCATAAGTATTGTACCAGAGCGTCTTGCGGTAATCAGACACAGGCGCGGTGAAGAGGTCACCCGATACGGGATTCCCGTTCAGATAATAATACGCATACCCAAGACCGCACACCCGCACGAATGCGGACGAGACCGGTTCTCCGACCGAAAACACGCGGCGGAACATCGGCGCCCCGCCGTCGACGGCGGGATTGAATTTGCCGGGTGCTTTGATGAAGTTGACAAGAGAAAACGGAGCAGACATAGAAAGTCCTCCTTGCTCATAAAATAGGGTATATTTATTGTATCAGACAATACGGAAAAAGTCAAGGGGTATTTTTATTTTTCCGCTTGACAAACTGCCGGGGGTGTGCTATAATATTGATATGAGCAAAGGCGTTCATTCTCTGGGAGGATTTCTCTCTTGGGAAGAATGCCTTTTTCTTTATTCTATGATTGTGATGATAGGAGCAGAATTGTTATGCTGAAACTTCCGTTTACCAAAATGCAGGGCGCAGGAAACGATTATATTTATGTCAACTGTATGCACTTTACGCTGTCCCATCCGGAGAGGCTGTCGCAGATGATGTCCGCACGCCGGTTCGCGGTCGGCTCGGACGGACTTGTGCTCATCTGTCCCTCTGCTGTGGCGGATGCGAAGATGCGGATGTTCAATACCGACGGCAGTGAGGGGAAAATGTGCGGAAATGCCATCCGCTGTATCGGCAAATATCTCTATGACAACCGTCTTGTGACAAAGGAGATCATCACCATCGAAACGCTGTCCGGTATCCGCACATTGAAGCTGGAAACCGGAAAATACGGTCTTGTCGAAGCCGTCACCGTCGATATGGGATGCGCGGAGTTTACACCGGGCTATATTCCCGTTATTTTGCAGGACGAGATGATCAACGAGCCGATGGAAGTCGCCGGAAAGACATGGAGCGCGACCGCGGTCTCGATGGGCAATCCGCACTGTGTCGTGTTTTCCTGTGACGGGAAGTCACTCGACCCCGACACTCTGCCGCTGGAGGAGATCGGCCCGGTGTTTGAGTCGCATCCCCTGTTCCCGGAACGGGTCAACACGGAATTTGTCTCTGTCATCACTCCCACACACCTGAAAATGCGTGTCTGGGAACGCGGAAGCGGGGAAACGCTTGCCTGCGGAACCGGTGCGTGTGCCGTCGCGGCGGCGGCAGTGAAGAACGGTATTTCACCATGCAACACCCCCATTACCGTCTCCCTGCGCGGCGGAGACCTGACCCTGTGGTGCTCCGAGGATTACAAGATGACGATGAAAGGCGGCGCGGTCAAGGTCTACGACGGGGTCTTTGAATACGAGGAAATCACCTGAAAGGCTTGCATTTTCCTCCGGAATATGATATACTTGATAACAGAATATGCATCATAGGAGGATTCTGTTATGAGCAAAACAATTATCGTTCTGCACACAGATGCAGACGGTCTGTCCCGGTGCCGGGAAGAGATACGGGCGTATCTGACCGCAGAGAACGCGCCCGGGGAGATCGAGGTCGTGCTTGCCGACGGCATCTACCGTCCCGAGGATTTTGTGTTTGAAGCTGGGGATTGTTCTCCCCATACGCACATCACCTATCGGTCGGAACACGCGGGCGGGGTCATTCTCCGCGGCGGCGTGCAGATCGGGCGGGAGCATTGGATGACCCCGGATGCGGATATGGCGGGACGCTTTTCCGCCGATGCCCTGCCAAATATCCGGATGCTGTCTCTCGCCGCGCTCGGACTTGGACGGGACGACTGGGGAGAAGAAATTCCCATCGGTGCCTATCACACGGCACACAAATACGATAACGCGCCCACAGGATGCGGCAGTGAATTTTTCACGGGCGGAAAGCGCATGACAAAGGCGCGGTATCCCAATGCGGGGACGTTTGCGAAGCTGTCTGCCGTGGCGGATGTGGGCGACGTGCGCGAATTTCCGGAACAGAATTATTTCTTTGACTGGGACAATCGCCGCAATCACCGCGGCGGAACGTATATCATTGACCGGGAAACGAACCGCAGGGTTGCTTCCTGGAAGGACAGCTCCACGGCGTGGATGTTCGGCTATTTCTACCACGACTGGGCGGATTCGTCCACACCGGTCACGTTCAATACCGAAAACCGTCTAGTGTTCCCCGCATATGTTTCGCGTTTTGCCGCAAAGGCAGGTGCCAATTATTACTTTTACAATATTCCGGAGGAACTGGACACAGAGGGCGAATGGTATCTTGACCGGGAGACCGGAAACGTCTATTTCTGGCCGTATGCGGGTGCGGAAACGGCGGAATTTACGTTCCGCGACATCCCATTGCTTGACTGCCGTGACACTTGCAATATGACCTTTTCCGGGTTTGTCCTTGAGGGAACGATGGGCGATGCCGTTGTCTGCACGGGGTGTGACATGACCTTTGATGCGCTCTGTATCAGGAATATCGCCGGGACTGCCGTGCGCATCATGGGAAGCCGCAATACCGTGTGCCGCTGTGACATCAGCCGTACAGGAAAAGGCGGTATCTATGTCACGGGCGGCGACCGGCGGTCGCTGACACCCGGCGAAAACCGCGTGACGGAGAATTATATCCACGATTATGCCGAAATCTATCTGACCTATCAGGGCGGCATCAGCCTGCAGGGGGTCGGGAACATTGCCGATCATAATGAGATCTGCCGCGCGCCGCACACCGCGATCTTTTACGGCGGGAACGAGCATCTCATCGAATACAACGACATTTATGATGTGGTAATGCTGTCGTCGGATGCAGGCGCGATTTATTCCGGCTTTGACTGGGCAGGGAACGGCACGGTCATCCGGTATAACCGTTTACGGAACATCGGCGGCGAGGGCTTTGTGCCGGACGGCATCTACTGGGACGACGGTCTGTCGGGGCAGACGGCATACGGCAACATTTTCATCAATGTAAAGAAGCACAGCATGATGGTCGGCGGCGGCAGGGACTGCGTGGTCGAAAATAACATCATCATTGACGCGGGCATTTCTGCCATTCAGTACGACGACCGCAACCGCGACGGTTTTGTGCATGACGGCTGGGCGCGTGCCGCGGTCAATACACCGGATGCGCCGCACTGGCAGCATCTTGCCGCTGTTCCGTTCCGGGACGAGCCGTGGAAAACGAAATATCCGCATCTTGCCGCCATAAAAACATCGTTTGAAACAGACCCCGATGACCCGGATTTTCCCATCAATCCGGCATATTCCAGCGTAAAGAACAACGTCATCATCTCCCCGCGCGGAAAGCGGTATCAGATCGCGGAATCGGTATACACCTATTCCGACATCGGCGAAAATCCGGTCTATGATACCCGCGCGGATGCGGGATGGGATGAGGATGTCGGCAATCTGTCGCCGGTCAGTCCCGTGTACCGCGATCTGCCGGAATTTACGATAATCCCGGTCAAAAAAATCGGACGCAGCAAATAAGAAACAAAAGTATAAAACAATGCCGCAGAGAACAGAACCTGCGGCATTATGATATTTTGGAATTATACAGAATACTTTTCCGCGTATGCGGCGTACTTCTTCTTGAAATCCGCGTCGCTGTACTTCATTTCGTTGAGGTACTTGTGCGTGTCGAACGAGGAGTGCTTGGCTTCGATGACCGCGACTGCGATGTTCGAGCAGTGGTCGGAAATACGTTCGTAGTTTGTAAGAATGTCGGAGAGAACGAATCCGGCTTCAATGGTACATTGACCGCGTTGGAGACGTGCGATGTGACCCGTACGGATAGAAGCGATGAGGCGGTCGATGACCTGTTCCAGCGGTTCCACTTCGGCGGCAAGCACAGGGTCGTCGTTGATATAGGCGTTCATCGTGTTTTCCAGAATCTCGTCCAGGGCGGCGGAAACATTTTTCAGCTCTGCCGTCGCATCCGGCGTGAAGGACATACGCTTTTCGGAAATTTCCTTTGCGGCTTTGGCAAGATTCAGCGCATGGTCGCCCAGTCGCTCAAAGTCACCGATGACATGGAGCAGCTTCGTGACGACCTGGGCATCGGCTTCCGACAGTGCCTGTGCGGAAAGCTTGACAAGATATGTGCCGAGCTTGTCCTCAAAGACGTCGGTCTCATCTTCGGTATTCTTGATGATGTCGAGATCGACCGCGATGTCGGCGGTATTGTCGGTTTCGATGGTGCCAAGTGTAGAAATGGCGAGGTCAACACTTGCATGGGAAAGCTCTGCCATCCGGTTGGTGGCATTATCGCACGCAGTCAGTGCGGAGGTTGGGGTGATGAGCAGACGCTCGTCGAGGAACAGAATCTCCTCCGTCGTTTCGGTGTGGACTTCCTTTTCAGGAATGACCTTTTCTGCGATGACGATGAGAATCTTCCGGACAGGCATCAGAATCAGCGTTGTTGCGAAGTTGAAAATGGTATGGATGAGTGCGATGCCGAACGCCGTGACCGGTTCGTCAAGAATGGCAGGGGAAACCAGATATTTGATAAGGCAGAAGACCGTCAGCCAGACGGCAGTGCCGAGGAGATTGATGGTAAGATGGATGATACCGACACGCTTTGCCTTGGTATTTGCACCGATGGAGGAAAGCAGCGCCGTGATACAGGTACCAATGTTCTGACCCATGATGATCGGGATGGAAAGTCCGACCGAAATCGAGCCGGTCAGCGCCAGCGCCTGTAAAATACCGACCGAAGCGGACGAGGACTGGATAATAGCAGTGATGGCGGTACCGAGGAGAAGACCGAGCAGTGGATTTTTGAACTTGACCAGGATGTTCATGAAAAGTTCGGATTCCGCAAGCGGTTCCACAGCATCGCTCATCAGGGACATACCGGAGATCAGAACTGCAAAGCCGATGAAAATCGTGCCGGTCGTCTGCTTGCGGTCGCTTTTGCAGACCATGCGCAGGATGATGCCGATGAATGCGAGGATCGGTGCGAAGTTCGCGGGCTTCATCATCTTGACAAGGAAAGTGTCGCTTTCCAGTCCCGCAAGACCGAAAATCCACGAGGTGATGGTGGTACCGATGTTAGCGCCGAAAATGACTTCCAGGGTCTGCGACAGCTGCATGATGCCGGAGTTGACAAGACCGACGAGCATGACGGTTGTGGCGGAAGAGGACTGAATTGCCATTGTGATGGCGGTACCGAGCAAAAGACCGCGCCAGGGGTTTGCTGTCATGCGCTGGAGGAGAGATTCAAGCTTGGAACCAGCGAGCTTTTCCAGGTTGTCCGACATGACGTTCATACCGAATAAAAAGAATGTCAGACCGCCCAGAAAGGAGATCACGGAAAAAATATCCATATCAGAGGTGCTCCTTTTTCATTGATTATATTATTATTTTTTACATACACATTCAGTATACCATATCCATGTAAATTCTGCCACGAACAAAATGTAAAGATTATGTAAAATGGTCGGGAATGCCGTCGGATAGTAATCCCGTCGGACAGGATTACCGCGCGGAATGCCGAACGGCGGTCCCGTTCTCCGAGGAACGGATGATTTCATCCAGTTCCAGCATATCCTCATATCCGTCTGCTACCGTCGCACAGAGACCGTGCTCATCGCCGCGCAGGCGGTCAAGGAAGCACTGCATCTGATCGACAAAATATTGTTCCGGGATCTCCATCCGTCGGAACGTGTGCGTACCCTCATCCGCTCCTTCACAAATGCAGAGGAAATCGTCGTCTTCCAGTTCATAAACAAGCGCGCCCCGGTCACCGTAAATCTCAATATGCTGGAAATTGCCGCGCCCGAAGGCGTTGCGGGAGATCTCAAACGAAGCCGCAATGCCGCTTTGTGTCCCAGCAAAATAATGCGCGTAATCGTCCACATCGACCGTCTCCCGAGCACCATTCTTTGCGGGGTCAGCGGAACGGCGTTCGGTCATGAATGTCCCGTTCTGCGCCGTGAAAAGGGTGTATTCGTCCGCAGTAAGGAAGCGTACAAGGTCGAGCATATGGGAGCCGAGGTCGGCGAGCGTGCCGGAACCGCTTGCGGCGCGGTCAAAGCGCCAGACACGCGGGCAGTCCTTTTCCGGATTACCCCAGCCCTGTAAATAACGGACATACACATGGCGGATTTTCCCGATGCGGCCGGCAGCGATGAGGTCGCGCGCATACCGTGCCGCCTTTTTGAACCGGTAGGAAAAACACACCATGTTGGGGATGCCGGTTTCATTGACCGCATCCAGAAGCGGCTTTGCGCTCGATGCATCCACGGACAGCGGCTTTTCGCAAGCGAACGGAATGCCGTTTTTCACCGCTTCCAGCGCTACGGGAACGTGGACATTGTTCGGTGTGCAGATGGAGACCGCATCCACAAGTCCGGAGGACAGCAGGTCGCGGTAATCGGTAAAGCAGACGTCGGGGGAAAGCCCATAATCCCGCTGTGCGGCGGCAAGGCGCGTTTCATTGGGGTCACAGACGGCGGCAAGCACGGCATCGGGGGAGCGGAGAATGCCCGGGATGTGAACGCCGCGGGCGATATTGCCAAGTCCAATGATACCGTAACGGATGGGGTTGTTGTTCATATGTGGATTCATCCTTTCTGAGTCGGAATTTTCTTATTTCTATTATACATGATTTCCGGAAAAAATGCAATGGGGGCGCGGGAATTTCTCTGGATTTTTTGCGGAGAAACATCAAAAATCGCCGATTTTTTGAACAAATATCACCGAATTTATAAATATTTTCATAGAGTGCTTGACTTTCCCCGGAATTGTGGTATAATATATTAGCACTCAAATAATACGAGTGCTAATCCCGCACAACATATGCAAAAAATAGATAAGTGATATAGAAAGGAAATCCATTATGGAAAAGAAACAATTCAGAACCGAATCTCAGAAACTGCTTGATATGATGATCAACTCCATTTACACGCACAAGGAGATCTTCCTGCGTGAGCTGATTTCCAACGCCAGCGATGCGCTGGACAAGCTGTATTATAAATCACTTACTGACGACACCGTGACGCTTGCCCGCGGCGACTACGAAATCCGCCTTGACACGGACAGGGACGCCCGCACCGTCCGTATCTCCGACAACGGTATCGGTATGACCGAAGAAGAGCTGGAAAACAATCTCGGCACCATCGCAAAGTCCGGTTCCTACGACTTCAAGCACGACAACGAACAGAAAGAAGAGGTTGACATCATCGGTCAGTTCGGTGTCGGCTTCTATTCCGCATTCATGGTCGCGGACAAAATCACCGTCGTTTCCCGCGCGTTCGGTGCGGATACCGCATACAAGTGGGAATCCGAGGGCGTGGACGGCTACACCATCGAGCCGTGCGAAAAAGAGACCGCCGGCACAGACATCCTGCTCCACCTGCGCGAGGATACCGAGGAAGAAAAGTATTCCGAATATCTCGATTCCTGGAAGATCAAAAATCTCGTCAAGAAGTATTCCGACTATATCCGTTACCCCATCAAGATGGACATCACGACCGAAAAGCTGAAAGAGGGCGTTGACCCGTCGTCGGATGCGGAAGACAAGTACGAAAGCGTCACCGAGACCGAAACGCTGAACTCAATGGTTCCGCTGTGGAAGAAGCGCGCGCAGGACATCACCGAGGAAGAATATGCCGCATTCTACCGCGACAAGTTTTACGACTTTGAAGCGCCCGCAAAGACGATTCACTTCAAGTCCGAGGGTACGGCGACCTTTGATGCGATGCTGTTCATTCCGCAGAAAGCGCCGTTCAACTACTACACCAAGGACTACGAAAAGGGTCTGCAGCTGTATTCCTCCGGTGTTCTGATCATGGAAAAGTGTGCGGATCTTCTGCCGGACTATTTCAGTTTCGTGCGCGGTCTGGTCGATTCCGCTGACCTGTCGTTGAACATTTCCCGTGAAATGCTCCAGCATGACCATCAGCTCAAGGTCATCGCCAAGGCGATCGAAAAGAAGATCAAGAACGAGCTTGCAAAGATGCTGGAAGCCGACCGCGAAAAGTACGAAGCGTTCTGGCAGGCATTCGGTATGCAGATGAAGTTCGGTCTGTATTCCGACTACGGAATGCACAAGGATGTCTTGCAGGATCTCGTCATGTTCACATCGTCGAACGAAAAGAAGCTCACCACGCTGAAAGAATACGTTTCCCATATGAAAGAGGAACAGAAGTCCATCTACTATGCGTGCGGCGAGACAAACGACAAGATCGAAATGCTCCCGCAGTGTGAAACGGTCACTTCCAAGGGCTACGAAGTGCTTTATCTGACCGACGACATTGACGAATTTGCGTTGAAGATGCTTGCAAAGTACGACGAAAAGACGTTTGTCAACGTATGCGCGGAAGACCTTGACATTTCCACCGAGGAAGAAAAGGAAGCCGTCAAGGCGGAAAACGAGGGTGCGGCGGATATGCTTTCCGCGATGAAGGAAGCACTCGGTGACAGCGTTTCCGCGGTGCGGTTCACCAATACGCTCAAAAATCACCCGGTCTGCCTGACAAGCGAGGGCGGTCTGTCCGTCGGCATGGAGCAGGTGCTCAACCGGATGCCCAGCGGTGAGGAAAACGTCAAGGCGCAGATCGTCCTTGAAATCAACGCCGACCACGCGATCGCCGCAAAACTGAAAGCACTGTGGGAAGAGGACAAGGAAAAGCTTTCCTCTTATGCAAAGATCCTGTACGCGCAGGCGCGGCTCATCGGCGGTATGTCGATCGAGAATCCCGCAGAGCTGTCCCAGCTCGTCTGCGACCTGATGATCTGAGACCGTGGCAGGCTGGGTCACACATACGCGGATTGCGGATCGGCTTCTCGGGATGCTTCCGTCCCACATCCGCTTTGACCGACGGGGATTTGTCATCGGAAGCATCGCGCCCGACTGCAACATTGAGAACGCGGACTGGTCCGATTTCACCCCGCCGCGCGCGGTCACGCATTTCATGACCGGGGAAAGCAAGACAACGGCGGATCATGAGGGGTTTTACCGGCGGTATATTGCGAACGCCGCAAACGCATCGCGCGAGGAGAGTGCGTTTCTGTGGGGATATTATGCCCATCTCGTCACGGATGCGATGTTTCAGGCTTTTTAGCGGGATGATGAGCGTGTGGCGGCGTGCTTTGCACGCCTGAAACGGAATCCCGATGCATGGGCGCGTTTTGCGGGTCTGCCCGAAACCTATGATTCTGTCAAAGCGGTCTTCGGCCGCGCGGGACTTGAACGTGACATTGCATATCTGGAAAGCCGGTATCTTGACGGAAATCCGGACAACGCCTACGATACCGTTCTACGCAGGACAACGGACTTTCCCGACTATCTCGATTTCCTGCCGCCGGGCGCCATCACACGGAAAATCCCGCTCATGGCAAAGGATGCGCACGGAGCCGCCCCGATGGCGCTTCTGCTGTTTTCAGAGGAGGAATATGAAGCGTTCGTATCGGCGGTGTGTGAAAGACTCATGCGATTGATTCTTAAAAAAATCGGATAAATCAGTTACAGCCGGCACCGGAATGCGATGTCGGCTGTGTTTGTGTCAAAAATGGTTTGTTTTGGGAAATCCATTTATTTTGCGGCGGTAAATGTGACCTCCCAGCTGCCGGGTGCGACTGCGGTATAACAGTATGCCGCAAGAGAGACAGAACCGGTGCCGTTGGGGATATGGTGCATCGTGATATACACGGTATCGCCGGATGCCGCATAACTGATCTGTGTTTTCGGTGCCATCGGATCCGGTGCGGTGGTATCATAAGGAGATTTTTCTTCCATGACCGTATAATCGGACAGGAATGCTTCATATTCTGCCGTATAGGTCATGGGCGACCAGTACAGAATGCCGTTCTGTTCCAGTGCACGGACAGAGAACGAGACGTATCCCATCGGAAATTCCGCCTGCAAAGTATCCGCATTGTCTGCGGGATCTGTCGGATGGTTGTATCCGACCGCTTCGATCATACCGTGCGCCATGCCGTCCGGGTAGGTGACGGTCTGATAGACCGTTTCTGCCGTGCCGTCAGTCGGCAGAGAAAGGCACACCGTGGTTTCTTCTGTGAACTCCTCCGCGAAAATCAGGACTTCCGCGTGGAAACCGGTAATGGGAGCGGCGGGTGTTTCGGTCAGAGAAAAGATGCCGCTGTCCCCGTAAGCCCGGAGCGGGTAAGCGTTTCCGTCACGGTCGACGAGTGTCATAACGGGTGTACGGTTTTCGTACAGGGCGGAAGAATCTTCAAGGCAGAGGGGGTTGTCCGTATCATCGGTATAGGAAAGCTCTGCCGCAAACGTGGTCAGGTCTTCCGTCAGTGGGATCAGGGTCAGGGAGAGCGTGCCGTTTTCCACCGTGTAGGGGTGATATTCCGAAGGGACACGGCGGAAGCAGATCTCCGTTCCGGCAAAGGAAAGTCCTGCCAGCGCATCCTCCCATGTGACGGACGGCCAGCGAATGCAGTAGGTCTGCAAAGCGTTTTCCGCACGACCGGATACCTGTGTCAGCGTCAGTTCTCCGACCGTATCCGCGGATGCAAACAATTCTTCCGCCGGCAGTGCTTCATATTGTGTGCGGGAGGTAATCCACAGCTCCGCCGCGCCGTCGTGCCAGTATCCGAACAGTACCGTAAAATCGGCACCGTCCGGGACACCGGTCTGCGGCATCATGTAAAGGGGCGCGGTGTCCGCCGTTTCATCGACGGATACCACACCGACACCGGGGAAGAAATACTTCCGGATTGCCGGTGCGGCAGTTACGGCGGTGACGCCGACGGTGAGCGTAAGCAGTGCGGCGACGAGCGGGAGCAGCTTCTTCGGACGGAGCTTTGGCGTTTTGGATGTGCGTGCGGCACCCGACACGGGAGAGAAGACCGCGGTTTCCATGCGGGAAAGCTGTTCTTTGTCGGGGGACAGGGTTTCCAGAAATGCGCGGACGGTTTCGTTTTCCTGATGGTGATTCATAAACATCCTCCTGTTTTTTCGATGGCGGCGCGCAGCTGCTCCCGTCCGGTCTGGAGCTGGGTGCGGACGGTGCTTTCGTTGCGGGAGAGCAGCTTTGCGATGGTTTTCGTCGGCAGTTCCTCATAATAATAAAGGTAGACTACCGTGCGGATGCGCTCCGGCAGAGCGGCAAACGCGGCGGGAAGCGTGTTGTCAACGGACGGATAACGGTCGCCGGAGCTGAGTGCGTAATCGGGAAGATCATCAAGCGGTGTGCGCATCCGGTGCCAGAATGCGAGCTTCTGGTTCTGACATTCGTTGCACGCGGCGCGGAGAAAATAGGCTTTCTCATGCTCCGGAGAGGAGAAGACCGTCGGATGCTTCATATAGCGCAGAAAGATATTCTGTGCCGCATCCTCCGCATCCTCCCGATGTCCGAGCCGCAGAAAACATATCCGGTATACGCTTTCGATGTTCCGGGCGTATATCTCGTGAAGATATGCGCTGTCCGCGGCGGTTTCCGTACAGTCCGTACCGGTGAACGGATTCTGTATGACATTGTTCATAAAGTCACTTCCTTTGTTTTTTGAATTGTCAGCTGACGATCGGGGTTTCTGCACGCAGGTGCGTTGGCCCGTTTCACTTAACAATACAGACGAAAACAGGAAAATGTCTGAAAAAACGAAAAATTTATGAAAAATTCAGGAACAGCTTCCGCAGGCGGAGAAAATCCGTGATACGGAAGCTGTTGTTTGTAATCAAAATGTATAGTTGTATATATCACACCCCACACGAGATCTGCGACCCGATGGCATTGTATCCGCTTGCCATCAGCTTCTGCATGAACGTCAGATAGGGAATCGCGTAGCGCATCTTCATGATCTCCCCGTCCCGGGCATCTGTGTCGGCGATGATCTCGAATGCGGTCCCGCGTGCGATCATGAACTGCTCGCCGGAATGGTCGGTGAGTTTACCCATGCGCATCGGCGTTCCCGTGTACGATGCGATCTGTTTGCCGTGGCGGTCAAGCACCTTTCCGTCGGGCGCAAGAAATTCGTGATACCCGTCGCCGTCAAGGTCGATGGGCTCGCAGAGATACCCGGGATACGGCAGGGAATAGTCCACCTCTTTGCCCGTGAACGCATCGAAATAGAAGATCCCATCTACCTCATGCTCAAATCCGCTGTCGTCGGGAACGAAATGCTGGCGCATCGCCATGCAGACCTTTCCATAACCGTCAAGCACATTGGCGCACCAGCCGGTGTGCATATGTCCGCTGTCGGAAAGTGCCTGCCATGCGACCCGACCGTCCGGGCGGAACGTCACGACACGCGGTTTTCCGGGCGCCTCTCCTCCCTCGCGGCAAGTGTAGATGTACCATTCGCGCGTTTCGGGATGCAGATACGGCAGAATGATGTCGGAATGCCCGTCGTAGTCCGGCGCAAGACAGAGAAGCTCGTGACCGTCGTCCACGGACAGAAGCCGCTCGCCCCAGAACAGCTCGTCTACCCCGTCGCCGTTGATATCGAGCACCGGCGTGACGTGGGAAGCCTTCGGGCCGAAGGTATCCATCGGAATTTTTACGTCCCACCGCGGCTGCATATCGCCCGACCAGCCCTGCAGGTACATATCCCCGTAAGTCCCCTGACAGGTGATGAGTACGGGTTCCCCGTGCGCGTAGCCTGCGACGAGATAAAAGCGGTAGCACAGCGACATCCGGTCGTGGAATGTGTTCCACGGCCACGGCCAGGAGCCGGTCACCTCGCCGGTCAGCGCGTTGACACGCTGTAATTTCCGGTGCATAAAGGAAAACGGCGCGCCCGTGTTGTTGATGAAATAAATCTCGTCATAGCCGTCCCCGTCCATATCCAGCGCGACGGCACAGCGGAACCAGATGCCCGGCAGAACGCCGTCCGGCAGTTCCTTTTCCCACAGCTTGTTTCCGTCCATGTCGAACATGACGAGCCAGGTGTTTTCAATGCCCTTGTAGTGAAACAGCTCCTCTCCCGGGTCAACGCCCACGCCGGGCGTCGTGAGAAAGAGCATTCCCTCCCGGTCGCCGAGCTTTACCGTGGCGGAATGGGAGTAGCCGATGCTGCGGCCGATGTCAAAGCGGTGTGTGGTTTGCAGATTCATGACGGTATCCTCTTTATTCGTTTAAGTAAATCCAGATGCGGGACTGCATCAGGGACGTGACCTCTTCAAGCGTCTTTGCGCCGCTTTCCCAGGCGGACAGCTCTTCCTCTGCAATCTGCGAGATGACGGAATCGGTTCCCGCCTTCATGTGGCAGTTTGCAAAGAAATCCAGGAACGCCGCGCGGTCTTCGTCCGTCAGAACGACTTCGTTGTACATCACATAATTGAAGTCCGTTTTGTATTCGTCAAGCGGTTCTGCGGAAATGTCGATCAGACCGAGCATATCGTCCGAGTTTCTCCAAAAATAGAAATATTTCTGCTTTTCCAGGAGAATCTCCATCGCGGACAGCGTCACGGGCAGATAATCGTCCGCCAGGCTGTCGGAGGACTGGCATTCGTCCGATAAGAGATACTGCAAAAACAGTCCGCATCCGCCGAGCACGTCGGAATCCGCCAGAACGGAGAGGGAATTGACACAGGAAATGCACGCGCTGTAACCGTCATCGGTCGGGTATCCGCAGAGCGAGAACGCTTCGCCGCCGTAAAGCTGTTTCAGCATCGCGTAAGCGGAGACGGAGCTGATGTCCGTGGAAAGCAGTTTGATGCGTCCCGCGGCGATGTTCTCCGGCAGATACGGGGTGTCGATGGCGTAGCCGCTGTCACTCAATCCGGTTTTGTAAAAGCTCCCGGCGTTTTCATGGACATAATCCGCATCAATGCGTTTCAGATAGGTGACAAACTCGCGGAATTCCTCGCTGTCAAAGGAGCAGTCCTTGTTTTCGTAGTCGAGAAAGTCGTACATGGCGTTGTCGAGAATGCGGTCAATGACTTCGTGGTCGCCGGTCAGGACTTCTCCGTCGAACGCCGTTCCCGTCTGCGGCGTTCCGGTGGACTCTACGATGACGATCTGACCGTCAATGATCTGTATACCGGAACTGCCTGCGGCTTTGTCTGTTTCCGTACCCTTTCCGAGCAGACCGTTGCCCAGCTCGTAGAAACGGTCAAAGGTGAGACTGCCGTCCACGGTGGACTTCAGCGCCGTCAGCGTATTCACCTCAAAATACAGCGGCATATGGAACATCTGCCCGTCCGTTGAGTACGCCTCCCTGACACCGGGAAGCAGTGTTTCGCCGAAATACGGGTCAAGGTCGAGGAACACGCCTTTGTCGTAATAGTCGGTCATGTCGAAATACACGGTGTACATGAGGATGTCCGGCGTTTTTTCCGCAAAGACCTCCTCCCGGAATCCGACGGCGGCTTTGTCAAAGTTTCCGTATTTCTGGGAATAATCGACGAGTCGGATATAATAGTCCTCCGTGGATGCGTTGAAGCCCGCGACCGCTTCCTGCAGAAAATCCTGCTGTGCGACCGTCATATATCCGAGCGTGATGACGCGGCGTTCCGTAGCGTCATCCGTGTCCTCTTCCGTGCAGATGCGCACGATGCGGTCTTTTGTATTTTCGTGATATACGGCGTAGACTGTGTTTTCGTCCAGAATATAAAACGTATCGGGCTGTGCCGCGGCACCGTCCGTCCATTCGAGAACCGTGCCGCTTTTTTTGTAGATTCCGTTTTTGTCGCTGTAATAGAGAACTCCGGAGCCGTCGGAATGAAGATCGGCGGACGTCATACCGGACGGGAGCGATATTTTTCCCGCGGGGCGGCAGGTGCCAAGTGCGGTATTGCATTCGTACATGCCGGCGGAATAAGAACCGAGCAGGAAGGTGTTTTCGTCTTTGTATATCATCCGTGAGCAGTACGCGGACAAACCGATCGTCCGGCTGATTTCCAGATTTTCGTCAAAGACAAAAACATCATTGCCCGTCAGGAGAACGACCGTCATCCCGCCGTCCTCCGTTTGCGTGGCATGGGAAGTATACTGCACACTGTAGGTTCCGTTGTCCTGCAGAACAACGGTGGAAAGCAGTTCCGTGCCGTCCGCGGAAATCCGGCTGGCGGAGACGGTCGAGATTTTGACACTGACCGTAAACAGACTGCCGTCCGGGAGCAGACGGGCGTGGTAAACCGTCCCCTCCGGAACTGC
Organism: Clostridia bacterium; assembly: GCA_017481495.1. GTDB lineage: Bacteria > Bacillota > Clostridia > Oscillospirales > CAG-272 > RGIG3925. The sequence continues at coordinate 21,818 of JAFUPC010000078.1, forward strand.
TGCAAGCGAATAAGATGCGGTCAGCGTGCCTGCGGCATCGTACTGTTCCAGTGCCGTTCCGCGGACGAGCCAGAGACTGCCGCCGTCGGTGTACATGGGGGACGCGGCACGGACGGACAGGGTATCGAATTCGGATACCGTGTAGGTGCGGATGCCGCTGATGTATTCCGCATCCGCGGTGTCCCGGTCGGATAGCGGCATGATGCCGGCGGGAAGCGTGTTTTCGGCGGAAAGGGGATCTCCAGAACCTGCGCCACCGGAATGTCCGTTACCGGACTGTCCGCTTTTGGCGGCGGCGGGCGTTTTCTGCGCGCCGTCGGACGAGCAGGAGAACAGCTGCAGGGCGAGAACCAGGGAAAGGGCGAGCGTGACGAGTCGTTTTTTCATTTGGGCATCCTCCGTTTCCGAATTGTATTTTATAATAATATTGTACCATAGATCGTTGTCAAGTGCAAGTATTTCCAATGAAATCGTCAAAGATTTTCTGTAAAATTTGGTGAATGCTCTTGCAAAATCTCGTGGAATATGGTATACTGATACTGACAAAATATTCCGACACAGGAAAGGAAACTGCCATTATGGGAAAAATCACATTTATGGGTGCCGGCTCCACGGTATTTGCCAAGAACGTCCTGGGCGATACGATGCTGACCCCCGCACTGCGCGAGTTTGAAATCGCACTGTACGACATTGATGCGGAACGCCTGGAAGAATCCTACATCATGATTACGGCGCTCAACAACAACATCAACGAAGGCCGTGCGAAGATCTCCAAGTATCTCGGTGTGGAAAACCGCAAGGACGCCCTGCGCGGCGCGGATTTCGTCGTCAACGCCATTCAGGTCGGCGGCTACGAGCCGTGTACAGTCACCGACTTTGAGATCCCGAAGAAGTACGGTCTGCGCCAGACCATCGCGGACTCGATGGGCATCGGCGGTATCTTCCGCGCCCTGCGTACCATCCCGGTCCTTGAGGACTTCGCAAACGATATGGCAGAGGTCTGCCCGCGCGCGTGGTTCTTAAATTACACCAACCCCATGGCGATGCTTGCAGGTTATATGCAGCGCTATACACCCATCAAGACCATCGGTCTCTGCCATTCCACGCAGGTCTGCTCCCGCCATCTGCTGAACGCACTCGGCATTCCGTTCACAGAACCGATCAGAGAGCGCATTGCCGGCATCAACCACATGGCGTGGCTTCTGGAAATTGAGGATGCGGATGGCACCGATTTGTATCCCGCCATCAAGGAAAAGGCATTTGCAAAACTGGCGGAAGCCGATGCCGGCAAGTCCGACTGCTATGACCTTGTCCGATACGAATACATCCGCCGTCTCGGCTACTACTGCACCGAATCCTCCGAGCACAATGCAGAGTACGGAAACCTGTTCATCAAGTCCAAGTATCCGGAGCTCATCGAGCGTTACAACATTCCGCTGGATGAATATCCGCGCCGCTGTGTCAACCAGATCGCCGGCTGGAAGAATGACCGCGAAAAGTATCTGCACGGCGAAGTCTCCCACACGAGAACGCACGAATTTGCATCCTACATTATGGAAGCGATTACCACGAACGTTCCGTTCAAGATCTGCGCAAACGTCCTCAACTCCGGCGGTGTCATCGAAAATCTGCCGCGGGAAGCGTGTGTCGAGGTCAACTGTCTCGTGGACAAGACCGGCATCGAGCCGTGCTGGCAGGGCAAGCTTCCCACACAGCTTGCGGCAATGAACATGACGAACATCAACGTGCAGCTGCTCACCATCGAAGCCGCTGTCACAAAGAAGAAGGATGCCATTTATCAGGCGGCAATGCTTGACCCGCACTGCTCCTCCGAGCTGTCCATTGACGACATCGTGCATATGTGCGACGATCTCATCGAAGCACACAAGGGCTGGTTGCCGGAATATAAATAATTTGAGCAAATTTAATTTGAAAGCAAATTTATTTGCATACATACGGACTACAGTCTCCGATTTTCCCGAAAACAGCGTCCAGTGTGGCGCTGTTTTCCACTTTATAAACTTTGAAAGGAACCCATTCCGATGCTCAACAAAACCATTCAGCTCCGCCCCGATGACCCCGAAATCACCCTGACCGCTTATGTCACGGACGAACCATGGAAAGCGCGCGATGCGATGCTCGTCATCCCCGGCGGCGGATACGGCTGTATCTGTGACGACCGAGAGGGCGAACCGATCGCGCTTGCATTCCTTGCCCGCGGGGTCAACGCATTCGTACTCAAATATTCCGTCGGCGCAAAGGCGAAATTCCCGCGCCCGCTCGTCGATGCTTCCCTTGCAATGGCATACATCAAGGACCATGCCGAGGAATTCCACATCGACCCAGACCGCGTTTTCTGTGTCGGATTTTCCGCGGGCGGACACCTGTCCGCATCGCTTGGGACGCTCTGGCATCTGCCGGAGGTCGAAGCGGAGACCGGTCTTCCGCACGGAAAGAACAAGCCTGCCGGCATGGTGCTGTGCTATGCGGTGCTTTCTGCCGGGAAAATGGCGCACAAGGGGTCGTTTTACAACATTCTCGGTACGCAGACGCCCACCGAGGAAGAACTCGACCGATATTCCATTGAAAAGCATATTGATGAAAACACCGTTCCCGCGTTCCTGATGCACACGGCGGAAGACCCGGTCGTTCCCGTGGAAAATGCGTTGTACACAGCGGAAGCCCTGTCAAAGCAGAAGATTCCGTTTGAACTGCACATCTATCCGCACGGCCCGCACGGGGTCGCGCTCGGCGACTGGCAGACCTCCCGCGGCAACAAAGCGTGGGAAGACGATGCCGTGGCAAAGTGGGTAGAGGATGCCGTATACTGGATGAAAGGAATCTGAATACCATGTTCAACGGAAAGATGAAAGCGCTGACGTTCAGTTATGACGACGGTATCACAACGGACGGACGTCTCATTGACATTCTGAACCGGTACGGGATGCGGGGGACGTTCAATCTCAATTCCGCGACCCATGTGGAACGCGGCAATCCCCGCATGGAGCGCATCGCAAAGGACAGAAAAACGCAGGTGGCGCGGTACTGGCGCGACGAGCTTGCCGATGTGTATAAAGGACACGAGATCGCCGTTCATGCACTGACCCATCCCGACCTGACAAAGCTGTCGGAAGAAGAATGCTGTCATGAAATTCTGGCGGATGTGGAGAATCTGACCGCGTATTTCGGCACGAAGCCCGTTGGCATGGCGTATCCCTACGGTACGCACAACGATGCGGTGGTGAATGTGCTCCGGGACTGCGGCATCCGTTATTCCCGCACAACCGTCTCCACGCGCCGCTTTGATATCCCGTGCGACCTTCTGCGCCTGCCCGCGACCTGTCATCACAACGATGCCGCGCTGATGGAGCTGGCGGAGCAGTTTGTAAACGCGGAACCCGAGACCCCGATGCTCTTCTATGTCTGGGGGCATTCCTACGAGTTTGCCGACCGGGACAACTGGGATGTCATTGAACGGTTCTGCGACTACATGGCGGGACGGGACGATATTTTCTACGGCACCAACGCCGAAGTGCTTCTGTAAACGACCATGCCGCTTTCCATCGTCAGAAATGATATCACAAAAATGAATGTGGATGCCATCGTCAATGCCGCAAACGAGTCTCTGCTTGGCGGCGGCGGTGTGGACGGCTGTATCCACCGCGCGGCAGGCCCCAAATTGCTTGCCGAATGCAGAACGCTTGGCGGATGCGAGACCGGGCAGGCAAAGATCACCGGTGCGGGAGATCTCCTATGCAAATACGTCATCCACGCGGTCGGCCCCGTCTGGTACGGCGGGAATGACGGCGAGCGGGAACTGCTTGTTTCCTGTTATGAAAAATCCCTTCTCCTTGCATGGGAACATCATTGCGAAACGGTTGCGTTTCCGCTGATCTCCTCCGGCGTTTACGGTTATCCGAAAGACAAGGCACTGCGTGTCGCCGTCGATACCGTTGCCGCATTTCTTTCTGATCATGAGATGACCGTGTATCTTGTCATCTTCGACCGCGCATCCTACGACATTGGCGGAAAATTGTTTTCCGATATTGCGGAATACATCGACGACCGGTACGCAGAGGAACACGCAGATGCCCGCTCCGTGCGCATGACACGTGCGGAAAATGCACCGGCGAAACATACCGTCCGGGGTCTGTTCTCACCGAAAAAGAATGCGCCGTCCGTGCGGGAAGACCGGGTCTCGGAGGACACTGCACCCGATTCCTACGCCATGCCGCTGTGCAATGCCCTTCCGCAGTCCCTTGACGAAGCGCTTGCGCAGATCGACGAGAGCTTTTCCGAAATGCTTCTGCGGAAGATCGACGAGCGGGGCATGACGGATGCCGCGTGCTACAAAAAGGCGAACATCGACCGCAAGCTGTTCTCCAAAGTCCGCTGTGACCGGCTGTACCGGCCGAGCAAGCAGACCGCGCTTGCGTTTGCCGTTGCGTTGGAGCTGTCCCTTGACGAAACGCGGGAACTGCTTTCCAAAGCCGGCTATGCGCTGTCGCATTCCAGCAAATTCGATATCATCATCGAATATTTCATCGCACACGGCAACTACAATGTCTTTGAGATCAACGAAGCGTTGTTTGCGTTTGACCAGTGCTTGCTGGGGGCATGACACCGATCAATTAAAAATGTCGCATTTCATGCGACACATTTTCCGTCGGAATATGGTATAATAAAACCGTCATCGGGGGAGGAACATATCCCGGGTGACGGTCTTATTTTTTAATTTCCGGAGGAATCACAAATGAAAAAGAACCTGACAGAACTCGTATTTATCCTTGACAGAAGCGGCTCCATGCAGGGGCTGGAAGCGGACACTGTCGGCGGCTTCAATGCGATGCTTGCAAAGCAGAGGCGGGGCGAGGGGGAAGCGTATGTGTCCTGTGTGCTGTTTGACAACCAAAGTGAGGTGCTGTATGACCGCCGGGACATCCGGGACGTTCCCGACATGACGGCGGAAGACTACACCGTGCGCGGATGCACGGCGCTTCTGGATGCCGTCGGCGGTGCCATCCATCACATCGGCAATATCCACAAATACGCGCGGGCGGAGGATGTGCCGGAGCATACGCTGTTTGTCATCACAACGGACGGCATGGAAAACGCAAGCACCCGGTATTCCGCCGAAGACATCCGCCGGATGATTGCGCGGCAGAAAGAAAGATACGGCTGGGAATTTCTGTTCCTCGGTGCGAATATTGATGCGGTCGGAACGGCGGCGAAATACGGCATTGCCCCCGACCGCGCGGTGAATTACCACGCAGACAGCGCGGGAACGCGTCTCAACTACGAAGCGCTGAACGATGCCGTGACCGCAGTCCGTGAAAATGCGCCGCTCGGAAGTGCATGGAAACAGCGGATCGAAGCGGATTTCCGCACGCGGCGGGGAAAGGCAGACCCCGACCGGCGGTAATTTTCACTTACAGCGTAAGAAGAACTGCTTCTCCCGCTTCCAGATACAGCGTGACGGCACCGTACCGGATTTCCGCATCGTCTTTTGGCTCATTGCCGTGCGGCGTGATGCGGAAAACGTGCGCGGAAACGGGGTTCTCATCTGTAATGCTTTCCGTGCCGGGAACGGTGAATGCAAATTCCCCCGCATCGTCGGAGTAGGCGATGAATGTGCTTTGCGTCCGGGACATTGTCCCGTGGGGGAGCGGCAGGAGCATCCGGCGGTCGGTTTTGAGCGTCATGCCGTTCTGTGTGATGCTTTGGTCAATCCCCCGGCAGACAATGCCGCTCTCATGCGTGACGGTTTTGCTTCCGTCCGGCGCGGTCACAACGGACAGACGCTTGTGTTCGCATAACCAGAAATACGGTACCTGTACCATGCAGAACTGCCGCAGAAACGGCGCACACCACTTGTCATCCGTGAGATTATCACCAACCCAGATGTCCTCTCCGTGCATATTGCCGTAAAGAACCGAAGCGAACGCCGGGTCGTGGCAGAGTCCGCCGCCGAAATACGCGGGCGGGAGCGCACACACTTCCTCGTCCGTCAGGTTGTCAAACCACCAGAACGCCGGAATGCGGCCGAGCGTGGAAATGGGATACATCGTCGTTCCCATGCAGAAATGACTGTAAGTCTCGCGCCCGGCAGGCCCCTCGCGGTAGGGAAATTCCGATGTGACATCAATGCCGCAGAGACGGATGTAGTCGAGAATTTTATCCCGGTAGGACTGCATCTCGGCAATGTCTACCTCCGGGCAGTTGTTGTAACAGCAGAGGAAGTTGTCAACGTGCATCGTGCCGAGCTTTTGGATCGGAAGAAGGTCAAGAAGCCTGTGAAACCGCTCGACAAACAGTCCCGACTCCCATTCCTCTTTGAAGGAGACCTTGTAGCAGGGTTTTCCGTTGTAGTTTTCGATGGGGTCGGGCGCACCGTTTCTGTCGCGGATGACGGCGTTTGCCGCAACGTAGGTGTTCCAGAGCGGCGAATCCTCGTAGACATCGCAGAAATTGACATGGACACTGACGATGGTGTTGTACTGTTTTGCTTCTTTGATCAGCCAGAGCATACTGTCAAGCGCGGTCTCGTCCTCCGGGCGTTTCAGGGCTTCGTTGACCTTGAAAAATGCCGGGTATCGATCGTCGTGACCGTCATACTGCCAGCCGACAAGATAAATGATCTTCTGAACACCCTGTGTCAGTGCATCGGTCTTCCGGATGACATCAAGCGCTTCTGCAAAGGTGCAGTTGACGTGACTGCCACCGTCTCTTGTGTTCGGCGAAGCGAGAAATAGCTTCATGAACATCGTTTTCGTGTAATCGTAGGTATAACCGTATCCGGTCATGGAACATACCTCCCTTATGTGTGATTTATAATTTTCCGCATCCGCGCAGTGCTTCGACAATGGCAGGTGCGGCAAAGGATGCAAAGCCGTGGTCATAACTGCCGGTCATCTGCCGGTATTCCCAGAGCGTTCCGGTCTTGCCGACCATGCCGCCGAAAAATCCGTCCAGCTCACCGAGCAGAATGTCGTACAGTCCGAGCTTCAATAATACCTTGATGCGCAGATACAGCCCGATGAACGCATTGACAGGAACGTATTTGCGCTCTGTTGTTCCTGTCATATCCGCAAATCCGGTCAGAATGTGATGTTTCAGTGCCGCATATTCCGGCGCATCCACATCGACACCGCCGAACAGAACGGCGTAATACTGTCCCGCCTCCGATGCGTTTCCGGTCGGAATCAGACGACCGTTCTCATCGCGCACCGCATTGTCCGAAAACAGAACACCGTCAAAAGACTGACAAATGGCGGTTTGGCAGATGCGTTCCGCTTTTTCGGAAAGGGCGGTGTCCCCGTACAGCGCGGCGGTACAGCGCAGGACTTCCGCGTAAAGGAAATTGGTCGGATAATTAACGTTTCTGACCCACTTGTTGGCGTCCGACCACTCGACAAAGTTCCAACCGGGCAAGTCTTCCAGCAAACCGTCCTCATTTTCGTATCCGGCAAGGAAATTCACCACGCCCATCACGCTGTCGCGGAACAGCGCGGGATCTTTGTCCGGGTTCCGTTCGGTCAGATAGTCTCTGACTTCCAATACATACCACATACACCACTGCGGAATGTACGGCTGACTTTCCACATGACCCGAATCGGCAGGATAGCACATCGGAAGCATTCCCTGCGGAATGAACGGATTTTCCCTATATAGTCGGTAATTTTCAAGGAACGCATCCTCGACCGGCGTTTTCCCGAACAGAAAATGCTCCACCGCGCCTGTAAAGTACGAGTCGCACAGCCATCCGGCGCGTTCTCTTGACGGGCAGTCGGAAAACAGATCGACCGCGTTGTGCGCAAAGGTGCGCAGTGCCGCATCGTAAATGCGCGCAAGAGAGGGGTCGCCGATTGCGGGACGGCGTGCGCCCTGCATGGTGTGCTCGTAGGTCTTCACACCGAACGACGAAAGGATAAGCGCACCGGACTTCACCAATATGACCGCATTGCGCACGGTGTACGGCTCAAAGGATTGGAACGCAACGTCCGCACCTGCGGGAAAACGGCAGGAGATGACGTTCTGCATATTGATGTTGGTAAAGGCAAACATTCCAGCTTCACAGTATTCCGAGTATCCGATGACGATCTCACACGCGGACAGGGCTTTTCCGGTCATGGTGAGGAATCCGCTGTGGAGAATGCCGAAATCAAAGAGCGCGTATTCTCCCGCAGAAAGCATCACGGGCAGCGCGTCACCGGGGGATGCTTTTGACAGCGCCTGTCTCTGGATCCAGCGATAAGGACGGTCGGCAATTTCTTCTTTTTTGAACGTGCCCCAGTAATCGGAGCAGGCAAACGAATAGCGGTTCTCGCGGAACGGAAGCGTTTCGTCCTCATGATAATCCCCGCATCCGCTGTGGCGCGTGAGCAGAATATCCCGGTAAGCGGGATACGGTGCGGTACGGGGAAGCCATATGGGGCAAGGGGCATCGGTCAGCGGCAGAATATGTTCTGCACCCACGGAAAGGTTTTGGGCAGAAAAATCCCACAGCTCCCCGAACTGCCGCTGTCCGGAATAGCGTTCCGCGTGCCGCAGCTTTTCCGTCATGCGGCGGCAGACAAAGTCTCCTTCTGTGCCCGATGCGCACACGGGAGAACCGTCTTTTTCCAGTATCTCCGCACAGAAAAACGACGGGCCGAATGCCGTTGTGAGGGAACGGCAGTAATAACCGACGACCTCGACACGGATGCGGTTTCCCGCACCGCGATGGTAGGGGTTGAGGTCGAGCACATCCACACGCGCATATCCCTCCGCCGCCCGCGCCGGGCCGAACGCGACGAATTCGCCGTTTGCGTACAGCCGGTAAAAGGTATAGGCGGAAATGCGCATCGTACAGCCGTCAAGCGACGGGATGTCCGCTTCAAAAACCAGCGCACAGTTCATTTCCTTCGCACAGCCGGATGCCCATACGGGAATTGCTTTCCGAAACATGATAAAATCTCCTTTGCACAAAAAATGCTTTCCTGTTAATTGTAACACAATTTCTGCGGTTTGGCAATAGATTCGTATAAAATAAATAAAAAAGGACGGCAGATTTTTCTGCCGTTCCATAAATTTAAGATTCTGTTATGGGAGGGATTATCTGCCGGAGCCGAAATAATCCTTCCAGCTGGGAGCTGTGTCTTCATCCTCCTGTCCGGAGGTATCTGCATCGCCGCTTGCCGCGGTATCGGCGGGTCTGACATCCAGCGTGACGGTCAGCGTGGTTTCGTTGTACTGACCGCGCTCGTAACGCTGAACGACGACTTCGACGGTCTCGCCTGCTTCATAATAGGAGAGGATTTTCTGCAAGTCGGAGGAAGAAGTGACGGTCTCGTGGTCGAATTTGGTGATGATGTCACCGGAGAGCATACCGGCATTTGCGGCGGCAGAACCCTCTGCGACATCGCTGACAAACACGCCGATCGGCATATTGTATGCCGCCATGGAAGAGCTGACATCTCTGGGCGTGATGCCGAGGTATGCGGCCTTGTCGGGATCATCGACGGCGACACGGGTGGTGCGGGTCATCAGTTCTTCGAGAATGGGAAGCGCGGTGTTGACGGGAATTGCAAAGCACATACCCTCAACGGATTCGTCGGAATACTTCGCGGAGTTGATGCCGATGACCTGACCCTTCATGTTGACGAGCGCACCGCCGGAGTTGCCGGGGTTGACAGCCGCATCGGTCTGGATGAGGTAGGTGGTGTTGCCGTTGGAATCGGTGACGGCACGGTTGAGCGCGGAGACGATACCGGCGGTGACGGACTGACCGTAGCCGAGTGCGTTGCCGATTGCCACGACACCCTCACCGACGACCAGCGCATCGGAGTCGCCGAGCTCTGCATAAGCGATGGCACTCATGGTTTCGTTTGTGACATCTTCCAGCTTGACGACGATGATGGCAAGGTCGTTTGTGGAGTCGGTGCCCTTGATATAGGCGGTGTATTCGGATTCATCCGTGAAAACAACCGTGATCTCGTCCGCACCGTCAACGACATGGTTGTTGGTGACGATCAGAAGCTCGGTCTCATTTTCACCGACGATGATGCCCGAACCGGCAGAGGAGGTCGGGTAGACCTGTGTGCCGTACCAGGTATTATAGGTCGTTTCCGCATAACAGTTGATGGAGACCATTGCCGGTTCCATGATGATGTTGATCTGCGGAATGGTCAGCGTATCGCCTGCGGAAATTTCCGCCGCTTTCAGGGCTTCCTCCATGATGGCGGAAGCGGAACGCAGTTCTCCCGTTGCGGAGCCGCCCAGCACGGAATCGCCTCCGACGGTACCGGAAACGATGCCGGAATCATTGCCGCCGTTGCCGCCCTTGGACGTTCTGCCGCCCGTCATGCCGAGGATCACGGCACCGGAGACCACGCCGAAGACCAGCGCGAGTGCGACCGTTGCGGCAAGCTTTTTGATAATGCCGGAAACCGGTTTCTTTGCTTTCTTCTTTGCTTTATCCTTTTCCGGCTCCGCCGTGTTCATCTGGCCGTAAGGCTGACCGGTGTAGGGATTGAAGCCGGCGTGTGCCTGCTGCTGATTCTGCGCGTTCTGGGGGTTCTGCGTGCCGGTGTAGGCATTCTGCTGTGCGGTGTAGGGATTCTGCTGTGTATTCTGCATCGATCCATACGGCGTTTCACGGTGGAATTCTGCTGACTGCGCGAATGCGGCGTTCTGGTTTGCGTTTTCACGGGCGTAAATGTTGTCTGCGGGTGCAGTGTTCTGCGCCTGAGATTGTGTATTCTGTGTAGTCGCACACTGTACCTGCGCAGTCGGGGACTGTGTGTTGGTTTCGGCGGCTTCGTTCTGCCCTTGGTTTACGTTCTGATTGTTGAATTCATTCATGATGTTTTCCTCCTGTCAGACTGATGTATCGGGAGTTTCCGGCTATATCCGGAAAACCTGTTGGCATTCTTATCACCGGAAAAGGATTTTTCCTCTCCCCTGATGACGATAATATTATACCGCAAATGTATGAAAGCTGTGTGATGCGGATGTAATTTTTTTTGAAAATACTCTGATGGTTTGTTATCATCCTGTTTAACATGATTTTCAGTCAGTGAAAGGCTTTTTCATATATGAAAAAATCTCCGGGAAATCATGAAGCAAAAGTGAATCTTTTCTCTTGCTTTTTTGAACGATGTCTGCTATAATATATGGTAACAACGATTCTGTATTCCGGAGGTTTTCCCCCATGTATCCCAAAAATCCTTTGGTAGGGTCGCGCTGGATCGGCACCGATGCCGCACCCGCATCCTGTCCCGTCATAAAACGGCACTTCGTTCTGCTGCCGGATAGTCTGCCTGCTGACCGCAGGTCAGCTGATAATGGGTCTTTTATAGATGCCGATCTGTTCATCACGGGACTCGGTTATTTTTCCGTGACACTGAACGGACACGCACTGACCGATGACCGCTTTCAGCCGAACGTCACTGATTATGAAAAACGCGAATTTACCAAAATCACTTATCCCTGCCGCGATTCCTTTCGGCACCGCATCTATTATTGCCGGTATCCGGCCGGCGGATTCCTTGTGCCGGGGGAGAATGTGCTGGAAATCACGCTCGGCGGCGGATGGTACCACCAGACGGAGCGGGTGGCGGAGGGCGAGATGTCCTACGGCGATACGCTGAAAACGGTTTTTGCGCTTTATATTGGCAGAAACGAAATTCCTGCCATTGTTTCCGACGGTAGTGAGACATGGACTGCGGGCGAGATCGTCTATTCTAATCTATTCATCGGTGAATGCCACGACAGAACGAAAACGGACACCGTGCCAAAGCCCGTGACGGTTCTCCCCACACCGGATTCGATGCTCACCGAGCAGATCGGCATCCCCGACCGCGTCATCCGGCGCATCCTGCCGCGGAAACTGCATACCGTGGACGGCAGAGTCGTGTACGATGCGGGGGAGAATATTTCCGGTGTTGTCCGCGTGACAAAACCGGACGGATGCGCGGTTCTGCGCTTTGCCGAAAATCTCCGTGCGGACGGAAGTCTTGATTTCGGTTCCACCGGATGGAACTATACCTGTTCCTCCGGCAAAAAACAGATCATGACCGATACCTTTGTCGGCATGGGAACCTTTGAACCGCAGTTCGTGTGGCACGGATTCCGGTATTTTGATGTGGAGGGCGACATTGATATGGCGGAAGTGCTGGTCATCCACAGCGACACGCCGGTCACATCCCGGTTTTCCTCGGACAATGAAGGACTGAATTTCCTTTATGATGCGTGGATCCGCACCCAGCTTGACAATATGCACGGCAGCATTCCCTCCGACTGTCCGCACAGGGAACGGCTCGGTTATACCGGAGACGGTCAGAACTGCGCGGAAGCGGCGATGATGCTTCTGGACACAAGGGAATTTTACCGCAAATGGATCAGAGATATTTTCGACTCCCAGGACAAAGCGCGCGGGCATATCCAGCATACCGCACCGTTCCAGGGTGGGGGCGGCGGCCCCGGCGGATGGGGATGCGCGGCGGTCATCGTGCCGTATCATTTCTGGAAGCAGTACGGCGAGACCGCTCTGATCCGGGAATATTACGACGGGATGCGGCAGTGGGTAACGTATCTTGAAAACAGCATGGAAAACGGTCTTGTTGTGCGGGAAGAGGACGGCGGATGGTGTCTTGGCGACTGGTGTACGCTTGGAAAATGTGAGATCCCGGAGCCGTTTGTCAACACATATTTCTTCGTGCGCAGTCTCCGAATGCTTATGGAAATTGCAGAGGCCATCGGAAAAACGGAGGACATCTGCGCCTACCGAACCCTTGACAGAACCATGTGTGATGCTCTGATAGCCGCATATGCGGATGAGACCGGAACGCATTTCTGCGGCGGCATCCAGGGCGCGGATGCGTATGCCGTTGACATCGGGATCGCGGGAGCGCAGACCGCAGAACTGCTTGCAGAGAACTATGACCGAATGGGACACTTTGACACGGGATTCCTCGGCACCGACATTCTGCTCCGCGTCCTCTTTGAAACGGGACACGCCGACACCGCATACCGGCTTCTCTCGGCAGAGGAACGCGGTTCGTTCCTTTATATGAAGCGGCACGGAGCGACAACAATATGGGAAAGCTGGGACGGCGGCGGTTCCCACAATCACCCGATGTTCGGCGGCTGTGCGAGATTTCTGTTCTCGTATCTGCTCGGCATCGGACAGAAGACCGCCGGATGGGAAATGCCCGTCATCAAGCCCATTCTTCCAAATGGACTGGACTTTATCCGGGGCAGCATGGAGACGGTGCGCGGCACATTCTCCGTTTCTCTGGAACGGCACAGGGAGACGATGCACATAACCGTCACCACACCGTGCGATGCGGAGCTGGTATACGGTGATAAAACCGTGCCGCTCTACGCCGGAACGGTCACAGTCATCCTATAACAGAAATACAGAACGGACTGTCGGCAGAATCGCGCGGGCAGTCCGTTGGTTGTTTTCGGGGGGAGGGAGGAAAATCAGGAAATGACGGTCTCCCCGGCAGGATGTTCCGTGTTTTCCGGGGCAGAACGCTTGATTTTCTTCGTGGTTGTCTTGACAAATTCCGTTTTCCGGATGATGAGACGGCGGATGTGCTTGTAGGGCGGCAGGGAATTGTTGATCTCCCGTGTCAGCTCCAGCAGAAGCGCGCGCAGTTTTTCCGCATATGCGGGATCTCCCTCCGTACAGCCGAGTACTTTTTCGGTCTCTGTTTTGTCGGGATAAACGGCGGCGCAGATGCGGAGATTGCCGTCCTGCTCCTCTGCATAAACCATACATTCCGCGACGATGGGCGAGCGGGACAGGTATGCTTCCAGCTCTTCCGGGAAAATTTTCTTGCCGCTCTGGGAGACGATCATCGACTTTTTTCTGCCGGTGATGCGGTAGGCGCCGGATTTTGTCATTTGCGCAAGGTCACCGGTGTACAACCAGCCGTCGCGCAGGACTTCCGACGTGGCTTCCGGATTGTTGTGGTAGCCGAGCATGACGTTCGGCCCGCGCAGACAGAGTTCTCCGATGCCGTTTTCATCCGGGGAATCAATGCGTGCTTCCACGCCGCAGACAGGGAAGCCGGTGTCGTCCGCACAGCGGTAGAAATCGTCGTGCATCAGGGAAATGGGTGCGGTTTCCGTTAGACCGTAGCCGCAGTAGACGGCGTAGCCGAATCCTTCAAACAGCCGGAACGTGTCGGGAGACAGCGGCGCCGCACCGACCAGAATCGCCCGCAGCTTGCCGCCGAAGAAATGATCGATCGTGGAAAAGATGCGCCGCTTGTGCTTCTGTCCCGTTTTGTCAGAGAGGAGCTGCAGCGTTTTCGACGTGACGCCGGATGCCGCGCGCTGGACACCGAGCAGAAGCTTGCCGCCTCTGGCATCTGCATAACTGCGGCGGACGAATTTCGCCATGAATTCCAGCACCGCCGGAACCGTGACGAGCATCGTCGGACGGAACAGGGAAAGATCCCGCGGAAGCCGGCGCAGATTGTCGTTGAATGCGATGCTGCCGCCGCTGTAAAGCATGGCAAGCGAGGTCGTGCATTCATAGGTATGGTGCAGGGGCAGATGGGAGAGCACGCGGTCGTCTCCTGTGATCTTCACGCGGCGGCAGACGTTGACGATGTCCGCGCAGATGTTGTGCTGGGAGAGAAGAACTCCTTTTGCGACTCCCGTGGTTCCGGAGGTATAGAGCAGAACACCGGGCGCATCCGGATCGACTGTGTGATTTTCATAGCTCATACTGCCCTCCGCACGAAGCTCCGCGCCGCGGGAAAAATAAGTTTCCGCACAGGAAAGCGGAAGCCGCAGAAGACGGGGGTTCTCCATCGCGGCGATCTTTTCTTCCATGTCAGAGGTGTAGAAAATTGCCGCACATCCGGCATCTGTACACAAGCCGGATAACTCATCCGACCGCAGATCGCGGTCCAGCGGTACGATCATGCCGCATCCGCATCCGATAGCAAGATAGGATACCGCCCAGAGATAGCTGTTTTTCCCGGTGACAGCGACGGTTTTACCTTCCAGTCCCATCGCGCAGAGATAGGCCGCGAGGTTTTTTACATCCTCCGCAAGCTCCGTATAGCTTTTGGTGATAATGCCGTCGTCGGTGTAGCCGTCGTGCCAGACATACGCACAGTTGACGGCATACCGCTTTTCAATGCCGTCCAGAAGTTCACGGAAATCGTTCATTTCCCAGGTTTCATATAAAGGTGCTTTTTTCATACCGTTTTCGTCCTTTGATCTATGATACTGTGATACGGGTGCGCTCCGCCGATGCGCGGAAGTGCTTGATATGGTATAAGTATACCATTCAAATATGAGTGTTATGTGAACAAATTTCTGCTAATATGAAAAATAGAAAAAATTTCAAAAAACCATTGACAAACGGGAGAATTTGTGGTATAATATATTCGTTGTCAAGCAACAGCGACTAAAATCATACGGAGAAGTCGCGTAGTTGGTCGAGCGCGCGCGACTGGAAATCGCGTAACTACCAAAAATAGTTCGAGAGTTCGAATCTCTCCTTCTCCGCCAGAAAATCCAGCTCATACGAGTTGGATTTTTTCATTTGTGTCCGC
>JAFUPC010000079.1 GCA_017481495.1 Clostridia bacterium
CCCTCGTCCACCGCGCTGATCAGCGCCGCCGCGCCCCATGCGCTCGGGCCGCCGCCCTGCGGAAGCTTCGTTTCGGGGTCGGGGGAATAGAGGAAGTACACCGTGCCGTCGCGCTCCATCATTTCGTTGAAGCGGCAGATGATGTCCCAGCCGTAGTCCTCGTAGCCGTTTTCAAAGGCGGCGCGGGCAAGCTCCCCGGCTGTGAACGGGGAAATCGCGCCGTTGACATACTGCCCTGCCGGATAAACGCCGAATTTCTCATACGGCGGGTCGATGGAGAACCATTCGCAGAACGCATCGGTGGTCTTCCGCCGGGCGAGATATTCCTCAATGATGGACTGCGACTGCGCACGGTCGGTGACGCCGCGGTTCATGTCATAGGTATTGGACAGCGACAGGCGGATGTCCTCACGGTCGTCGATGCCCGCGTGACCGATCGGCTTCTGGTGGACGAAAAATTTCCCGTTCCACAGATGCCGGAACATATTTTCCCGCAGGACTTCGGCGCGCGCCCGCCATTCGGCGGCTTTTTGAATTTTGCCCGCTTTTTCATTGATCCACGCAAGCTGGTTCATCGCCTGATAAACGCCGGAGTTGTCGCCGTGCATCACGGACATCGGCTCGTCATCGTGGATGCGGCGGTCGGTACCGGTGTTCGGTGCGTTGGTGAAATCCCAGGTGTCGACGGTGTGCGGGCGCATGACAAGACCCAGTTCCGCGCACCAGCGTTTTCTGTCACTTGTGATATAATCAATGCCCTTTTCCAGTGCCGGCAGGACACGGCACAGCCATGCAAGATCGCCCGTCGCGCGGTAGACCTGCATCGCGCCCTCCACGACGAGATATTCGATGTCCGCTTCCAGTTCCAGCCGCACCAGTGCCACATTGTCGTCGGGATACAGCACCCGGCAGTCCTCATCGACAAACTTCCAATGAACATCGTCCAGCTGCTTGATCAGCTCGAAATAACAGCCGTCCGCCCGCTGGGTCTCAATGATAAAATCAAGGAACGAACGGAGATCGTAGTCCCAGTGTTTGAACGCTTTCATGACGTGAACATGGTCGCGGATCCAGTTTTTGCAGACCATCAGTGCCCTGCCGTCGATGAACACCAGCGACCGGTCGTCCTCAACCACATTGTGCAAACCGTGCAGAAACAGTCCGAGCCGCGTGTCGGTCGTCGTCAGAACGCAGGGGAGCACCATTTCATAGTTGTTGTATGTACCGTTGGTTTTACCGCCGACGTGCATGGCGGGGAGTTTGTTTTTGAATTCGATCATGTCGATTCTCCTTATATTTTTACGATTGTATCCAATGGAAACAAAAATTTCATATCCTGTGCGATCCTATCATCTATTATACCATCAGATGCGTACAAATGCAAGCCGTATTTTACAAAAATTACGTTTTTTTATCAACGGTGTGAACGAAAAAAGGCAGTGCTCTCACCCCGGCACTGCCTTTCCCTTTATTTCTCAATGATCTTCACATTCGCCGGAACGATTCCCGCGGTCTCGTAGACGATTTCCTGAATCTGCGCAACTTCGTTCGGCAGAAGCGCCGTTGACTTTACGATGACGTTGGCATTTTCGCCGCTGATGACGGCGACGCATTCCGTAAAGCCTTTCCCTTTGACCAGCGACTCAATGGCGGCTTCATGCTCGATGTCCTCGGCGATCTGCGCGATTTCCGCAAGGGCTTCGTTCTGCACCTCGGACAGGTTCTCCGCGCCGTCCACGACATCCTGCAATACTGCAATCGCTTCATCCCTCGCCCGCTGGCGATTGATTTGGGACACGGCAAAATAATCGTCGGATTCTCCGCCCCCTCCCGCCGTACCGTCGACGGCGGTATCTCCCGCAGAGACCGCATCTGCCGCAGCATCGCTGTCGCCTGTATCCGACAGAACCGCACCGGAAACGGCATCTGCACCCGTATTCACCGCCGCATCGTCTCCCTCATACATCGCCCAGTTTAAGTAAACGGCGAATCCGATGACCAGCACCGATGCCGCGGCGGCAAGATGACGGCGATTCTCGCGTACTGTGTTTGCAGCCGCCGCCATCCATGCGGGAATGCGGTGTTTTCCCTCTCCGCCGACCGCCTCGCACAGCGCTTCCAACCCCTCCTCCGTGTAGCCGTCCGGGGCGGATTCCTCCGATGGGGAGACGCGGCTTTCCTCCGCGCCGTTTTCGGGCAGGACGTTTTCGTTTTCAAAATAGTTTTTACCAAGTAACTGCATAGGATACTCTCCTTTTCTCAGGTTTCTGTTTCAGATGCTTCTCCGACATAAACGCGCGCAGCTGGCAGGTCGAACACTGCACACAGAAGCGAGATGATTTCCAGCTGGATATCCGGGTTTCCGCCGCCCCGACAGACAACGGCGATGCCGCGCAGTCTGGGAACTGTGGTGCTCTCACTCCCCGCTGTGCTGCCGAAAACCGAAGATGTTCCGGTGTCCGACGGCAGACTGTCCAGCGCGACAAGCACCGTGGAGCCGCTGACCCCGTCCAGCGCGTCTGTCATCTGTGCAATCATATGCGCAAGATACGCTTCATATGCCGGGATGTCCGAAATATTTTCGGGAATAGAGATGTTGTCCTCCGTTGTGCCGCTCGTTTCTCTGCCGCCCGGAAACAGAAGCAACAGCAGTCCAACGGCAAGCATCACAAGCACCACGGAAAACCCGCGGAGCTTTTTCAAGCGTTCCCAAAGATTCACTGAGAAGACACCTCCTCCCCGGATACAACGGTCACGGTGCAGGGACACAGAAGCGTTTCTTCGGTGATTGCTACCGCTTTGTCCGCGATGATACGGTATTCCGTGCCGGTGACAGTCAGCGCGGCAGACGTGATGACCACCGCTTCTACATCGGCGGTGTCAAGGGTCAGCGCAAGAGACAGGGATGTGCGCGGGATGCCGGTTTTTGCCGCGATCAGCGTGCAGACGCTGTCCTCCGTCTGTGCCGCGGCGTAGGCGACGGTGTTTTCCTCATAAATGGTCATCCCCTGTACGGCGTTTTTCTCCGTGATGCCGCCGCCCATCTTCTCCGTCAGCGCGCCGACGGCACTGATCACATCGAGAAGCGGGGAGAGGAGCATCAGGAGCAAAATCAGGGACAAAAGATACTTCACATACGGTGCCAGTTTTGCGCGTGTTCCCCCGAAACCGGACAGGATGGCCGTGCATAAGGAAAGCACGATCAGAGCGTAGACCGCTTCTTTCAACGTCTGTATCATATTCAACTTCCACCTTTCATGCAGAGAATCAGCATCAGAAGATAACAAAGTCCCTCCGCCGCCGTCACGCCGCACAGAAATCCGACAAGCGATGCACATTCTGACAAAATCCGCTCCCCGCGCGGAAATCCGATGGCAGATGCGAATACCGCGCCCGCGGAATACACCACCCGTGTAAGCAAAAGTGTGATAAGCGGCGGCAGAATTTGCCACAGAATCAGAGCGACCCCAAGGACACCCACCGTTTCTGACACCAGAGAAAATCCCGCCGATACGGTGGATGCCGCATCGCCGACCGCTCCGCCGACCACGGGGATCACGCCGGATAATGCAAATTTGACCGCCCGCCCGGAGACGGAATCCGCACTGCGCGCAAGAACGTTCTGACAGGACAAAACCGCACACAGAATCGTCATCAGCGCTCCCGTCAGCCATAAAAATTGCCGCCGCAGAAGTCCCGAAAGGCCGTCCAGTCCCGCACAGCTGTCCCCGCCGACGGCAGAAGCAAGCGACAGTCCCGCACACAGCCGCAGGAACACCGGCAGAACGCTCCCCGTGATGCATTCGCACACCGCGAGGAAAAATGCCATTCCGGCACCCGTCACGGAAGCGGTCGTCACCATGCCGCGCATCGCTGAGAGGGACAGAAGTGCCGTCAGCGCCGCCGTCATCTGGGTATGTATGGAAGAAAACCACATAAGCGTATCATCAAGCAGTGCAGCGAACCATTCCATCGACACAAGTGCAATGAGGATCGCGGAAACTGTGGAAACGAGTCCGCCGTCGCCCCCGTTCCGCGCCGCACGGTATTTCTGCCACAGCGCACACAGAAGCAATAGTCCCAGAAGTGTTCCAAGGTGTGCAAGCATTCCGCCGGATACGGAAAACAAACTGTCCCGGATGTGCACAAATACATTTCTGCCGTCCAGTGTCCAAAGGATGTCCGTTGTGTCCGGTATTTCCGCGACCCCGGACAACAGTCCCGCATCTTCGGCGGCATCCAGAAGCGCATCGCCGCCCGCCTGCTCCCAGAGAGAAGAGGCAAGGGTGTCCCCATCCGTGTTTTTCATAAACCGAGAAGCCTCCCCGCAAGCGAAAATACCGCTTCATAAAGAGGGAATCCGATGGACAGCAGAACTGCCCGTCCCGCAAATTCCACCTTGTCCGCAAGGGAGGATTCCCCCGCATCCCGGATGACGTCCGAGGTCAGCTCCACCGTCATGCCGCAGGCAAGCGCGCGCCACAGGATGTCCGCATATTCGCTTTGCAGATACGGTTCTGTCAGGTCTCGCAGTTTTACAAGAAACGGAACTGCAGCTCCGACTGCCGCCGCCGCCAATATCACAGAAAAACACGCCGACACGACCCCGCCCATCCCTGCACGGTCGCATCCGCGCAGAACAACGATACATACTGATGCGAGCAGTGCGCCGCCGCACAGGCGCAGAATGTCCGCATATTCCGTCATAATCCGAACACCTGCCGCACGGCGGAGATCAGCTCTCCCATCTGACCGATGAGCAGAAGCAGAACCAGAATCATGCCGCTGACGCTGACCAGAAGTGCCTGCTCCTCCCGCCCGGATTTCGAGAGGATCTGATAGATGACGCTGACAAGAAAACCCACACCGCCAACTTTCAGGATCAAGGATATATCCATGACGTCCTCCTTTTTATACAAACAGTAAAATCAACAGTCCGCCGCAAGCAAGCGGCAGGGTGCGCAGAATGCGCGTGTTGGCAGAAAGTCCGTCTTCCGCCGCCGACAGCCGCGCCCGCCAGAGGGAAAGATAGTAGTCGCACCGCCGCACCTCCCCCGCGCTGTCCTCCTGCCCAAGTCCCGATGCAAATTCCGAAAACAGCGCCGCCTCGTCCTCCGACAGCGCGAAGCCGCATTCCGCCCGGTGTTCTGAAAACGCGCGGGACAATGGGGCTGCCGCCTGTTCCCGGCACAGTTCGTGCAGACGGGGAAGGAAACCGTTTTGGGCAAGTGTTTCGTCGGAAAAATGCAGACAGATGTCCGAAACCGGCATGGAAGCCGATGCGATGCCATTCCGCAGTGCTTCCAACAGATGACAGAACGCCCCCAGCTCCGCGCCGCGCCGTTTTTCTTCCGCCGACAGTCCCATACCGAGCCACAGCACCGCCCCTAAAATCAACACCGCACCTGCAATCTGCGTTGTCATACACCCCCATCCCCCGCTCCTCCCACCTCGCAATGGAACGAAAATCCCGCCGCGTTCCGTTCAAGACGAATGTACTTTGAAAACACGTTGTGTTCATACAGCCGACGGAATGCCGGGCGGCGCAGAAGCTCCGATAAGGTATCCGCGTGCGCCGTTGCAATCAGGGGAACCCCCATGCCCTGCGCGCGCAGAATCTGCTCCGCTTCTTCCTCGTCCCCGATCTCATCGCAGACCAGTACCTCGGGTGCGAAAGCGCGCACCGCAACGGAGATACCCACGCCGCGCGGATATCCGGAAAACCAGTCGGTCATGCACGGAACACCATTCTCCCGGTACAGCTCTTCCCCGGAATCAATCACCGCACAGCGCAGTGCCCCGCCCTCCTCCAAGGACACATCCCAACGCGACAGTGCGCAGATGACCGCCCGCAGAAGTGTCGTTTTGCCCTCTCCCGGCGGCGCGTAAAACAAGATGGAAACAGGACGGGATGCCGCCCGGCGCGTCACCGGCGAAGATGCTTTTTCTGATGTGCCGCACCCGACATCCGGATCTCCCGACAGGACGAGTGCGCGGAGCCGGTTTTCCTCTGATGCCGGAATATCCCAGGTATGCGGCAGGCGGATGCAGAGGGATTCCGGTCTTTGCAGGCGCACAACCCGACCGCCTTCGCAGAGAACCCGTCCAGCAATTCCGACCCGTACCCCAGGATATCCGCCGGGTGTCAGATACCCGCGCCGCACCCCCTCGTCATACGCATGGACAGACCCGCCGCACAGCCGTGCCAGCACCGCCCGCAAATCATCCTCGCAGAGCCTCACCCCCGGTAATGCACGGCTGTACATCTGCCCCGTTTGGTTAGCAAGCGTGACGGCACAGACCCCCTTTGTCCTGAGCCGGTATTCGGTGACACACGCGCCTGCATCCGGTTTTGCACGCAGATACGCCGCACGGTAGTCCTCCGGCATCAACGCAAGCAGTTCTTTCATTTTGCCACATCCTTTCCTTTGGCGGCTCGTTGTTGGTTTATTATATGACGGGCATATGGAAAACAGAACGTTTTCATCACGCAAAAAAAACGCATCTGCTCGCGTTTGCAAGGATGCGTTTTTTAAAGTATGTGATATGATTCGCTGATTTTTACTTATAATCCGGCCGTGTCGCCAGCAGTTCGTGGTATTCGCGGTAGAATGCTTCGTACCGTCCCTCGTCAAGCGCCTGTCGGATCTTCGCCATCAGGTCATTGTAGAAGAACAGGTTGTGCAGAACCGCCAGCCGCATTCCGAGCATTTCCTGCGCTTTCAGAAGATGGCGGATGTAGCCGCGGCTGTAATTGCGGCAGGCGGGACAGCCGCATCCCTCGTCGATGGGACGGGTGTCACGCTCAAACTTTTTGTTCAAGATATTCATCGTGCCGTGCCAGGTGAACAGATAGCCGTGGCGGGCGTTTCTCGACGGCATGACACAGTCAAAGAAGTCCACGCCGCGGTAAACGGCTTCGACAATGTTCTGCGGCGTGCCAACACCCATCAGATAGCGCGGTTTGTCCTTGGGCATCACGGGATGCAGGGTCTCGATGATGTCGTACATGACCTCCGCCGGTTCTCCGACTGCAAGTCCACCGATGGCGTAGCCGGGCAGGTCGAGCTCCGCGATCTGCTTCATGTGCTCCACGCGCAGGTCGTTGTACGTTCCGCCCTGATTGATGCCGAACAGAAGCTGGGACGGGTTGATGGTCGTTTCCAAATCGTTCAGGCGCGCCATTTCCGCCTTACAGCGGTAAAGCCAGCGGGTCGTGCGTTCGATGGACTGCTTGACATACGGATACGGCGACGGATTTTCGATACATTCGTCAAACGCCATCGCAATCGTGGACGCGAGATTCGACTGGATGCGCATACTCTCCTCCGGCCCCATGAAGATACGCTTGCCGTCGATGTGGGACTGGAAATGCACGCCCTCTTCGTTGATCTTGCGCAGTTTGGCAAGGGAGAAGACCTGGAATCCGCCGGAGTCGGTCAGAACCGGTCTGTCCCAGTTGAAGAATTTATGGATGCCGCCCATATCGCGGATGACATCGTCGCCGGGACGGACGTGCAGGTGATACGTATTGGAAAGCTCCACCTGACAGCCGACCTCGTACAGGTCCTGCGTAGAGATACCGCCCTTGATGGCAGCGGAGGTTCCGACATTCATGAACACGGGTGTTTCGATGACGCCGTGTACCGTATGGAAGCGTCCGCGCCGGGCGTTTCCTTCTGTTTTCAGAAGCTCGAATTTCGGTTTGAATTTTTCGCTCATGTGACAAATATCCTTTCAAAGGTGTTTTCTGTCGGTGCGATAAGAGTACAGCTTAACGCACACTGTTGGGTGTTATTTATGTTCTGCCGAACCGACTTTCGATAGCCGCTTTTGTCATCTCAAAGCAGACCGGTCTGCCGTGCGGACAGTAGCGGATCTCCGGATTCTGCATCACACGGTCGCAGATCCATTTTAAATGCGCCGCATCGTAGTCGCGCCCCGCCTTGATCGCCGCCTTGCAGGATGCCTGGAACAAGGCGCGTTCATACCGCTGGTCACGGGTCAGTTCTGCCGTGCCGCTCTGCTCGTTCAGCCTTGTCACGGCTTCGCAGAACGCATCTGCCGCCGCGGCGGTGTCGAGAAATGCAGGGATGGCGGTGATCTTCACCGCGCGTTCCGTTTCCTCAAACGAAAATCCCGCCGACGACAGCTCCTCTCTGTAATCCCGCACGATCTCCAGCTCATCCGTGGAGAGCGCAAGCGTGAGCGGCAGAAGCAAAATCTGCTGTGCGCGGTCGGTGCCCGCCTGCCGTCCGAGCGCCTTGAATTCCTCAAACAGAATGCGCTCGTGTGCCGCGTGCTTGTCCACCAGATACATCGTGTCGCCCATTTCGAGAATCACATAGCAGTGAAAGACCTCGCCGACCATACGGTATTCCGGGACGGGGGTGTCGGATTTTTCAGGTGCGGCAGGTGCTGATGTGGAAGATTCCGGCGCGGCAGGTGTCAATATGTAAACTTTTTCCACAGAAACCTCCGCCGCGGAGACTTCCTTCATGGCAGATTCCGGTACGGAAGTCTGTACTGCCGCCGGGGGATCTGCTGTCTTCTGTTCCTCAAATGCCCCCCGGATATGTCCCGGAACGGACATCGGCAGATCATCGGACAGAAGCAGTTCCGTTACAGCCCTTGCCTGTTCCGCAAAGTGTGCTTCGTTTTCCGTTTGCTGGGGCGGTGTTTCTGTTACCGGAGCGGATGCGGCTTCCGTCGGTTCTGTGGAGGACGGCAGTTTTTTCGTTTCTGTCGGTTCCGGCGGAGTATCGGATATGGATGATATTACAGTTTCCGTCGGGTGAACTTTGTTCGCCGGGTGAACCTCGTTCGCCATGTGAACTTTGTTCGCCGGGTGAACCTCGTTCGCCATGTGAACCTCGTTCGCCATGTGAACCTTGTTTGCCGGGGAAACCGCGCTCGGCGCCCCCTCATCCAAAGTACGCCGCAGTGCTTTCTGTGACGGTGACGACTCCCCGCCGCGCCCCTCTTTTCCGGGGACGAACGCATTGACGGTCTCCCGCTGTTCCCTGCGTTTTTCCGCTGTCAGCGACAGCTTCATTTCCGGGCGGGCGAGACTCTGTTCAAGGGTGCCCCGCACGGCATAATAGATCGATTCAAACACCAGCCGCTCGTTTGAGAATTTGACTTCCAGCTTGGCGGGATGCACGTTGACATCGACCATTGCGGGGTTCATTTTCAGATACAGCACCGCGCACGGGAATTTGTCAGCCGGAATGAATGTGGTATACGCCTGTTCCAGTGCCGCAGACACGGTTTTGGAACGGATAAAACGGTTGTTAATGAAGAAAATCTGAAGATTGCGGTTGCCGCGGACATTCTCCGGCGTCCCGATGAAGCCGGAAACCGACACCCCGTCAAAGCCGCCGTGAATTTCCATCATCTTCTTTGAAAAATCACGACCGAGCACGGCGTAAATGGCGTTTCTGCGATTTCCGTCCCCGACCGTCGCATATTTCAAATCACCGTCGGAGAGATACCGCAGGGTGATCTCCGGATGGGACAGCGCGATTTTTTCGACGTATGCGGCGACGTTTGCCGCTTCTGTGCCGTCTTTTTTCAGGAATTTCAGCCGTGCGGGCGTATTGTAGAACAGATCCTCCACAATGATGGTGGTTCCGTCAGGACATCCCGCATCCGTGATAGATGTGACCCGTCCGCCCTCCGCTTCCAGCAGGGTTCCCGTTTCATCCTCCCGCCGCTTGGTCATGATACGCATTTTCGAGACGGAGGAGATCGCCGCCAGCGCTTCTCCGCGGAAGCCGAGCGTAGCAATGGAATCGAGATCTTCCGCCCGGCTGATCTTGCTTGTCGCGTGGCGTTTGAGGGAAATCGGGACATCGTCACGTGCCATGCCGCAGCCGTTGTCCGACACACGGATGAACGACACACCGCCGCGCTTGATCTCCACGGTAACGGTATTGCCGCCCGCATCAATGGCGTTTTCGAGCAGCTCCTTGACGACCGCCGCCGGACGATCAACGACTTCACCCGCCGCAATCAGGTTGGCAACATGGAAGTCGAGGACGTTGATTTTGCCCATGATTTCTCTCCTTTCTGAAATGCAGATGCAAAACTTCGTTTTGTATCCGGTAAGATTTATTCCGGTTTACTGTCCGGAATCCGTTTTCCCGGAATCTGCCATCGTTTTCAATTCGTACAGTAAATTCAGCGCCGCCATCGGGGTCAGGGTATTGATGTCAGTGTCCGCGATCCGCTTTTTGATTTCCGCTGCCTGATAGTCGGTATTGTCGATTGGGGCGGATTCCGCGGCGGAAAAGTCCATTGCGAATTGGTCTTCGATGGGTGACAGCTTCCGTCTGCCGCGCACCTTGACCGCCTGTCCGTCATCAAGGCTTGCAAGCACTTCCTTTGCCCGACGGATGACGTCATTCGGCAGACCTGCCAGCTTTGCGACTTCGATGCCGTAGCTGTCATCAGCCGCGCCCGGCACGATCTTGCGCAGGAAGATGATGTCATCCCCCTTTTTCTTTGCGGCGATGTTGTAGTTGACGACACCGTCCAGCTGTCCCTCGATCTCGGTCAGCTCGTGGTAATGCGTGGCGAACAGCGTTTTTGCGCCGATCTTTTTGCCAAGTGTATATTCCAATACCGCCCGCGCGATGCTCATGCCGTCGTAGGTACTCGTTCCGCGCCCGATCTCGTCATAAATAATGAGACTGTTTTTCGTCGCGTGTGCCAATATGTAGGCGACCTCGGTCATTTCCAGCATGAACGTGGACTGCCCGGAGGCAAGGTCGTCCGATGCGCCAACACGGGTGAAGACCCGGTCAACAACACCGATGCGCGCGCTTTTCGCCGGAACGAACGACCCGATCTGCGCCATGACACAGATGAGCGCGGTCTGGCGCATATAGGTGGATTTGCCCGCCATGTTGGGGCCGGTGATGAGTGCCAGACGGTGGACGCCCGTATCAAGCAGGGTGTCGTTCGGCACGAAATAGTTGTCGCCGGCGAACTTTTCGACGACCGGATGCCGCCCGTCTCGGATGTCGATGACGTCGCTTTCGTCCACCTCGGGACAGACGTAGTTGCCCCGGTTGGCAACCTCCGCAAGCGAAATGTACGCATCAATGTCTGCAAGCAGTGCGGCGGATTTCTGGATGCGTCCGACGTGCTCGCATAATTTTTCCCGCACGGATTGGAACAGCTCGTATTCCAGTGCATAATTTTTGTCCTTTGCGCCGAGCACGGTCGCTTCCATGTCCTTGAGCTCCTGCGTGATATACCGCTCGCCGCCTGTCAGGGTCTGCTTGCGGATGTAGCGGTCGGGAACCAGATTTTTATAGGAATTGGTGACTTCGATGTAATAGCCGAACACCTTGTTGTAGCCGATCTTCAATTTCGGAATGCCGGTTGCCTCGCGTTCCTCGTTTTCGATCTTCGCTTTCCAGGTGCTGCCGTCGTTCATGATGTCGCGCAGGCGGTCGACGTCGGCGTTGTAGCCGTCGCGGATGAAACCGCCCTCCCGCACGGAAAACGGCGGGTCGTCACAGATGGCATCGTTGATGAGCGTATAGAGATCGTCAAGCTCGTCAAGCTCATCCCGGATGCGGGCAAGCTCCGGACAGTCGATCTCCGCAAGCAGTGCGCGGATGGGCGGAATGACGGCGATGGTATTGGCGATCGCCCGCATATCCTTGGGGCCCGCTGTATTGTAGACGATGCGCGTGATGAGCCGTTCCATATCCAGAACGTCTTTCAGATGGATGCCGATCTCCTCCCGCACCATATAATTGTCAAAGAATGCGCCGACCGCTCCCTGTCTGTGCCGGATACGGCGGACATCGGTCAGGGGCATCTCGACCCATTTGCGCAGATTGCGCGCGCCCATCGCGGTTCTTGTCCGGTCAAGCACCCACAGAAGACTGCCGCGCCGCTCTTTTTGGCGCATCGTTTCGCACAGCTCCAGATTGCGGCGGGTGTTGATGTCCATTTCCATATATTGCCCGTTGTAGTAGATGTTCAGTTTGCGCATATAGGAAATGTCGGTCTTCTGCGTTTCGGCAACGTAGTCAAGCAAGGCGCCGACGGCGGCGGTCATCCATTTGCCGCGCTCTCCATCGGGAATATCGTCCGCATACGCGGGAAACTGTGCGCGGACACGCTCAGGATTTACCGGATTTTCATACCGGAATGCCTGTCCGTCCTCGACCATCGCATGAAGCCGGTCGCAGAGATACGCACCGAGCCGCTGGTTGTCCGTTTTCGATACATTCAGAAGCACCTCGCGCGGCGCATATGCACCCAGTTCGTTGATGATATAATTTTCCGCTTCTGTTCCTCCGGCGGCAGTCAGATGCACTTCTCCCGTCGAAATATCGACAAACGCCGCACTCATGCCGCCCTCCGCCGCACAGATGGCGCAGAGATAGTTGTTCGCCCGCTCGTCGAGCATAGAGTTTTCAATGAGCGTTCCCGGCGTGATGATGCGGACGACATCGCGCTTGACAAGACCCTTGGTCGTGGCGGGGTCTTCCAGCTGTTCGCAGACGGCGATCTTATACCCTTTGGCGATCAGGCGCGCGATATAGGTTTCGGAGGAATGGTACGGAATGCCGCACATCGGTGCGCGTTCTTCCCCGCCACAGTCGCGTCCGGTCAGGGTGAGTTCCAGCACACGCGAGACCTCCAGCGCATCCTCGTTGAACATTTCATAGAAATCTCCGAGCCGGAAAAACAGGACGTAATCCTTGTATTTTTCTTTCAGCTCCAGATATTGCTGCATGAACGGCGTGACTGCCATATGCTACTCCTTTAGTGACAGCCCTTGCAGGTCGAGCAGTCGTGCGTACAGCCTGAATCCGCGGGGCGCTCGCCCGTGATCTGGTAGGTGATCTCTTCATTGACATGGTTCATGAACGCATTGACCTCTTCCTGCGCCGCGTTGTATTCGACCATGACGGGGAGCGCGGCGATCTCATCGTACAGCGTATTGATGCGCGCTTCGATGGCGTGGATGACCTCCATGTCCTTTTCTTCTTTTTTATATTCTTCGGTCAGCGCGATGGTCTGGACGTTGTATTCCGCCATTTTATACTGCAGATCCGCATCGTTTTTGTATGCTTCTGTTGCGGCATTCATGCGCTTCAGTCTTGCGTCTTCCTTGATTGCACGGCCAAGCTCGCCGGCGAGTTCCATGATACGATCCATATTTATTGTCTCCTCTTTGGTTTTTTATTCTAATGGTGTTTTTGATAAATATAATGATGCCGATATTGTTTTACACGGTGTGATTTCGACGATTCTGTAGGGGCGCCCATTGGGCGTCCGTAACATATCGGTAAGATGTCGAAATATTATGAAAAATAACATCGTGGTATGTTTTTTCAAACGATATCGCCTGCATATCGTTTGGTAACCGGACGCAAGGTTTCGCAAAGCGAAACCATATGGGCGCCCCTACAGAGTTAGAGAAAGCACATTTTCATCCTTAATTTTACCTTATTCCCCCAACACCTCTCCCCACAGATTATACGTCTCCGCATCCGTGATTTTCACGTTCACGACTTTCCCGGTCAGGGTCAGACCCTCATCGGCGGGGAAATGCACGAGCTTACCGCCCTCGGTACGACCGGCATACATGGTTTTATCGCCACGGCTCTGTCCCTCCACTAAAATGGAATAGGTCTTTCCGATGCACGCGCGGTTCTTTTCGAGCATGATACGGTTCTGCGTTTCCAGCAGTCTTGCCATGCGGTTCTGCTTGACCTCCTCGGGCAGCTGCTCCATTTCCGCCGCGGGGGTTCCCGTGCGTGGGGAGTAGATGAACGTAAAGATCTGGTCGTACCGTGCCCGCTCCACGGCAGCAAGCGTTTCGGCAAATTCTTCCTCCGTCTCGCCCGGGAAACCGACGATGATGTCGGTCGTCACGGTGATGTCGGGCATTTTTTTACGCATATCATCGAGAATGCCCAGATAATGTGAAACCGTATACCGGCGGTTCATTGCTGCAAGAACCCGGTCGGAGCCGGACTGCAAGGGCAGATGGAAATGCTTTGCCGCTTTGGGGTTCGCCGCCATCACGTCCATAAGCTTTTCCGTCGCATCCTTGGGATGGCTCGTCATGAAATGAACGCGGAAATCCCTGTCCAGCGCGCAGACAGCGGCAAGGAGGTCAGGAAAATCCATTCCGCCCGTAAGATCCCGCCCGTAAGAGTTGACGTTCTGCCCGAGCAGGGTAAATTCGCGGTAGCCCTCGGCAATGAGACACCGGATCTCGTCAAGGATCGCCTCGGGGGTGCGGCTCCGCTCTCTGCCGCGGACGTAAGGAACAATGCAGTACGAGCAGAAATTGTTGCACCCGTACATGATGGACACCCACGCCTGTTTTTTATCGCCGCGCCGCACGGGAACACCCTCTGCGATGTTTCCGGCATCTCCCGCATCGAGATAAAAGAGACGCTTTTTCCCGTTCAGATAGGTATAAAGGATCTCCGGCAGACGATAAAGCATACTCGTACCGAACAGAACGCTGACGTAAGGATAGCTCTTTTTGATGCGCTCCTTGCGGGTCTCCTGCGAAACCATACAGCCGCAGATGCCGATGACAAGGTCGGGATTTTTCTCTTTCAAGTGCTTGAACTGTCCCGTGATGGACAACGCGCGTTCCTCGGCGTGTTCGCGCACGGCGCAGGTATTGATGAGGATGAGGTCGGCATCCGCAGGTGTTTCCGCGCTTTCATATCCCATTTCCGCCGCCATACCGGCAAGCCGTTCGCTGTCCGCTTCGTTCTGCTGACAGCCAAAGGTCTGGATGTAATATTTGCGGGAGATGCCCGTTTCCTCTCTGTGTACGGCGTTCCATGCGGCGATCTGTTCGGTATAGCCGCGCTGGACGGATAATTCTTCTTCTGTGATATATCTTGTTTTTTTCGTTTCGTTTTTCATGATGGTTTATTCTTCAAAAAAGAGGCGGACGGTCAGCGCGCATCTGGTTTCCGATGCGTGATAAATACGGTTGACGGAGCGCAGGCGCGGAACATCTCCGTCGTAGGAGGTGGCGTTTGCCGCGGCGATGGCGGATGCCAGATATTCTTCCAGCACATAATCGGAGACCATTTCCCCAATGCACAGCTCCAGTGTATCGCCCTGCTCCGCGCGCGCGCGGTCGGCAAGGTCACAAAGAAGCCTTGCGGTGTCGTCCGCGTTTGCCGCGTACAGACCGTGATATTCGTAATAGTCCTGCGTGTCATCCTGCCGCCACAGAAGCGCATTGTCCGCGATGTGGTCACACGACATATCCCCATAAGACAGATACGAATAACCGTGGAACGGAATATGCGTGTCCGCATCGTCCGCGGCAGGCGCATCGTCCCACATGACGTCGGTATAGCCGACAACGCCGTCCAGTGTCACGGCATTCCATGCATGGGAAGCACCGCCCGCTGTCCCCGGCACGGTCTCGCATTCGATGCCCATCTCCTCACACAGAAGCTGATAGGCAAGCGCGTATCCGTATCCGTCGGCAACGCCGGTCACAAGCGCATCGTAAGCCGTGGAAGTGGAGGTGGAAGCGGAACACGCACCGTCTTCCATGGGATAAGTACAGACCGCCGCCAGCGCATCGTGCAGTGCATCTGCAATTACACGCTTATCTTCGGTTTTGGCAATACCGGCGGTGATTTTGTCAACCGCACCGGACAGCTGTGCTGCGCGCGCTTCGGGAACCTCGCAGTATACCATTTCCACAGCGGCGGTATAGGTGGAGGTCACGAGCGTGCATTCCTCCGCACGGATGGCAAACAGCACGGGGTTGTCGAGCAGTACCGCCTGCATGGCGCGGGTGTACTCCTCCCCCGTCGGCACAAAGGAAAGGATCTCCGTCTGTTCCTCATACGTCTCTGCCGCCGATGTGATCGCGTCGTATATCATCTGCTCCTTTGCCGACAGGGCGTTATAATGGAATGCGCCCGCGCGGGTCTCGGCGACCGCCGTTTCCGCTTCTTTTATGGCGCGCTCGAACCGGTTTTCCGCGATGACGGACGCGCCCGCGTACATTCCGAAACACAGAAGCAGACATCCACCGAGCGCGCCCACGGGCGCACACACCGTTTTCAGCACGGTCGTCAGATGTTCTCTGTCGATTCTCATTGGGATTCCCCCTCCCGAATTGCGTTTTATTCATATTATTATACCATAAAACCTGTATAAGTTCCATCCACCGATAACCGAATTTACAGTTTTTTCACAATTTGCGCGCGAATACACGCAATTTGCACGCAATTTGCGACGAAATTTTTTTCAAAAACCGTAGACATTTTTTCCCGGATGTGGTATAATATATAGTATCTATATGCAATTATCCCATGATAAGGAAGGAATATCAACATGGATTACAAAGCACTCTCTGAGCTTCTGTTTCCCAATGTGACGGCAACTGTCGAGGAAATCGAAGCACGTTATCCCGCGCGTGACCTGCCCGAGGGCGCAAAGGTCACACGTTTCGCACCGAGCCCGACCGGATTTGTACATTTCGGCGGTATGTATCAGGCGGTCGTGGATGAACGTCTTGCGCACCAATCGGGCGGCGTTTTCTTTCTGCGCATCGAAGATACCGACGGTCAACGCGAGATCAAGGGTGCGGTGGAAGCACTAATCCATACCCTCTCCGACTACGGCGTTTCCTACGATGAGGGCATCAAAGAGGACGAAAACGGCGATCTTGTTGAGGTCGGCGATTACGGCCCCTACAAGCAGTCCCAGCGTGCGGAGCTCTACCACGTCTTTGCAAAGAAGCTCGTCGCGGAGGGCAAGGCATACCCGTGCTTCACCACCGCCGAAGAGCTGGAAGAAATTCAGGAAACCGACAAGAAAGCGGAGATCAAAAACACCGACTGGCACACGGCGGCGGAACAGAAGCGTGCGGCAATGCTTGCTGGCCGTCAGTTCACAATGGAAGAAGTCAAGGCGCATCTGGCAAACAGCGACCCGTTCGTCATCCGTATTCTTGCAAACGGCGACCCCGAAAAGAAGACGAAATTCACCGATATGGTCAAAGGCAATCTCGAAGTGCCGGAAAACGATGAGGACTTCGTTCTGCTCAAGTCCGACGGCATTCCGACCTACCATTTCGCTCACGCCGTTGACGACCATCTGATGAAGACGACCCACGTCATCCGCGGCGAGGACTGGCTCCCCTCCCTGCCCAAGCACATCATGCTGTTCAATTACCTGGGCTTTAAGATGCCGAAATATCTGCACACCGCGCAGATCCTCAAAACCGACGAAAACGGTAACAAGAAAAAGCTCTCCAAGCGCGACATGGGCGCGAAAATGGATGACTACCGTCAGATGGGCTACGCGACCGAATGCGTCTGGGAGTACCTGCTCACCCTGCTCAATTCCAACTTTGAGGAATGGCACGCGCAGAACGCGGACAAGTCCTATCTCGACTTCCCGTTCAACATCAAGAAAATGGCGACCTCCGGCTGTCTCTACGATTACGCAAAATTAAACGACGTTTCCAAGAACGTCCTCTCCCGCATGACCGCCGACGAGATCTACGAAAAATCGCTTGACTGGGCAAACGAATTTGACCCCGATTTTGCCGCTGTCATGAAAGCGGACCCCGAAAAGACAAAAGCGATCTTCGCCATCGGCCGTGGCGGCAAGAAGCCGAGAAAGGATCTCTGCACCTGGAACGATGTCAAGCCCTACATGGGATTCTTCTTTGCGCCGTATTTCACCGTGGACAGAACGCCGCTGGAACGCTTTGACCCGGCGGATGTCAAATCTGCGTGCGCAAAGTTCCTTGAAACCTACGACCCGGCGGACGAAATGAATGTCTGGTTTGACAAGATCAAGGCGATCGCCGATGCGCTCGGCTACGCATCCGACATGAAAGCTTACAAGGCAAATCCAGATGCGTACAAGGGCAACGTCGCCGACATCTCCATGTTCCTGCGCATCGCAGTCACAGGACGGGAGAACGCACCGGACCTTTTCACCGTGATGCAGATTCTCGGAGAAGAAGAGACGAGGAAGAGAATTCTGGCGTTGTAATTTTTGCAGAGCAAACCGACAAATCTATAGGGGCGCCCATTGGGCGTCCGCACAGCGTGATTGTTATATAACCGATTTTTTCAAAACACACCGTACACATTCAGAAAGGTATTTTATATAAACAATATCATGGAAGAAACAAAAGAACTGAAAGCGTCCAATTTTATCTGGGACGCCATTGAGGACGATTTAGCGTCCGGAACCTATACCTCCGTTCACACCCGTTTTCCGCCGGAACCGAACGGATATCTGCACATCGGCCACTGCAAGGCACTCGTCATCGACTTCGGCACCGCGCAGAAGTTCGGCGGAATGTGCAATCTCCGCATGGACGACACGAACCCCGCAAAGGAAGACACCGAATATGTCGATGCCATCAAGGAAGACATCCACTGGCTCGGCTTTGACTGGGATGACCGCTTCTTCTACGGCTCGGATTATTTTGAGCAGGACTACGAATATGCGGTGGGACTGATCAAAAAGGGACTTGCATACGTCTGTGAGCTGACCGCGGAGCAGTTCCGCGACCCGGCATACTGCGGCGACGTCAATCACCCCGCCGTTTCCCCGTGGAGAGACCGCCCCATCGAGGAATCCCTTGACCTCTTTGCCCGCATGAAGAACGGCGAATTCCCGGAGGGCAAGTATACCCTCCGCGCAAAGATCGACCTTGCATCCGGCAACTTCTGTATGCGCGACCCCGTGCTTTACCGCATCCGTTATATCGAGCACCACAGACAGGGCACGAAATGGTGCATCTATCCGATGTACGACTTTGCGCATCCGATCCAGGACGCCATCGAGGGCATCACACACTCCCTCTGCTCTCTGGAATATGAGATCCACCGGCCGCTGTACGACTGGGTCATCGCAAACTGCGACGTTCCGTCCAAGCCCCGTCAGATCGAATTTGCCCGCCTGAACATCACAAACACCGTTATGTCCAAGCGTTTCCTGCGCCATCTCGTCGAATCCGGTCTTGTGGACGGCTGGGACGACCCGCGGATGCCCACGCTCTGCGGTCTGCGCCGCCGCGGCTATACCCCCGGCTCCATTCTCGATTTCTGCTCCCGCATCGGCGTGTCGAAAGCCAATTCCCTTGTGGAGATCGGTCTTCTGGAAGCGTGTGTCCGCGATGAGCTGAACGAAAAGGCACCCCGCCGCATCGCTGTCCAGCATCCCATCAAGGTCGTCGTTGACAACTATCCGGACGGACAGGTCGATTATTTCGAGGTTCCCAATCACCCGCAGCACCCGGAGCTGGGAATGCGCCGCGTTCCGTTCACAAAGTACCTGTATATTGATTCTTCTGACTTTGCACTCGTTCCGCCGCCCAAGTTCCACCGTCTGAAGCCCGATTCCGAGGTGCGTCTGATGGGTTCCTATATCATGAAGTGCGGCGAGGTCGTTCTGAACGACGACGGTTCGGTGAAAGAGATCCATACGACCGTAGACCTGGAAACCGGATGCGGCAATCCTACCGACGGCAGAAAGATCAAGGGCACGATCCACTGGCTGTCCGCTGACTACGCGGAGGAAGCGACCGTTGTCCTCTACGACCGCCTGTTCACCGTGGAAAACATGAACGAAATCGACTCCGCGGACTACGACAAGTATCTGAATCCCGATTCCGCCATCCGGGTCGAGCACGTCAAGGTCGAGCCCGCACTCGGTGATGCCGCACCCGGCGAGCAGTTCCAGTTCGTCCGCGACGGCTATTACTGCAAGGATACGAAGAACGCAAACACCTTCAACCGCGTCGTCACGCTGAAGGATTCGTTTAAGGCATAAATCCTGTGCATACCGCCACCCGTAAAATAAACAGAAACGGAGACATCATCGGTTTGTCTACACGAAAGATCTATATCCTGCTGACGAAATTTTACGGCAGCGGTTCCCGCGCACTGACCCTGTTTTCCGGAAATTACTACACCCATGCCTCCATCGGTCTCGACGAGGACATGAACACCTTTTACAGCTTCGTCGTCAAAGGCTTCATGATCGAAAAGATCACGCGGTATCTGAAACCCGGCCGCGAGCCTTTCCCCGTCAAGCTGTACGAGATTTCCGTTCCTGAGGATGTCTATTACCGCATCAAGCACAAAATCGACTTTTTTGTCGCTTACAAAAGTCGGATGCACTACACGATGCTCGGCGTGATTCTGTCTGTTCTGCGCATTCCGTATCAGCGGAAATATACCTATTTCTGCTCGCAGTTTGTCGCGGAGGTGCTGAAAAGCGTGGACATCGTGCCGTCGCACAAAAACAGCGCGCTCTATCTCCCCGGCGACCTCTCGACCGTACCCGGCGTGCGGCTTCTGTTCGTCGGAGATATGGAAGCGC
This sequence comes from Clostridia bacterium, assembly GCA_017481495.1. Lineage (GTDB taxonomy): Bacteria > Bacillota > Clostridia > Oscillospirales > CAG-272 > RGIG3925. The sequence goes on from JAFUPC010000079.1 coordinate 20,383, forward strand.
TGGTGTATCAGTTCCGTCTGGCAAACGAATCGTATGTAAACTGAAATGAAACACCGCTTTTTTCTGTCGGTGCTGTTCTCTGCCGCACTGCTTCTGTCTTCCTGCGGACAGGCGGCGGATACGGCACAGCGCGCCCACGCACAAGGAGTACAGCATATTATGGAACAATCCCTGCTCGATTCCGCCAAAATCGGAACAACATACAGCTCAACGCTCGGCATCATGTTCACCGCCGGCAGTATCGCGTATTACTGCACACCCCAGGATGCGTACATTTTCGCCGATACCGGGTGTGACGGAACGCATTTCTGCACCGTTCCCGACGTGTACGGCGATATGATCTTCGTCGTTGACCCGATGCGCTACGATGAATACTGCGTCTGGCCGTGCGCAAAGAATTACGAGGACTTCATCCGTCTTCTGCTCTCGCTCGGCGATACCGGTGTTCTGCTCTCTGCACCCGATAAAAATGCGGAGGAGTTTGAAGCATTCTGTCAGAAGTTCTTATCCGAATACGACACGGACGAACGCCGCACCGCCCGCGCATCTCTTGCCGCACAGTACGGCGATCTTGCGCCGATGGAGGATGCGTATGCGTACATCCGCGGCATTCTCGATACGTTCGATTTTTCGTCGATTCCGTATTCCGATGAATACTATGAATCAGCGGGAATCCCGAATCCGAACAAGCCGGATGAGGACGGGTTTCATTTTGTGGACAACGGAGCGGTATTTACATCGACGGTTGAGATCAAAACGATAAAAGAAGAATAACAAAAAACACACACCGTATTTCCCGCGGTGTGCGTTTTACATTTTTACAGAATAATCGTATTCGTCCCGTCCTTTGTGACGTAATGCGTTTTCACGCCGAGCTGTTCCATCCATTTTCTGGTGACGGCGGTGCCGTACATTCGGATGCGGCCCATTTTGCGGAGCTTTTCCACGTCCGACAGATAGGCGGGAACCTCCGGTTCGTTGTAGAGCCAGTCAGCACAGCACCACATACACGCCTTGGGCGCGATGGCGGCGTAGACCTCCATCGACACATTCATGTGACCGTGATGCGCCATCTGTACAATGTCGGCTTTCAGGAGATGCCGCGATTCGCGGAAGAGGATGTCTCCGCCGTCGGGGCCGAGATCGCCCAAAAACAGAACGGTCTTATCGGGTGTCGTTACCTTGAATACCAGTGACGAATCGTTCATCAGATTCGCGGTCAGACCGGGATGATAGGTGTAGAGAAAATCAATATGTACCTCGTCGATGTCGATAGACTCGCCCTGCTTTACAACGTGCGTTTTCTCCCGGAATTTCGGCAGAACGGCGTTGAACGCGGGGAGCATTTCGTTCAGCTCGGTGCAGTAATAGGCGTAATCCTCGACGTCATGATTTTCGATGATCTCATACGGCGGGAAATTGTAGTAGACCGTTCCGATGTCGAAATCCGCGGCGCCGTTTTTTTCGTACTCGTCGACCAGACCGCTGATGTGGTCGTTGTGCGCATGGGTCAGAATCCACGCGGCGATGTGTCTGTCGCCGACATACTGCTTTAAGAGCGGCATATCCGCCGGTCTTCCGCCGTCGATGACGATGACGTTGTCTTCTTTTGTCACAAGAACAAAGGACATCATGAACTGCGATGTCTCGGTCAGCTGGTATAATACAGTGTTGTTGTTCATATTTCCATCTGTTTCCTCTCAATGCTTGTGTTTGTCAAATACTCCGTGCAGATCCATGTACCAGACACCCTCCGCATCCCGGAATCCAAGCCACTTGATGAGATGCTCCGACGTTTCCGTCTGCGGGCGGAACACCGCTTCATGAGAGCCGGTCAGGTCCATGAAATTGAGGGTCTGCCGTCCCATGATGAACAACGCTTCCTCATCGTCCACGCCGGGCGCGTTCACAAGGTCGTAAAGACAGCCGCACGTTCTGCCGCCGATGTCCTCGCCAAGTGTGAATTGCGAAATGCCGACAAACGTGTCCTCATCGTCCGGCCCCTCGCCGAGATATGCCTGATAACAGACGGCTTCCGCGCGGTAGGTTACACCGCAGAGTGCACACAGCTGTGCCTGCAATTCCTTTGACTGTACCGGTTTGATGATCAGCATAATCGTTTCTCCCTATTATGATTCGCCGCGGTTTTTGCGTGCCGCATTTGCCGCACCTCTTGCACCTTTGGGGACATGGGAGAACGATTCTCCGTGTCTGACACCCGCACGGCCCGCGCGGTGGGAGGGCGAGTGGGATTTCTTTTTGGTCTCGGCAATCTTCGATGCACTGCGTTCATCGCGTGCGGCGTTTTTGAACTGCTCTTTTCCGGTCGGCATCAGGGAGGTCAGCTCCTCCGGGGTCAGATATCGCCATTTGCCCAAGCGCAGATTTCCGAGTGGAATATCGCCGATGGCGATGCGCTTGAGACGGATAATCTTCAGTCCCACCTGCTCGCACATTTTGCGGATCTGGCGGTTGCGGCCTTCGTAAAGCTCCATTTGCAGAGTGCAGTGCTCGTCGTCCTTTTCCAGCACCGTCACGGCAACCGGACGGATGTCAAAGCCGTCGATCTCCATCGGGGAGGACAGCTTGTCGAGCTGTTCGTCTGTCGGAATGCCCTCGATGCGGACATTGTAATATTTCGGCACCTCATGGCTGGGGTGCATCATATAATTGGCGAAATCGCCGTCATTGGTCAGGATGAGCATCCCCTCGGAGACCTTGTCAAGCCGACCGACCGGATATACGCGGCATCCGACATCGGACACCAGCTGTGCCACGCATTTTCTGCCGAGATCGTCACTCATCGTCGTGACGTAACCGCGCGGTTTGTTTAAGACAATGTAGGTCTTCTTTTCAATGTTGTCGGGCAGGTAGATGCGGCGGCCCTTGTAGCGGATCTCGTCGCGTTCGGGGTCGATTTTCTGGCCGAGCTCCGCCCGCTCTCCGTTGACGGTGATGGTGCCGTCTTCGATTTCCTTTTCCGCCGCGCGGCGCGACATGACGCCGGCATCGGACATATATTTCTGAAGTCTGATTTTTTCCATGTTGTGTTTTTCCTTATATTTTCAAATGCAGGATTGCTTTGATGGTTTCCCAGATGGTCGTTTTTTTATACAGTTCGACACTTTCCGATGCGTACAGCGCAAGACGACCGATCTCCGTTTTGCCGTTGTAATATACGACATACCCGACAATGTCCCCCGCCGTCACCGGTGCGTACAAAAACCGCGGCAGAAGCACCCGTTTGGAAATGTCCTGTCCCGTGCGCGAAAGGACGACCGACAGTCCCTCTTCATTACGAACCGCCGCCATCGCGTCGCCGTCTGCCGCATCCGTTACGGCACCGACCACGGGCAGAACCGCGTACTGTTCCCCGACCTCGGACAGCGTGACCCGCTCCACTTGGGCAAATCCCCAGTCATAAAGCGCGGTATGGTCGTTCCAGTCGTCGGGGGCGTTCAGTGTCACACAGATCAGCGTTACCCCGTCCCGCGTACACGCGGAGACCAGACACCGCCCGCTTGCCTTGGTGTATCCCGTTTTGACACCGATACAGCCATCAAGGCTTTTGAGCAGCCGGTTGTGGTTGACGAGCAGTCGGATGCCCTCGTTCCCTTTCAGCGGAATCTCCATTTTGTAGGTGGAGACCATTTCGCGGAATTCGTCGTATTTCATCGCCGCCTGTGTCATGAGGGCAAGCTCACGGGCGGTCGTATAATGGTTTTCGTTGTCAAGGCCGTGCGGATTTTCAAAATGCGTGTTTTCAAGGCCGAGTGACACAGCGGTCTCGTTCATCCTATCGGCGAAGTCCGCAACAGATCCGCCCACGGAAACGGCGATCGCTGCCGCCGCATCGTTTGCGCTCTCCATCAGCATCGCATACAGAAGATGCCGCAAGGTCAGTTCCTCGCCTTCATAGAGATACACGGAAGACCCCTCCACGCCGACCGCCGCCGCTGGAATCTTCACGCAAGTGTCCAATTCCGTTTCCGACCGTAGAACCGTCAGCGCGGTCATGATCTTCGTCGTGCTGGCAGGCTTCCGCCGGGTATCCGCCGCCCGTTCCCAGAGAACGTCCCCGTCCTCCGTCATGAGGATCGCCGATGCGGCAGAGACATCCGGTGCGCTGTCACCTGCGGCATAAGACAACGCGGGAATGCTGTCCGTATCGGGCAGAGTATCCGTTCCGGATGCAAAAACAGCGGTTGATAACAGTTGCAGCAGTACCGAAAAAAGCAAGGACAGTATGACGGATCTTCGTTTTTTCATGTGCGTATCCCTTTCCCAAAGACAGATGGATTTATCACCATTCTATGCCGGCGGGGACACGCTTATGCAAAAAGTTATTCTGCGGAGTCGGGAGTAGCCGGAGTTTCTGCGGATTCGCCGGCGACAGCGGCAGAAGCGTTTGCCGCGGATGTCATGGTTTCTGCGGAAGCGGATTCCGCCGGCTTTTTCTTCGGAATCAGCGCTTTGATCTTTTCGATGATCTCCGGCGCGCGGTCGACAAGAGAGGATACGTTATAACCGAGATCGGCGGGCTTGGAAACGGGATTGGAGACATTCATCATTTCGACCGAGCCGTCCGCGTGAACGACAAGAAACGCCACCGGCACGACCTGGACACCGGAACCGCCGCCTCCGCCGAAGTTGTTGTTTCCCCCGGTCTTTTTGCTTTCGTAATCGACGCCGCCGGAAGCCAGTCCGACCGACACCTTGGATACGGGAATGATGGTCGTTCCCGCGCTCGTTTCAATGGGGGTACCGATGATGGTGTTGGCATCAATGATGGTCTTGATGTCTTCAAGCGCTCCCCCGATGATACCGGAAATTTTTGTTTCTGCCATGTCTTTTTTGCTCCTTACTGCTTTAATTCTTTGATCATATCCGCTCGCGCCTGTGCTTGGGCGGCTTTCCGTGCGGCTTTTTCCTCCATGGATTCGGTCTTCCGCCGTTCGTTTTCAACGGTAAGGGCGGTACCGCCTGCGTGCATCAGAATTGTTATGACCTGCCACAGCGCAATGGACATCGTGATGTCCGCCCGCACAGCAGGGGTTTCGCGCAGAAAATCTGCGTAGATGGAGATGCTGTTTTTCTTTACACGGGAAAACGGCTTTGTCTGACTGAAACTTCCCCAGAACGCTTCCATTGCGGTATAGATCCAGCCGTAGAGAACCGCCGTATCTGCCGGATTCTTTGCGGCGGCAATGATGTCAAAGTGCCGGATGTCCACCCGCAGATACCGCCCGAACCGCTCGCAGAGCACCCGCAGAAGTGCCAGCACCAGCTTGATGATGTGCCTGATACTGCGTTTTGGGGACTTGACACCGGTTTTTGCGGCCTTGGCTGCCTGTTTTTTCTGCTTGTCCAATTTTCGAGCGGCTTTCTTTTCTTTGGCAAGACGCTTTTTTTCGTCTTGCTTCTGCTTTCTGGCATACCGCTTTTCCAGCGCTTCCCGGCGGAATTTTTTTAAGTCGGGAAGGGTTTTCTTCCGCGGATACAGATTGCGTTTGATAAACAATACCCGCACCGAGACGGAAAAATCAAGTGCCGCCGATGTATCGACCCGGCACCGGATGCGCACCGGGACAACAAAAAGGAGAACCACAAGTGCAGTAAGACATAACAGTAGAATGGAAATGAATTTCACTGTGATTTACTCCTTTTTTGATAGTTTTATTCTTCTTCCGCCAGAATCTGCGCTTCCGCGTCACCCTCTTTGGAAAGGAACTTGTCCGCGGGCGGAAGCTGATTGAGGGATTCCAGTCCAAATACGCGCAGAAATGCGTCCGTCGTGCCGTAGAGGGTCGGCCGTCCCGGAACGTCAAGCCGTCCCCGGGAGGCGATCAGTCCCTTTTCGACCAAAGACGAAACAACATATCCGGTATCGACTCCGCGCACCTCATCGACATAGGCACGGGTGACGGGCTGGTTGTAGGCGATGATGGCAAGCGTTTCCATCGAAGCACGCGACAGATTGCCGCCGCGCCGCACGCCGAGCGCCCGCCGGATATAGGAAAGATATTCCTCGCGCGTGACCAGCTGACAGCCATCTCCGACGAAGATCAGCTGAATGCCGCGCCCCTCGTACATAGAACGCAGTTCTTCCGCGCACGCCTGTGCTTCCTCGCCGGAGATCCCGATGCTGTCCGCGATCTTCTCAAAGGACATCGGGTGTCCCGCGGCGAACAGGATGGCTTCCACCGCACAGCGGATGCCGTCGGCGGTCAGGGGTTCTTCTTCCGGCAGCGGAATGGCGTTTTTCGGATTCTGTATGGTTTCTGTGTCTGTCAAGATTCGGTCTCCTTTCCGGGGGTGTCATCGGCTTCTGCCCCTTCCCCTTCCTCTTCCTCCGCCGGCTCCGTGTAGTCGTCGTACATTCCGGCGTAATCATCCGGAACAGCATTTTCAGGATTCAGGGAACAGTAAAATTCGTAGGTATAGCCACCCACCTCGTCATACATCGCATCTTCCTCCGACAGTGTTTCCGCCGCGAGACGGCGGTCAAGCAGGATGTGTCCGTCCTTGACCAAAGCCAGCACCGCCATGAAGATGGCGACGATTTCGCTTTTCGACTGCGCCGCCGCAAACAGCGAAAGGAACGGAATGCACCCCTCGCGCGACAGCTGTTCTGTTACCGTGCGGATTTTTTCGGAGATGGGAACAATGGTTTTCTTGATGATGGGCGCGATATTGTTCATCGGCGGGGGGGCTTCGGTGTCCTTTTTGGAGAACAGCCGCATCAGTGCCCGCTGGAGCATCATCACGTCCTGCGGATCGATGTCGGTCGCGTCTCCCGGAACCTCGTCCTCATCCTTTGTGTACCGCGCGGAAAAGTAGGCATACTGTTCTTCCAGATACCGTGCAGCTTCCTTTGCCTGTTTGTACGCCTGCAAGGCGGCGGCAAGACGGGCGCGGGGGTCTTCTTCATTCGGATCCTCGGGCTTCGGCAGGAGCATCCGGCTCTTGATGAGCATCAGCTCGCTTGCCATGACGATGAATTCGCCCGCGATTTCCATGTCCATGCTCTTCATGCGATCGAGATACGCCATATACTGTTCAAAGATGACGGTGATGCGGATGTCCGCAATTTCCATTTTGTTTTTCGCAATCAGCGAAAGCAGAAGGTCAAGCGGGCCTTCAAAGGTGTCAATTTTATAGGTCAGTGTGTCCATGGGACTCCTCAATTGAAAAACGGTATCAGCCCGATCACCCATTCCATGCCGGACATCACCAGATTCACAAAGAAATTGAGTGGCGTGTCAAGCATCCCCGTCCAGAGAGTCAGCATCAGCACAAGCTGAATGATCTGCTCATACCGCATGACAGCAAAATACCACTTCGCGGGCAGAAACGAAAACCAGATACGGGAACCGTCCAGGGGCGGCACCGGAAGCAGGTTGAAGACCGCAAGCGAGATGTTCATCCAGTAGAACAGATTGAAGAACAGGTTGGTATAGGTAATGAGATTGGCAACAAAGTTCGAGGTCGTGTTGATATACAGTGTCCCTGCTGCCTCGAAGATCATGCCCGTTCCGACCATGATCGCCCAGAACAGGTTTGCGCAGAACAGACCGAGAAAACCGAGACAGAGGTTGGAAATGGGTCCCGCCGCCGCGGTCAGCGCCATATCACGCTTGGGATTTCTGAAATTCCGGGTCTGAATGGGAACCGGCTTTGCCCAGCCGAAGCCAAACAGGAACATACAGATGGTGCCAAGGGGGTCAAGATGCTTTGTCGGATTGAGCGTCAGCCGCCCCAGATTCCGCGCGGTCGGGTCGCCGAGTTTATTTGCCATAAAGCCGTGCGCCGTTTCATGCACACACAGGGCAAGTAAGATGACCGGTACACGCAGAAGCAGTCCGGGCAGATCGGAAAACAGATTCTGAAATACGGATACAATAGAAAACATATTTATTACAGGATTCCGGCCATGCGGCGGATGTGATGCCAAACCTCATCTCGCCCGTCGCCTTTGAGTGACGAGAATGCGATGACGTGCGTCCCCTCCAGAACCATCTGGTCTTCACACAGTAAGTCGTAATACTTTTTCCGGTCGGTGACGTTCAGCTTGTCCGCCTTGGTAGCCGCAATGATATACGGGGTTCGGGTATCGCACAGCCATGCAAGCATATTGTCGTCGTCCCGGGTCGGGCCGACCTTCAAATCGATGAGCTGTACGACAAGCTTCAGATTCGGATTGCTGTCAAAATACGCTTCCATCAGCGTGCCCCACTTTTCCCGCTCGGAATCGGGGCGCTTTGCAAAGCCGTAACCGGGGAGGTCCACGAGATACAACTGGTTGTCTACATTATAAAAGTTCGCGGTAATGGTCTTGCCGGGAGAACCGGAGACCCGCGCCAGACTTTTTCTGCCAAGTAAGGTGTTGATAAGCGAGCTTTTTCCGACGTTGGAGCGACCGGAAAACGCAATCTGCGGCAGGGTGTCATGCGGAAACTGTTCCGGGAATCCCGCGCTCATCACAAGGTCGATATTGTTCAGATTCAGCGGCATTACGCACACTCCTTTACTGCTCTTCTCGGGACAAAGCGTAGCTGACAGGCGTGACGACCGGCGGTTCTGCCGGGATCAGCATCAGCGGCTGGGGGATGACGGGAACAGAATCCATTTCCGGCTTTTCCTCAGTCAGCGCAATGGCAAGCACCTCATCGACATGGGAACAGGGGTAGAACGTGATGTTTTCTTTTACAACAGGTGCGACCTCTTCGAGATCGGGGACGTTTTCTTCGGGAATGCAGATGATTTTCACGCCGGCTTTGTATGCCGCCATCGTCTTTTCCCGCAGACCGCCGATCGCCATGACTCTGCCGCGCAGGGAGACCTCGCCTGTCATGGCGACATCCCGCCGCACCGCGCGCCCGGACAGCTCGGAAACGAGAGCCGTCACCATCGTGACACCGGCAGACGGGCCGTCTTTGGGCACAGCGCCCTCCGGCACATGGATGTGGATGTCGCGGTTTTTGTGGAAATCGGGGTCAATGCCGAACCGATCGGCGCGGGAACGCACGAACGTGATTGCCGCTTTGGCGGATTCCTTCATAACGTCGCCCAGCGAACCGGTCAATTCAATATGACCGCTGCCGGGAACGGCGGAAACCTCGATTTTCAGAAGATCGCCGCCGGATTCAGTATAGGCAAGTCCGTTGACGACACCGACTTCGTTGGACGGTGTGATCTGCTCCGGGCGCACCTTGTGACGGCCGAGATATTCCGTTAAATTTTCGCGCGTGACCGTGCAGGACTTCACGCCCTCGTCGGTGATCTTCATGGCGGCGCGGCGGCACAGCGCGGCGATCTCCCGTTCCAGTCTGCGCACACCGGCTTCTCTTGTATAAAAATCAATGATGTCGTAGATCGCCTCATCGGAGATGCGCAGAACGCGCTTGTTCAGACCGTGCTTTTTACACTGCTTGCCGATGAGATGGTTGACGGCGATGGAATGCTTCTCTTCTCGGGTGTAAGACGGCAGTTCGATGACCTCAATACGGTCAAGAAGTGGCGCGGGAACGGTTTCCAGCGTGTTCGCCGTGGCGATGAACATACAGTCGGACAAGTCGATGGGCAGTTCCATGAAATGGTCGCGGAACGTCTTGTTCTGTTCCCCGTCCAGCACTTCCAGCATCGCGGATGCGGGGTCGCCGTGCGCATCGCGGGTCATTTTATCAAGCTCGTCAAGCAAAATCAGCGGATTGTTCACGCCAGCCTCGACCATTGCGTTGACGATTCTGCCGGGCATTGCGCCGACATAGGTCTTTCTGTGACCGCGGATGTCCGCTTCGTCCCGGATGCCGCCCAGCGACACGCGGACATATTTTCTGTGAAGCGCGTGTGCAACGGATGCGGCGATGGACGTTTTACCGACACCTGGCGGGCCGACCAGACACAAAATCTGATTTCCCGCGCCGCCGTTCAGCTTGCGCACGGCAAGGTATTCAAGAATCCGTTTCTTGACCTTTTCCATGCCGTCATGGTCTGCATCCAATACCTTGCGCGCGGCGGGAATGTCCAGCCGTTCCCTGGATTTTTTCGTCCACGGATATTCCAGTGCGGTATCGAGATAATTGCGCAGGACATTGCCCTCCGCAGCGCCGTATGGAACCTTGGAGAGCCGTTTCAGCTCTTTCATCAGCTTTGCGCGGATCTCCGGTGCGGCACCCTCCGTCACGCGGCGGATCCGTTCGGAATACTCGTTCAGCTCGTCGCCGTCGCCCTCCTCGTCCACAAACTCTCCGTCCTCCTCGTCAAAGAACGGCGGATATTCCCCGCGCAGTTCGTTCTGGATGACCTTGAGCTGTTCGCGCAGGTAGTAGGTGCGCTGATTCTGCTCGATCTGCTGATGTACTTTTTTATGGATGTCTTGTTCTGTGCGGAGCAGTTCCTCCTCGCTTTCAAGCAGGACATTGACAAGTTCCAGACGCTTGACGGGATTCGCTTCGTCCAGGACTGCCTGCTTGTCCGTATATTTGACAAGTACATTCGATGCGATGAAGTCCGCCAGCATTCCGGGGTCCTTGATGCCGCGCACCGCCATGAGAAGCTCCTTTGAGCCTTTCGGCATATAGGCAACGATCTTCTCGACCGTGGAGACAGTGCTCATCAGAAGCGCCTCGGAGCGGATGCCGCCGTCCTCCTCAATGCGCAGATGACGGACGAAGCCCATCGCGGTGATGCCCTGCGTGCCGAAGACAAAGGACGTGACCTCCATGCGCGCGGTGCCGTCCACCAGCACCCGCGCCGTACCGTCCGGCAGCTTGATGAGCTGCTTGATGCGCGCGGCAGTGCCGAACCGGAACAGATCTTTTTCCGCCGGATTCTCCACCGTCAGCTCACGCATGGTGACGAACACGACCTCCGTGTTGTTCTCAGACGCCCGCTCACAGGCGGCGATCATCTTCTTTTCGTTGGTTTCAATATTGATCGGTATCATAGGGAAAACGACGACGCCGCGAAGCGGGATGCAGGGCAGCGACTTCATTTCCAGTTTTTCAGTAGTAATTGCCATGTGGTTCTCCTTGAAAATGCACGATGAATCCGTCGGCCGAAAAACGCCATTTTGCAGTCGACCAAATCCATATATTCAATATATTATAGCACAGTTTTGTGATAATTTCCATAAATACCGCGATTGTTCACAGATTTTTTACCTCACATTAGCATCGCGGCAAGATTCGGAGGCTTCCGGGCATAAAAAAACAACAGATGGACGCTCTGGGAACGGAGAGGATATCATAAGATTGATATTTCCGTGGACGCTCGGATCTGTTGGTTTCTTTTCGGTATTATAAAATTTTCAGCGTATATAATTATACACCCTTTCGGCGGATTTGTAAATATCCGATTTCCACAATTTTTCGCGTTTTATGCGGTTTTTTTACAGCACAACGGAAACAGATTCTTTTTTTGCCGCAGGATATTGACACAGAGAAGCTTTTTATGTTATAATCAATATTATTAAAATATTATAAACTATAAAAGAGGTATCACCATGCACATTCCCGCAAAAACGCTGACCGATGACGACATCCTGACCTTCGGGGAGGCGCTTGACGAGGAAAACGGAGTGACGGAAATCGCCTACGACCGGCAGAAATGGCTTTATGTCCCCTGCCGGTATCTGGAATACCGTTACATTCTGGCGACCCGCGGGGAAAATCCGCTTGTCTGCATCGGCATCAATCCGTCCACCGCCGAGCCCGGCAATCTCGACAACACGCTCAAAAGCGTGGAACGTATCGCGCACAGCAACGGCTACGACAGTTTCGTCATGTTCAACGTCTACGCACAGCGGGCGACCGACCCAAGCAATATGGACATTGCCCGCAATGAAAAGCTCCACCGGGAAAACATGGCGGCGTTCGACTACGTTTTGTCCTCCTACGGGAAAGGGAGAACACCGGCTGTCTGGGCGGCATGGGGAACGATCATCGAAAAACGTCCGTATCTCATCCCAACGGTACGCGATATGATCGCCGTCGGCGAAAACCACGGCGCTGTCTGGTATTCCGTCGGTGCCCGCTCCAAAAAGGGACACCCGCATCATCCGCTCTATCTGCGCCGGGATGCAAAAACAGAAGTGTTTGACATCGGTGCGTATCTCGACACCCTTGCATGACCGTATATTATCTGCACGAAAGGAAGATCTCAATGAAACGCACGACCCCTGTATTTTTAACCGCATCCGCACTGCTTGCCGTTCTGCTCGCCGCATCCTGCTCCGACGGTACGCAGACCGCCGACTCCACCCCCGTCTCAACGGAACCCGTCACGGAAGCTGTGACCGAGGCGGATATTCTTGCCTACCTGCCCACAGAAGACCTTGGCGGCTGGCAGATGGACATTCTCTGCCACGAAGACCATCTGTCCGGCACGGACACGTTCACCGCCGCCGAGTCGAACGGTGAAGTCATCAACGATGCCATTTTCGACCGCACGAAACGCATCGAAGACCGTTACAACATGGTCTACAACGTCATCCCGGAGGATGCCGACAGCAGCTGGATGGCGGTTCGCGACCGTCTGAACACCTCTGTTGCCGCCGGTGAAGATTTATACGATCTCGTCATTTTCTACACCTACGCGATGCAGTCGTCCATCGTTGCCGACGGTTTATTCTACAACATGAACGAAGTGCCATATCTCGATTTTGAAAACCCGTGGTGGCACACAGAGATCAACGACACCTTTGAACTTTACGGCTATCTGCCCTGCGTGCTGTCCGATTATTCCATCAACTCGTATCAGTACGCAAATCTTCTCGTTTTCAACAAGACACTTGCCGCAAACAACGACATCACGAATTTTTATGACCTTGTCCGCAGCCACGAATGGACGATGGACACGTTCCTTGAAATCGTCAAGAGCGTGACGAACGACTCCAACGGCGACGGTCAGATGGACGAAAACGACACCTGGGGCTTTGCGACGAATTTCGGCTATCACGCGCTGACATGGGTCTACGCCGTCGGCGAAATGGGCATCACGCTCTCCGAGGACGGGGTCAAGCTCGGTTATCAGTCCGAGAAATTTTCCAATCTGACAAAGTGGCTGTATGAGCTGCTTTACACCTCCGATCTTGCATTTGAGATCGGCTGGGACCTCCCCTGCGACATCAGCTGGGACGAAAACCGCGTTCTCCTCCAAGCCATCTGGCTCAACGACCTGGAGGTCTTCCGCGAATACAATTCCGAATACGGTCTGCTTCCCTATCCGATGTATGACGAGTCGCAGGACAAATACTATACCTACGACGACTGCCGCTCCGCCGCATTCGGTATTCCCGTCACAGCACAGACAGACAACATCGCGCACACGGGTCTGATTCTCGAAGCGCTCTCTGCCGATTCCTACTACAATGTCATTCCGAAATATCTCGACACGGTCGTCACGCAGAAGCTCTCCCGCGACGAGGATTCCCTGGAAATGCTCCACTACATCATGGACGGACGTGTCTACGACTTCGGTTATGCCGTCCCGGATACCAAGCGGTATACCTGGCTGTTCACCGAGAACCTGAAAATGTCGAAAGGTTCGCTGACGTCCACGATCGAGAAGTATTCCAAGGCGACGACGGCATATTATGACACGCTGCTGGAATCGTATAAGACGATGGCGGATATGGATTGGTGATTTTGGGATAATGAAAGGATTTACGCTTTTCGGGGCGTAGATCCTTTTTTATGTTTATGCGGTTTTTTTGGGGGGCAGCAAACGCTTGTCAATACGTTTGTAGAGGAACGGCATCCCACATTTCAAATGATCATTCGATTCGCGGAGAAGACCCTTTCATGTACCTTGCGTTTTCTTCCCGAAAATAACATTGATCACTCTCAAAACCCCATCCGTCAACACCGATTTCAGTACCAGCCCCACCGCCGAACAGACACCGGTCTGCACACCGTACAGAACAAACGCACCGCAGACGATGAGGATGTCGGAGAGAAACAGCGCTCCTCCGATTTTCACACCGGGAGCGCGGCTTGTGATGATCATGGCAAGGATGTCCGTGCCGCCGGAGCTGGCGTTGACGGAGAACAGCATCGCCGTGCCACAGGCGACAAGGGTGACGGCAAGCACGAGATCCACCCACATCCACGGGGTGTGGAGCCAGGAAATTCCGGGAATCAGATCCATAAGTCCGATGGCACCGGTTGTCAGGACACTGCCGACAAGGGTTCGGAGCGCGAACTGCCGTCCGAGCAGGAGCAGTGCCAGAATCATCAGCGCCGTGTTCAGAATGACGGTGATGACGGATTCCGGCAGGGGAATGATGGCGGCGAGCAGAACGGACAGTCCGGAGGTTCCCCCGAACGAAAAGCTGCGCGGATAGACGAACAGGCACAGCGCCGCCGCATAAAGAACGGAGCCTGCGGCGATGACAAGGTAGTCACGGATGACGACAGAATCACGGACGGTATTTTTCGGCATAACGACCTCCCGGGGTAACAAAGATGGTATCATGATACCACAAAATACGGTCTCTGTCAAGAGAAGTACAAAAGTTTCCGGATTTTTGGTTTTATTCATATTTTCCTGTTTCTTTTTTCTTCGTTCTGTGGTATAATATTTTATATATTCATGATTTCAGACGGAGTTTTTCATATATGACCGACCATATTACCCCCGCAGACAACACCGCAGCGGTGCCAACGGGATTTTCCACAAAGGATTATTATTACGACCTGCCCGAGCGGCTCATCGCACAGACACCGGCAGAACAGCGCGACCACTCGCGCCTGATGGTGCTCGACCGCAAGACCGGCGAATTCAAGCACCGTATTTTCCACGACATTCTCGATTATCTGCATCCGGGCGACGTTCTTGTCGTCAACGATTCCAAGGTCATTCCCGCGCGCATTTACGGCAAAAAGATCGCGGAGAATTCGAGCGTTGCGGTGGAATTTCTGCTTCTCAAACAGGTAGAAGAAGACGTCTGGGAGGTGCTTCTGCATCCAGGACGGCGGCTGAAGCCCGGCGCGGCGGTATCATTCGGCGACGGCATTCTCCGGGCGGACATTGTAGAGACCGTCGAGGACGGAAACCGCATCGTCCGCTTCACCTACGACAAAGAAAAATACCGCACCCTTTACGCGGTTCTTGATGAGATCGGAAATATGCCGCTCCCACCGTACATCACGCACAAGTTAGAGGACAAGTCCCGCTACCAGACCGTTTACGCAAACGAGGAGGGTTCCGCCGCCGCACCGACCGCAGGACTGCATTTCACGCCGGAGCTGCTTGACGAGATCCGTGCCAAAGGGATCACCGTCGTTCCGGTCATGCTCCATGTGGGGCTGGGGACATTCCGTCCCGTCAAGGTGGACGATGTCAGAGAGCACGTCATGCACGCGGAATATTTTTCCGTATCGGAGGAAGCCGCGGACATCATTAACCGCGCCAAAGCCGAGGGACGGCGCATCGTTGCCGTCGGCACGACCTCCGTGCGAACGCTGGAAAGTGTAACAGACGATAACGGCATCGTGCATCCCATTCACGGCGAAACACGCATTTTCATCTACCCCGGCTACCGCTTCCGCTGTGTCGATTGTCTGATCACAAACTTCCACCTGCCGGAAAGTACCTTGCTTATGCTCATTTCCGCGCTTTCTTCCCGCGAGACCGTGCTTTCCGCGTATGCAGAAGCCATCAGAGAGGAATATCGCTTCTTCTCGTTCGGCGATGCGATGTTTATCACGGATGACTTGACAGAGGATGGAAGCCGATGAGCGCGCCGCGTGAAGGATTCACACCGTGTGAAGCACACGCACCGCATGAACCACACACTCCGCGTGTGCTGTGTGTCGTCGGGCCGACCGCGAGCGGAAAAACAGCACTTGCCGTTTCCCTTGCAAAACGCCTTGGGGGCGAGGTCATTTCCTGCGACTCGATGCAGATATACAAAGAGCTGTCCATCGGCACGGCAAAGCCGACGGTGGAAGAAATGGACGGCATCCCGCATCACATGATCGATTTTGTCGACCCGCGCGAACCGTTTTCCTGCGCCGATTATGTCCGGGCGGCAACCGCCTGCGCAAACGACATCCTCTCGCGCGGAAAGCTTCCCGTTTTCTGCGGCGGCACGGGACTGTATCTCGACAGCACCATCCGCGGGACAGTCTTTTCGGATGCGCCGGACACGGATTCCGACGTGCTGATGGCACTGAAAGAGGAATATGCCCGCGACGGCATCGACGGCATTTATGCAAGACTGTGTGAAGCCGACCCCGATTCTGCCGCCGCCATTCACAAAAATAATACAAAACGTGTTCTGCGCGCCTTGGAGATCTACCTTGTCACAGGAAAACCGAAATCCGTCTGGGATGCAGAGTCGCACAAAGCACCGCCTGTGTTCGATGCGTGTTATCTCGGTCTTGACTTTTGCGACCGTTCTATTCTTCATGACCGCATCAACCGGCGCGTGTCGCTGATGCTGGACGGCGGACTGCTTGACGAGGTGAAGCGGCTGTATGCCGGTGGGTATCTTCCCGACGGCTCCACCGCCGCACAGGCCATTGGATACAAGGAATTTCTCGCCTATCTGCGCGGGGAAATGACACTGGACGATGCCGCAGAACGTCTCCGCGCGGCGACAAGACAATACGCAAAACGTCAGCTGACCTGGTTCCGCCGCAATCCCGCCATGCACTGGCTGTATCCCGATACCGCACCGGCGGGGGTGGATACGGTCGATTATCTGACGGAACAGGGGTGCCGGATTTTCAACGGGGCTGCGGAATAAGTAAATCAAAGGAGAACAATCAATGGATCTGAAATATCTTGCCGGTGTACTGAAATACGTCCTCTCGACCGTGTTTTCCATCGGCCTTGCGGTCTTTCTCCTGTATCATATCATCAACGGACTGACGACGGACGTAGAAACGGCCACCATCGTCTACACCACACAGGAGGAGGTCACGGAGTACGATGCGTACATTTTCCGCGGAGAATCTCTGCTCTACACCTCCCCCGGTCAGGCGGGCAGCATCAACTTTTTGTGCGAGGACGGCACAAAGGTCGCCGTCGGGCAGGAGATCTGTCAGGTCTACGCGGGCAGTACCTCCGAGGAGGACAGCGTGACCTTGCAGGAACTGGAACGCAAGATCAAGCAGCTCAAAAACTCCAACCTTGACGAAAACGTCAGCTATTCCGACACCCAGCTTGTCGATACCACGATCTTCGATTCCTACTACACCCTGCTCAGCCGGATGGCGGAGGGGTCTGCGGGATACGCGATGGCGAAGTCCGACGACCTCATTTCCGCGATGAACCAGCGGCTCATCATCACAAAGCACGTCGAAAATTTCGACGACCAGATTGCCGCGCTCGAAGCCCGGCGGCAAGCGCTTGTCACAAGCTCCGGCACCGTTGCGGAAACGGTCACAACCGACCGCTCCGGGTATTATTACGCCGACATCGACGGCTTTGAGGAAATTTTCTCCTCCGACAAAATCGACAATTTGACCCTGGACGAGTTCGATTCGCTCGTTTCCTCCGCGGCGGATATGTCGCTGGAAACCAACGCCGAGGGCGGCAAAAACTGCGGAAAGATCGTCACGGAATACAACTGGTACATCGGTGTCGGCATCACAACCGAGGAAAGCCGCTCCTACACCGAGGGGTATTCCTACACCATCATTTTCCCGTACAACTCCGATGTCCGCATTTCGATGATCCTCGACCGCATGATTTTACAGGCCGATGACGACCGCGTGGTGCTGGTGTTCCGTACCAACTCCATCCCCGAGCATTTCAGCTTCCTGCGCCGCCAGAGCGTGCAGATCGTCACGGACACCTGTGAGGGGTACAAGGTTCCCATCTCCGCCGTGCGCATCGTGGACGGCGTGCAGGGGGTCTACATCCTGGAAGGCTACACCGTGCAGTTCCGCCGCATTGATGCCCTGCGCGAGATCGACGGCTATTTCATCTGCCGCGAAAACGACGGATCCTCCGAGGATGCGGATATGCTGGAGCTTTATGACCACATCATCACCAGCGGCAAAAACCTGTATGTCGGAAAAATCATATCATAGCAAAACACCGAACCGAACGGAAAGGATAAAGATCAATCATGTCAAACGAAGAACAAACAGCGGCATTTGCCGCGATCGAACATAACATCACCTCCCTGCGAGAAAAAATCGCCGCGGCGGAAAACGCTTCTCCCTATCACAAAAATGTCACGCTGATGGCTGTCACCAAGACCGTGGATGCCGACCGCATCAATCACGCCATCGACGTCTGCGGCATCCGCTGTATCGGCGAAAACCGCGTGCAGGAGCTTTGCGACAAATATCCGCTTCTGCATCTCGACGGTGTTTCGGTACATCTCATCGGTTCCCTGCAATCGAACAAGGTCAAGTATATCATCGACAAGGTGGATATGATCCACTCGCTTGACTCGCTGTCGCTTGCAAAGGAGATCGACCGGCAGGCAAAAAAGCACGGAAAAACGATGGACTGTCTGATTGAAATCAACATCGGCCGGGAGGAATCCAAGGGCGGTATTGCACCGGAGGAGGAGGAGATCCTGCGCTTTTACGACACGGTAACAACCGACTATCCCGCCGTGCGCATCCGGGGGCTGATGACCATTGCGCCGAACACCGGGGACACATCAGCATATCACCGGTATTTTTCGGAAACCAAAGCACTTTTTGATGCGCTGTGCGAAAAACGGCTTTCCCGCGTTGCCGGCATGGAGCCGGTGCTCTCAATGGGCATGAGCGGCTCGTATGAGGAAGCAATTCTGTGCGGCTCCGACATCGTACGCGTCGGCTCCGGTATTTTCGGAGCGCGGCAGTACCCGCCGAAAGCCGGAATGGGCGAACCGGAACAGAAATAACGGAAATACGTCGGATTTCTGCACGAAATTGTAAACAAATTGTTAAAAGTCGCATTTTCGGCAAAAAAAGTGGTGCATATTTTTCAAATCTGTGATATAATAAATTGATACTTCAAATCCGTGTCCAAAAAGCACGCTTTTGAGCTCTGATTTAATTTCTGCACATAACCTTTATGATATCTGATAAACGATTACACAAACACAGTGGAGGTACAACATGGGAGTTTTTGATAAGATCAAGAGTATGGTAGGCTCTGAAGATCTCGATTATAATGAATACGACGGAGACCTGTTCGGCGACGATATGCCGGGTCAGGATCCGATGAGCAGCGCGGGCGGACAGCAGGCATCCTCCGGTATGGGCATGAACGCAGGCGGATACGATTCCGGCTTCGGTGCATTTGATCAGCCGCAGCAGCCCCAGCCTCAGCCGCAGAGACAGTCCGCACCGGCAGGCACATCTCTGGAACTGAAGGTCGTCAAGCCCGACCGTTACGAGAACGTCAACCAGATCGCAGACCACCTGCTCAACCGCCGCACGGTCGTTCTGAACCTGGAGGGCACGAACAAGGAGACCGCGCGCCGCATGATCGACTTCTTATCCGGCGTTACATATTCCATTGAGGGTCAGCTCAAGCGTGTTGCGAACAACACGTTTGTCATCACGCCGCACAACGTCGATGTTTCCGGTGACCAGCTCCGCGGCCCGGAACCCAAGCCCGAACCCAAATCCCCCATTGACGACGGCGACATCTACGCAGGTGAATTTTAAGCGTTGAGTCAGTTTGTCTACGTCATTTCCAATGCGGCATATCTGCTCATCGGCGCGCTCCAGCTGCTCATGTTCATCCGCGCCATTCTGTCCTGGCTTCCAATGCTGGAGGACAATGCGCTGACGGACTTCGTCTATTCTGTGACGGAGGTCGTCATTTATCCCGTGCGCTGTCTTGTGGAGCGCTCGGAGCTGCTTGCGTCAATGCCGATCGACATTTCCTTTTTCATCACGTTCGTTCTGCTGTCCCTCATCCAGACGGCGCTCATGTGATGGAAACGAGGGATTTCTGTCATGCCGAACAATGAAAAATCCATCGCATTTCTCGCCCGCACGGAGGAAGAACGGCTTCTTCTGTCACGGGTCGGTGATTTATGCGAAAAAGCAGGGTACGATACCGCCGCAACCGATTTTTACAATCTCGGGGAGCAGTATCTCATCCGTGCGTATTTATCGCAGTGCGGTCTTCGCGAAAACGAAAACTGGCTGTTCTGGGGCGGTTATCCGCACGCGGAACGGCAGATTCTCATGCTCTTTCCGGAGTATCTGACCGATGTTGCGCGCATGGATACCGAAACCCCGATGCGGGAATCCCTTTTGTCCGCCGCGCTGTCCGAGGACGGTATCACCGCCCTTTCCGTCTGCGGCTCCGGGTATCGGGTGCTGTCGCACCGCGATTATCTCGGTTCCCTGCTTGCGCTCGGTGTGGAGCGGAGCGTCATCGGCGACATTGCCGTCACGGACGACCGTTCTGCCGTTGTCTTTGTGCGCGGTGCGATCTCCGAATACCTTTCCGCCAATCTGGAACGCATCGGAAACGACAAAGTACACATCCGCATTCTCTCAAAAGAGGATGCCGTGAATACCCCCGACTGCCGCCGTTACGAAACCCTCTCGGATACGGTCGCTTCTCTGCGCCTTGACGGCATCGTTGCCGCCGCCTGCAATCTTCCGCGCGAAAAGGCAAAGCAGCTCGTCTCGTCCGATATGGTCGAGGTGGATTTCCGCCCCGCAAACGCGCCCGACACCGAGCTTGTTCCGGGACAGATTCTCTCCGTCCGCGGGCACGGTCGCTTCATCTTTGATGCGACCGACGGTGCCTCAAAAAAGGGGCGCATCCGCATCCGTCTGCGGAAGCTTATCTAAAAACACTTACCCAAAATCCGTATATTCCCAGAAAATTCCGGTCAAAGGAGGATACCATCCATTGATTCCGCCACATGAGCTGAAAAACAAAGAATTTACCCGCGTCATGCGCGGCTACAGCATTCCGGAGGTTGATGAGTACATCAGCTTCGTCATGGAAAAATATACCGATCTGTACCGGGAAAACGATGCGTTGGAACGCAAACTGCAATCCGCGCTCGATGCGCTCGATACCATGCGTGCGGAGGAGGAATCCATCCGTACTGCCCTCATCAACGCCCAGAAAGCCGGCAAGCAGATCGTTGCGGATGCATCCGACCGCGCCGACAAGATCATGCGCTCCACCAAGTCCGACTGTATGCGGGTTCTGGCAGAATTCCGCGACAAGGCGGCGGCGGAACGGAAAACGCTGGTCGAACTCAAAAACGAAGTTGCCGCTCTGAAAGAAGAACTGTTTGAAAAATACACCAAGCACATCGAATATCTGGAAGCGCTGACGCCGAATGCGTCCGCAGAAGCCGCCGCCGTCAACGCCGTTGACAATGATGCCTATGTCGTAAAAATTGCCGACAGCATTGCGGGACTGATCAAAGAGGACTACGATTTCGACATCACCGCCCCGGACACCCCGGTATCCGCCCCTGCCGTCGACAAGGAAGAGGAAGCAGGCGACACGCAGGTCTTTGCCCGTGTCACATCGCAGGACAACCCGCCGGTGCATCACGTCACCCTTGGCGACCTTGACGACCCGGACGATCTGAACGGTGTCAGTACTCCGGACGACCGTGCAAAATCCTCCCCTGTTACAGGTAATGCAAAACCCTCCGCCGGCAATGCAGACGACGATGCCGATGCGCTCCTGGAAGCGCTTGCCGCCGAAATCGAAGACGATGCGCTCGTCACGGACGAAGAACTGCGCGCCGTCTACGGCATCACGCCGGATTCCGACAAGGATACCCAAACTCCCACCGAATAATTGTCCGAAAGGAACGAAAAGCATCTCTGTGTCCCCTCTCCGATGGGTTTTCCGGTCGGAGAGCACGGGCGTGCGATGCTTTTTTCAGGTTCAACACAACAAATGAAAAAAGAAAACAAAAAAGGTCTGCTCTGGCTCTGCGTGGTCATCGTTTCCATACTGCTCGACCAACTGACAAAGCAGCTTGCGGTCACGCATCTGAAGCCGATCGAGACCTTTCCCATCATAGAGGACGTTCTGCACCTCACCTATGTCACAAACTACGGTGCGGCATTCGGCATTCTCGCCGACCACCGCTGGGTGTTTCTCGTCATCTCGACCGTTGCCATTGCCCTCTTGTCGTGCTATCTCTATTTCAAGCGGGACGACCATCCCCTGCTCTGCACCGCACTTTCCTTTATTATCGGCGGGGGTGCCGGCAACATGATCGACCGGACGATCCTTGGTTATGTCGTGGACTTTGTGGATTTCCGGCTCATCAATTTTGCCGTGTTCAACGTCGCGGATATGTTCGTCTGCGTGGGATGCGCGATGATGTTTTTATGGCTGTTCCGGTATGCGGAATTTGAGGACGAAAAGCCGAAGAAGCCCGTAACCGCCCCCGACACCGTTCCCGACGCAACCGAAACAGAGACCGAAACCGAAACCGGAGATACCGACGATGCTTCTGACCGTTCGTGATGCGGATGCGGGAAGCCGCATCGACGTTTTTCTTGCCGCAAATACGGATTTGACACGTTCCGCCGCGCAG
This sequence comes from Clostridia bacterium, assembly GCA_017481495.1. GTDB lineage: Bacteria > Bacillota > Clostridia > Oscillospirales > CAG-272 > RGIG3925. The sequence continues at coordinate 42,887 of JAFUPC010000079.1, forward strand.
AAGCTTCTGACCGCCGACGACGAAGCGGTCTCCGTCAACGGTATGCGCGTACCGAAAAATTACCGCTGTGCGGCAGGAGACGTCATCGAACTGGAAATTCCGGAGCCGGTGCCGCTGGAGGTTCTGCCGGAGGACATTCCGCTCGACATCGTTTACGAAGACGACGATGTGATTTTGGTCAACAAGCCGAAAGGCATGGTCGTTCATCCCGCGCCCGGCAATTACACGGGAACGCTCGTCTCCGCGCTTCTGTTTCACTGCGGCGATTCCCTCTCCGGCATCAACGGCGTCATCCGTCCCGGCATCGTCCACCGCATCGACCGCGACACCTCCGGGGTTCTGGTCGTTGCCAAAAACGACACTGCCCATGTTTCGCTTGCCGCGCAGATCAAGGAGCATTCGGTGAACCGTGTCTATCACGCGATCGTGCTCGGCAACATCAAAGAGGATGAGGGTACCGTTGACGCGCCGCTTGCCCGTCACCCCGTTGACCGAAAGAAAATGGCAGTCTCCTCCGCCCCCGGTGCGCGCCGCGCGGTCACGCATTACACCGTGCTGGAACGCTTTCAGACTCCGTGGGGAGCGTTTACCTACTGCCGGTTCCGACTCGAAACCGGGCGCACACACCAGATCCGCGTTCACATGGCATACAAGAGGCATCCGCTGCTCGGCGATCCCGTTTACGGTGTTGGCAAAAATCCCTTTGAGCAGAAAATGGTGTCCGTCTTGTGCGGACAGTGCCTGCACGCAAAGCTGCTTGGCTTTGTCCATCCGCGCACCGGGCAATATGCTGAATTTGAAACACCGCTCCCCGCGTATTTTGAGACGGTTCTCATGCGCCTGCGGGAAGCACAGAAATAATATAAAAAGAAATCAGGTTATCACACGCAATGTATCGCTCCGATTCCCACACGCATACCACCTATTCCGCCGATGTTCCGGATGACCGCCCGGCGACCCCCGCCGATATGTGCGCCGCCGCATATAAGATGGGTTTGTCCTATTTTGCAATTACCGACCATTACGACATTTCCCCGTATATCGACGGCTTCCGCCAGAAGTTTGCGTTTGCACAGTGGCAAAAAGAACTTCTTTTGGAACGCGAAAAGTACGCCGGAAAAATGTACGTTGCCGTGGGACTGGAATACGGGGAACCGTATCTGTTTCCCGCGGGCATTGACGAAACGCTGTCGTATGCGCCGTTTGATGTGATGCTCGGCTCGGTGCACTATGTGCCGGGAACGACCGGATATCTGACGTTTCCGTTCCACGAATGCACCGAGGACGAACGCCGCCGCGTGTTCGACGATTATCTCGATGCGTGGGAGCAGCTGGTTCACACCCCGGGCATCGACGTGTTCACCCACCCGACGTATCCCCTGCGTTACTGCCTGCGCAAAGGCGTTCCGTTTTCGATGCGGGACTGGGAGGAGCGGATGCGGATGTTCCTTGCGCACATCGTGTCGCGCGGATGCGGACTGGAATTCAATGCCGCACCCTATCGCGTTCCGGACAAAGGCATTCCTGACCACACAACGGAGACCGTTCTACGCTGGTATAAGGAAGCGGGCGGCGAGATTCTGACCTTTGCATCCGATGCGCATTTCCAAAAGGACATTGCGGCGCATCACGATTTCGCTCTGCGCGTGGCGCGGGAGATCGGGTTCCGGTATATTGCGGTTTACAAGGAGCATAAGCCGGAATTTCACCGAATCTGACATTTCAAAGTCCTCGGTTTGCGGGGATTTTATTCCGGAAAATGGCGTTCGGAAGAACGGCATGAGGAATTTTAAAGGGGTGGGGCACACACAAATGCTCCACCCCGTTCTGCCTGTTTTTACGGTTCTTCATCTTTGAACAGGTCGTGATCGACCTCGGCTTCCGTCCACGGATTTTTATGGTAAAGCGAGATGCCGTTCTCGATCTGCCGGTATCTTTGCATCGACACGCCGAAATATTTCTTGAACAGCCGCTGGGCATACCGGATATCGTGCATTCCCGCTTCCGCGCAAATGATGGAAAACCGTCGGTCATCGCCCTCACAGATGCGGGCGCGGATGTTCTGCATCCGGATCATGTTGGTGTAATCAACGACTGTCTGTCCGGTGCCGCGTTTGAACACGGCGCAGAGATACCCCGTCGAAATGCCGAGATTTTCCGCAATGTCGGCAAGGGTCAGGCGGCCTGAACAGTTGGCACAGATGTATTTTTTCGCCTTGCGGACATAGTAGTACGCACTTCCCTCATCGGCGGGCACGTCTTCCTGCACCAGCCGCGCGATCTCCCGCCGGAAGGCGCTGTCCAGCATCGCACAGATACGGTACCAGTCCGAGATACACAGCAGATGCCGCGATGTCGTTCCTGCGGCAAAATTATTGATGATGGTGTGCATCAACGCTGTCAGCTCCTGAAACTCGATCTCCTCCGGCGACCAGATCCGCGGCAGAAATACGGTATCCGGCGGTGCCGCATCAAGGAGCCCCTGAATCTGCCCGATGTCGTCCGTATGATACCCAGACAGTTCCAGACCATCGATTTCCGCCGCGACCGAGGTCATGGTGACGGCGGTACCCGGGGCGGCGTGCAGGGTGACATCATAACGTTCGTCCGGCATCAGAATCGCGATATCGACGGGTCCTGTCACAAAGGATTCTTCTTGCGTGGAAAACCGCACCTCCTCGCAGGTGTGGAACGAGATTTCCAGAATGTTCTTCCGGTGGTCGATGATGTTGTGTCTGGTTCCCGGCGCGATAGCAGCGGTACAGGCATACCGGATCCGGGGACTTCCGCCGAAGCGGACAGCGTAAAAGGTCATAACGTCCCTTACCTCCTGTGATGTTGCTTATGATTGATTATAATGATATTATAACGCATTTCCGCAAAAAAGAAAAGAGGTTTTCCGAAATCCGGGATAATTTCTGTGAAAATTTTACCGCTGTGATGAAATCTGACCGCGCTCCTGAAAATTATGTATAAGATTTTACCGCGGTTATGAAGATTAGCCATTGCCAAAGAGAATAGAATATGGTATAATTGGTTTACTATTCTTGGGAGGTACAACAGAATGAACAGACATCATCTATCCATGCTTACCGCGGCACTTCTTCTTGCATCCCTTTCCACGACTGCCTGCGGCGGGGACAACACCGGCGCTGACACCACTGCTCTGACGGATACGTCTGACACGACCGCGACGGAAATCGACGACGGGTATCTTTCAGACAATCTGCCGGATGACCTTGACCTGGGCGGTGCAGTTGTCACCATCCATGTCCGGGGAAATGACAACACGATGATGGAGGTCGACACCGACGCCGAAGACGGCGAAGTTCTGAACGACGCAATTTACAGCCGCAACCGCAGAATCGAAGAACGCCTGAATGCCTCGATTGCACTGTACAGCGGCGAGGGCTGGGCGAATTACAATTCGGAAATCACCAAAATTCGTGCATCCATTTCTGCCGGTGACAACGCATGGCAGATCATCGCAGGATGGGGTATCAACATCACAACGCTCTCCATGGAAAATTGTTTTCTTGATTTGCAGAACGCCGCTTATCTTGATCTGTCACAGCCGTGGTGGAATCAGTCGGCGGTAAACGGTCTGACACTCGGCGGTGCGACCTACTTTGCGACCGGAGATGTCTCGTTTTTGTCCCTGCTCGGCGGTTCCTATGTCATGTTCTTAAACGACCGGCTGGCATCGGTTCACAATGTGGAAGATATTCCTGATCTCGTCCGTGCAGGAACCTGGACACTGGACAAACTTTCGGAGATCTCCAAAAATATCAGTGCGGATCTCAACGGTGACGGCATTTTTGACGAACATGACCTTTACGGTTTTGTCACGGATCTTTACAATTCTGCGGACTCTTTCTATACCGCCGCAGACATTCATCAGATTACAGTTGAAGATGGTCTGCCTGTTTATACCACCGCAGAAGAACGTCTGACAACCCTGATGGAAAAGATATATCCGCTGTATCATGGAGGAAACGAAGCAGGTTCCTACATGACTACCGATGTCAGTCTGCAGGTCAATATGTTCTATACCGGTCAGGCACTCATCATTCCGCGGGAGCTTGATACAGCACGTGAAGAGTTCCGCGAAATGGAGGACAATTATACCATCATTCCGTTCCCCAAGCTGGACGAAGCACAGAAGTCTTATTATACCGCATCCTACAACGGTGCAACATTATGGGGTATTCCGTCCACCAATCCGGAGCCGGATACTGCCGCCGCAATCATGGAAGCAATGGCAGCGGAAACCTACAATACCGTGACCCCCGTCTATTTTGAAACCTGCTTACAGGAAAAATATGCCCGCAATGAAGATACGCTTGAGATGCTGGAAATCATTCGTGAAACCAGTTACCTCGATTGCGAATATCTGTACTCAGCTTCGTTCAAAAATACGTATTATGCTGTACGCAGTATGATTGGCAGCAAAAACAACAATGCTGCATCATGGCTTGCCAAAAATGTCAAATCATACCAAAAGGCTGTCGATGCCATGACGGAAACGCTCCTTGCATCCAATACCTGAAAACAACACGATTAAAGACAGAACCGCCGCCCCGGACACTGGGACGGCGACTTCATTATTTCACTTCAATCACGCAGACAGCCATTTTGACAAACAGTTCCTTGATGCCCGGAATTTTCGCAAGCGGTGCGAAATAGCTTCGGAGCGGCACCTCGCGGTAGTAATACGGTGTGACACCGAGAGATTTCAGAATGCCCTTGAATTTTTTCAGTGTCATTTTGTTGATATAGCCGATACGCTCCACCCCGTTTTCATCCGTGTAAAAGCGCAGGGCGAGCCGTTCCGCCTCATCGGGAACACCGCGGATGAGCTCTTTGTACGCTTTGATGAGCGCATCATCGGAATAAAACAGCTGTACCCACGGGATGTTGATGGCATCGGACAGATGCGCGCCGGTCGGATGGTAGTACGGCGGGAAATTGATATAGATCCTGCCGCCCGTGCGTACCAGCCGCATCGCTTCCCGCAAAGCGGCCTCCGGGTTGTCAACGTGCTCCATGAAGTCGTTCATGATGACCGTGTCAAAGCACCGGTCTTCAAACGGCATTTCATACGCCGAACCAAGCACAAACATAAACCTATCGGAAAAACCGAGTTCCTTTGCCATCTTCTCCGCATCTGCCTTGTAGTGTTCCACAATATCGACACCGGTGACGTGACGTGCGCCGAGCGATACATAATAAAGGCTCTTCCCCGCCGCGCCGCATCCCATGTCCAAAACGTCCTTGTCGCGGAACATCTCGTCCCGGGAAAACCGGTCCATGTACAGCTTGATCGTGTCATACCCTTTTTCGTACTGCCACATCGCGTAGGTCTTCTCTCCGTCGTTCTGTAAGTTGAACGGATGGACGATGCGTGGAAACCAGTTATTGGTCGCAAGCAAAAGTTTGTACGGTAAACCCATATCGTATCCTTTCCGAAAACAATCAGAAAGCCGCAGCCGTGTTCAGCTGCGGCAATCCGTCGTTTTGCCTTTGGTGAAAAATTATCTGCCGAGAACTGCGGCGCCGATGATGCCTGCATCGTTGCGTAGGGTCGCAATGCGGATGTCGGTTGCCTTGATGTTGTCGCGGGAGTAGGTCTCGCCCTTGATGCGTTCCTTGACGGGGATGAGGAGGTTGTCCTTTTCGTTGGAAATACCGCCGCCGATGGAAAGCACTTCCGGCTGGAAGATGTTGATGATGGAAGCCAGACCGCTTGCCAGATAGTCGATATACATATCGACGACTTCCTGACCGGCCTTGTCGCCCTCGCGTGCCGCGTTGAATGCGGTACGGCCGGAAACGTTGTCAAGGTTGCCCTCGATCATATCCCACATCTTCGTTGCGTGGCCCTCGGTCGCGATCTTTTCACGGGTCATGCGGATGAGCGCGGTTGCGGAGGAATATGCTTCCCAGCAGCCCTTGCGGCCGCAGGAGCACGGAACGCCGTTGTGCTTGATGACGATGTGACCAAGCTCAGCGCCTGCATGGTTGAAGCCGGAGTAGACCTTGTTGTCGATGATGATACCGCCGCCGACACCGGTGCCCAGCGTGATCATGACGGAGTTTGCGTAGCCCTTTGCCGCACCTGCGACCGCTTCGCCCTTTGCAGCGGCGTTCGCATCGTTTTCGATGAGGACACGGTCGATATTGATGTGCTTTTTGAGCAGGTCGGCAATCGGGAAATCCAGGAACGGCAGGTTGTTTGCGTAAACAACGACGCCGGTGTCGCTGTCAGCCGTGCCGGGCGTTGCGATACCGATGTATTCGATGTCCGCTTCCGTCAGGCCCTCATCCGCGATCAGCTTCTTGCAGAGCGCCGCCATATCCTTGACAATTTCCTCACCGGGTCTGTCCGCACCCGTGGGGACGCTGTCCTTTCTGATGATTTCATAATTGTCGTTGACGATACCCGCAGCAATGTTCGTGCCGCCGAGGTCGATACCGATGGTATACATAGTCGTATTTCTCCTTTTCGGGGTTCAATATTGTTTCATATTCATTATACAGGAATTTTCTGCTCCTGTCAAGAGGTTTGTCGGAATTTCGGGAAAATTATTTGTACGGGTCTCCTCACTTCATTCCTCGACCCCCATCTGCGCCATGAGGCGGCGGTTGAATTCCTCTGCCGTATTGTAGCCCATCTTCTTCTGACGGTTGTTCATCGCCGCGATCTCCATGATGATGGCAAGGTTCCGTCCGGGGCGGACGGGGATGGTCGTGGTCGGGACTTCAATGCCCATGATGTCCGTGGTCTCCTGGTCAAGACCGAGACGGTCGTACATCTTGCCCTGCACCCACGGTTCGAGATTGATGATCATGTCGATCTTTTCCGTATCCTTGACGGCACCCATACCGAAAATACGGCGCACGTCGATGATGCCGATGCCGCGCAGCTCGACATAATGGCGGATGATCTCCGGCGCGGAGCCAACCAGCGTCGTTGCGGACACCTTGCGGATGTCAACGGCATCGTCGGCGATCAGACGGTGACCGCGCTTGACAAGCTCGATGGCAGTCTCCGATTTACCGACACCAGAGTCGCCGAGAATCAGGATACCCTCGCCGTATACCTCGACCAGAACGCCGTGCCGGGTGATGCGGGGGGCAAGCTGGACGTTCAGCCACGAGATCAGCGCCGCCATGAACGCGGAGGAATGCAATTCGGTGCGCATGATCGGAATGCCGTATTCTTTCCCTGCGCGGATGACCTCGTCAAACACGAAATTCGACGACGAAAAGACGATGGCGGCGGGCTTGTGCGCAAAATAGTCCGCAATGCTCTGATACCGTCCGTCGGGGTCGCGGGATGCCAGATACTGATGCTCTGCATTGCCGATGATGGCGATGCGCTTTGCATCGAAATGATCGAAAAAGCCGGTCAGCGGCAGACCCGGACGGTTGACGTCACGGCTGACGATTGTCCTGTCCGCGATGTCCTCCGGAAGCCATACCGTTTCCAGACGAAAATGGTCGATGACCTGCTGTAATGGGATGGAGTTGAGTTCTTCGTTTTCCATATCGGGATTCTCCTTATCGGTAGGTTAGATACCTTTATTATACCATATTTCTCCGGAAATAGCAAGAAGTTATGGATAATCTTTGAAAACATCTGAAAAAATTTGTGTTTCCTATTGCCAAAAGGGGGGGATTTGTGGTAAAATATAATAAGGACGTTTTTATACTCCGAAAAATCCATCTGAAATGAAGTCAATCCAAAGGAAGTTTATCATATGAATCAAGAAGCCATCACTCCAAAGAAGCGTATTTTTTCCGGTGTCCAGCCGACCGGCAACCTGACCATCGGCAACTATCTCGGTGCCATCAAGAACTGGACGACCCTGCAGGACGATTACGAATGTATCTACTGTGTCGTCAACCAGCACGCCATCACTGTTCGTCAGGATCCCGCCGCACTGCGCCGTGCCACCTATGAGACCCTCGCCGTCTATCTTGCCGCCGGACTTGACCCCGAAAAGAACACCCTGTTCATCCAGAGCCACGTTCCCGCACACGCGGAGCTTGCATGGGTGCTCAACTGCTACACGATGTTCGGCGAGCTGTCCCGCATGACACAGTTCAAGGACAAGAGCGCTAAGCACGCAGACAACGTCAACGCAGGGCTTTTCACCTACCCGGTTCTGATGGCGGCGGACATTCTGCTCTATCAGGCGAATCTCGTTCCCGTCGGCATCGACCAGAAACAGCACGTTGAGCTGACCCGCGACATTGCGGAACGCTTCAATTCCGTTTATTCCGACATGTTCACGATTCCCGAACCTTATATGCCCAAGACCGGCACGAAGATTATGTCCCTGCAGGATCCCACCAAGAAAATGTCCAAGTCCGACGAAAACGAAAACGCGACCGTGCGCATTCTCGATGACAAGGATACCATCATCCGCAAGTTCAAGCGCGCCGTCACCGACTCTGACACCAATGTCCGCTACGCGGAGGACAAGCCGGGCATCTCGAACCTCATGTCCATTTACTCCTGCTTCACGGGCAAGGACTTTGATGCCATTGAGGCGGAATTTGCGGGCAAGGGCTACGGCGATTTCAAGCTTGCCGTCGGTGAAGCCTGTGCCGATGCGCTCGCACCGGTACGCTCCCGCTTCACGGAGCTGATGGCGGACAAGGCATATCTGGAATCCGTTGCAAAAGCCGGTGCGGAACACGCATCCTACATTGCAAGAAAAACGCTTTCCAAGGTCTACCGCAAGGTCGGCTTTGTGGAGTTCAAGTGATCATGTTCAGAAACGAATACATTGAAATTTTTATCGCCCTCATCTGTGCGGGACTGATCTCTCTGACGGTCACGCCGATCGTGCGGGTCTTTGCGTACAAGATCGGCGCTGTGGACATTCCGAAGGACAACCGCCGGATGCACAAAAAGCCGATGCCTCTGCTCGGCGGCCTGTCCATTTTCCTCGGTTTTACGATCACCGCCCTGATTTTCTGTGATCTCACGCCGACCCTCATCGCCGCATGGATCGGGGGACTGATCATCATCCTGATCGGAATATTTGACGACATCTACGCCCTCAACCCGTGGGTCAAGCTTGCGGGACAGCTTCTGGCGGCGGGAATCGTCGTCGCGGCAGGCGTGCGCATTGAGTTCATCAATCTGTTCGGACACTATATCAAGTTCGGGATTTTCGAGATCCCGATCACGATGCTGTGGATCGCCGGCATGACCAACGCCATCAATCTGATCGACGGTCTGGACGGACTTGCCTGTGGCGTTTCCGCCATCTGCTCGACCTCTCTGCTCATCGTTACACTGATGCACGCCGATCTCGGTGTCGCCATGCTGACGGCGATTCTGGCAGGCGCCTGCATCGGATTTCTGCCGTTCAACGTCAATCCGGCGAAGATCTTCATGGGCGACACGGGCGCGTTGTTCCTTGGCTATATGCTGTCCGTCTTGTCCATCATCGGCGTGTTCAAGACGACGGCGATCGTTTCGTTCCTCATTCCCATCATCATTTTTGGATACCCGCTGTTTGACACGGTGTTCGCATTTGTGCGCCGCATTCTGCAGGGACGGTCTCCGTTCTCCGCCGACCGCGGTCATTTGCATCACCGCATCATCGACATGGGCTTCAATGTCCGGCAGTCGGTCTCGATTCTCTACTGCATCTGCTCGATTCTCGGCATTCTTGCAATCATGCTGTCCGAACAGCGTGCCGTTGCATCTCTTGTCATCCTGATGGTAGCGCTGCTCATCGGGCTGTTCAACTATATGCTCTTGAAAAACAAAAACACCCGCAGTCTGACGGGTCTTGGGAATACCGAGCAGATTGACCGGATTTCCGCCGATACCGTAACCCCGGCGGCGGACAAACAGGATTCTGCTGAATCTACGGATTCTTCCGAATCCCCGGAATCCGGCGAATCCACCCCCACGGACACCTCAAAAATAGAATAATCACAGAACAGCGCGAGGAACCCGGAAAACGGCATCCTTGCGCTGTTTTTATAAAGAAACGGAAAGGACGGAATTCCATGAACCACGACTCAAAACAGCCGCGCAAAACCCATCGCCCTTACCGTGTCCGTGCACCGTGGCAGGACAATGTGCTGTCGCTTGCGGCGATTCTGTCCCTCCTTGTCCTGACCCTTGCGGCAGTCGTCCTTGTGTTCCGACTGCTGATGTGGAGCGGGATTCTGTCGCAGGAGATCTTCACGCCCGAAAATCCGGCGTCCACGCCCCAGCCGTCTGCCGCCGATGGATACGATATGCTGCTTCCCGCGGAGGACGGCGGCAGTGACAGCGCGTCCATCATCCGGTTTTCCGGCGATTTCTACGTTCTTCGTTCCCTGCTTTCGGACGATGCGGTGCGCGACAATTACTGTGCGGAATACGAAACGGTTCTGTACGCCGAATCGGGGGAACACCGTTCCGCGGTGCGTGTGTATGCCGCAGGAGACTGCTGGCGCGTGGAGTTGTGGGCGGACACCGCGACGGCAGATGCGCCCGATGAGATCATTCTGTGCGACGGCACCGCTGTCTGTTACACCGACAACACAGAAAAAGAGACCGCTGTCTTCCCCGTCACGGAACGGTTCGACATGGCCTCCTTTGCAGGGATTCCCTCTGCCGCATCCTACACGGACACGGCGGAAGCGCAGACAGTCTCCGCGTCCTGCACGGAGCTGGACGGAAAGGTCGTCTATTATGTGCGGTTCTATGTTCCGACCGCAAACGGTGACAACGACGCCGACCGCATTATGCAGGAATACTGGATCTCCCCGACCGACGAGCTGGTTCTGCGGTGCCGCACCTATGAAGCTGCCCCCCAGGATACAGATGCGCCGGTGGTGTATTCATGTATCCTCAAAGAGATGCGGGAGCTGACAGCGGCGGAGACGGAGACGTTGTTTGTTTTGGCAGAGGAGACGGCGGGTGCGTGACAGGTTCACCCCAACAGCAAATACCCGACAAGCAGCAGTCCGATGTCATCCTCTCCCCAACCATGCTCCCCGTCCTTTCTACGCTCCATATGTCCTGACAATAACAGCACAGCGATCCCAAGCAGGAGAATCGTCTCCTCCTCATCGGAATTTTTCCCGAGAAGCAGGTCAAAAACGCCGTCCAGAAGATTGCCGCCGGACGATGATTCCGTTCCGGAAAACGGAGCGGATGCCGGAACGGTCGGTGATATGTTCCCGGTGCGTTCCCAAGGAACGGTTTCCGGTAAGCCGGTTTCCGGCATTCCGGCGGAAGCGGGCATGAAAGTGTGTGTGGGAGATTCCTCCGCGTATCCCGTCGGCTCTTTCGCAGAAACCGGCGCAGCGGGGGCAGGGGCAGGGACAGATGCACGCTCCTTTGCCGGGCGCGGGCGAAGCATTTCGCCGTGATATTCGCGCGGGATGAGAAGATCGTTCTGTGTCATATCACGCCCCCTTTGTCCCCGCTCACCACGCCCCTCACTGTGTCCGTAATTTCGTGTATACATATCTTCCACCCCCCGTCAGACCGATTCCTCTTTTTTGGACGGCGCATCCGCACTTGTACGCAGAACCGCATCCGCAAGCTCTGCCAGCTGTAATAATTTCAGCATCCGGTCTACGCGCTCCCGTTTTTCTTCACTGAGATACGGTTTGAGCGCACACAGAAGTGCTGTGTGCTTTCCGCCGGGCGAGTGTGAACCGCCGTGCGGGTGCTGTTCGCCATGTGAATGAGAGTCACCGCTGTGTCCGCCGTTTTTGCCCGACAACGTCCGGAAAACCTCCTGCGCCGCACCGGCATCGCCCGACGTCCCTGTGTCCGCTGTGGTTTCTCCGCGAGCAGTTACGTCACCGGACGCTCCGCCTCCGGAGTTTCCGCCTCCGGACAACATTCCCCCGGCAAGCCCATCGAGCAGTCCGGTTCCCGATAATGCTGATGCCATTTTCGCAAGGCGCGCCAGACTGTCGGGATCGGAAAGCACCTGATTCAGCTTCTCGCTGAGTGCCCCGGCATCCGGAACGGCATCCGGAAATCCCTGTCCCTGTTCTTTCGTTTCCTCATCCATTGCGTTAATCCTTTCTTTTATAAATTCTTCAATTGTTCCGCGATCGCCCGCAGCTGCTCCGGCGGGATCTGCGCAAGCATTTTTTCAATGTCTCGCTCCGACACGGACGATAGTTTTTTCCGCAGTTTCTCGGGATCCCGGCTGACGGCATCTGCCCGCCGCGCATCCATTCCGCCTGCCGCGGCGAGATTGTGGACTGCCTGTTTCAGCTGTTCATCGTTCAATGCGAGCACCGCATCACGGTTCTTTTCAAAGGATTTTTCCGGCATGGAAAATCACACCTTTCCTATGATTTATTCTCATTATATGCGGCACCGCCGCAAAAAGTACCGACCCAGATCAGGAGGTAACCTTTATGCAGTATCTGAATCCAGCTCTCTCCCATCAGCCTGTTTATACCTGGCTGTGGAACGGTGTCGTCACCGAAGACGGCATCCGACGGCGCATCGACGATATGTATGACGCCGGCATCCGCGGCTTTTACATCATCGCGGAACCGCGCAATTTCCGCCCGACCGCGCGTGCGACCAGTCTTGCACCGTCGTATCTGACGGACGAATATCTTTCCCGCCTTGCATTTGCCCATGCGTATGCAAAGGAAAAAGGAATGCACACCTGGCTCTACAACGAGGGCGGTTTCCCGTCCGGTATGGCGGCAGGCAAGGTTCCGGAGGTCAATCCCGAACTGCACAAAAAAGGCATCCGCCGCCTGGAGCTGCATCTCCGCCCGGGACAGGTCTACCATGCAAAGCCGGAGGTCGTTTCCGCGTTCCGCACGGACGGATGGGTGCGCATCCGGGACGGATTTACCGCTGTGGAACCCGTCACCGTGGCCGAATTCCGCTGTGTCGATGCACGACGGCTGGGGGACAACATCATTTCCTCCGACATCGCTGACCCGCGCACAACACCGCTGTTTCTGTCCCTGACCCACGATGCCATCGACCGCGCCCTGCCCGGTGTGATGGGAAACGACGTTTCCTATATGTTCGACGACGAGTCGCAGATGGGCACCTGGACGCCGCTTCTGCCCGAAAAATTCCTTGAAAAATACGGATACGACATCGGAGACTATATGCCGTATCTGTTCGGCGGAAAGCCGTATGACACGGAAGAATCCATCCGCGCCCGCATCGACTACGAAATGCTGTGCGGCGACCTTGTAACCGAAAACTATTTCCGCGCAATGCAGTCCTGGTGCCATGCGCACAACATGAAATCCGTCGGTCATCTCGACCTTGACCATCTCTCTGACGGCTTTGTCCGCAAGCATTACGGCAACGTGATGGCAATGCTCCGCGCCTTTGACGTGCCGGGCATCGACGTCATCTGGAGCCAGATCACCTATCCGGACGAAAACGGGAATGCCATGCCCGAGGGCTGTCCGTTCTATCCGCGCATTGCCGCATCCGCCGCACACCAGAACGGCACAGACGTGACCCTTTCCGAGAGCTTTGCCGTCTACGGTTCCCACGTCACACCGGACGAAATGCGGTACGCCGTCGGCTATCAGGCGGTGCGCGGCATCTCGGCATTCAACTTCATGGTCATGTCCTACGACAAGGAGGACACCCTGCCCCTGCAGTACCGTCCCAATTTTATTCCCGAATACCCCGGCATGGATATGCTGTCAGAAATCAACAACTACACCGCGCGCCTGTGCGAGCTTCTGCAGTCCGGCCGTGCGCACACGGAAACGGCACTGTATTACCCCATCCGCACCTTAAACGCCATGGCGGCGGACAAGGAAGCGGCGGATGCCGCGAGGGCGGAATTTGAACGCATCGGACGGATGCTGGAGGTCTCCGGCATCACCTTTGACGTCATTGATGAGGATTTCGTACGCGCATCGGACATCCGGGACAGGATGCTGTGCGGCGAGCACGTTTCCTACCGTAATGTTTACACTGTCCCCGGAAAATACGAGCCAGCCGACGTGACGGATAAGCTTGCTGCGCTCCCCGCCGATGCACAACCGGAGGCAGATGGGATTCCGCAAGGCATCCTTGTGCGCCGCATGGACCGCACCGATGGTGATACACTGTATCTGTTCTTCTGCGAAAGCACGGAATCCCACACATTCCGCCCGGTGTTCCGCGACACCCGCACGCCCTGCCGCCTCTCCCTTGACGACGGACGGCTGTACGGCATTTCCTCCCAGACACAGAACGGTAAAACGACCCTTTCCCTGTCGCTTTCCCGCGGGGAATGCGCGGTCATCCTGTTCTCCGACACCGCGTATGAGACCGAAGCAAAGTCGGCACTCGGTGACGGTGTTCCGCTCGCAGAATTTTCCGCCCGCACGGTGCGCGAGGTCTATCTCGACGGCGACGGTCTGCACGCTTTTCTGCCCACGGCGGACTTTACGCACTGCGTGATTAGTGCGGGCGCTCTTGGTGCGTGGGACGGCACATTCTCCGGCGAGTGGGACTACCGCATGACCGTTCCGTATGATATGCCGCTGGGCGCGGTGCTGGATCTTGGTGAGGTGCGGTATCATGCGCGTATTTCGCTGAATGGCACGCCCACAGCCGAGAAGACCTTCCCGCCGTACCGCGTTTCCCTGCCTGCACTGAAAGCGGGCGACGTTCTGACCGTCCGTGTTGCCAACACCGCCGCGAACGCCTGCGCCAACACCGACTTCTTTGACAAAAACTCCCCCGCCTGGGTCGGCTCCTATCACGCCGCGATGAAACTGAAAGAAGAAAAAATGCCCGGCGGCGGTCTGCTCGGGCCGGTCGTGCTGTATCCCGTTGTCGATACAAAGACCGGGGAGCGCATCTGCGAAAACTGTATGGACTGAAACACCATCTTCCGAAGGAAAGGAATCATAAATCATGAAATCATTACTGGAATTACTCGAAAACGATGCCACCCTGACGGCGGAACAGCTTGCCGTGATGATCGGCGGCGATGCGGAGGAGATCAAAGCGCTCATCCGCGGTTATGAAAAGGACGGTGTCATTGTCGGTTATAAAACGCTCATCGACTGGGACAAGACCGACCGCACGATGGTTTCCGCCATCATCGAACTGAAAGTGGAACCGCAGATCGACCGCGGCTTTGACGAAATTGCGGAGCGCATCTGCAATTATCCCGAGGTGCAGTCCGTTTACCTGATGTCCGGCGGATTTGACATTCTCGTCATGATCGAGGGCGCAACGCTGAAAGAGGTCGCGTTCTTTGTCGCCGAGAAGCTGTCCACGATGGAGGGCATCACCGGCACGGCGACCCATTTCGTCCTGCGCAAGTACAAGGACAAAAATACCATCTATTCCACCGAAAAGGTCGATGAGAGAGGAATCTGCGAGCTGTGATGAACTACGAATCCATACTGTCAAAGACGATCCAGGAGACGAAACCCTCCGGTCTCCGGAAATTCTTTGACTTAATGAACGAGGTGGAGGGCGTCGTTGCGCTGACGGTCGGACAGCCGGACTTTGTCACGCCGTGGCACATCCGCGAAGCCGGCATCAAATCGCTCGAACAGGGCAAGACCTACTACACCTCCAATGCGGGCTTAACGGAGCTTCGCCGCGAGATCGCATCGTATCTTTCCCGCCGGTTTGATTTGTCGTATGAACCGCAGGAGGAGATCATCGTCACCGTCGGCGGCAGTGAAGCCATCGACGTTGCGCTGCGCACGCTCATCAACCCCGGTGACGAGGTCATCGTGCCGGAGCCGTCGTTTGTCTGCTACGGGCCGCTTGCACGGCTTGCGGGCGGGGTTCCCGTTTCTCTGGAAACGAAAGCGGAGGACTGCTTCAAGCTGACCCCCGATGCCCTGCGTGCGGCAATCACCGAAAAGACCAAGGTGCTCGTCCTCCCCTACCCGAACAATCCGACGGGTGCGATCATGACAAAAGAAGAAATGGAAGCCATCGCCGAGGTTCTGCGCGGCACGGACATCATGGTGCTGTCCGATGAAATTTACGCCGAGTTGACCTACGGCAGAAAGCACGTTTCCTTTGCCTCGCTTCCCGATATGTGGGAACGCACAGTGCTCGTCAGCGGCTTTTCCAAGGCATACGCGATGACCGGCTGGCGGCTCGGCTACATCTGCGCGCCCGCACCCGTTGCCCGTCAGATGTACAAAATTCACCAGTACGGCATCATGTGCGCACCGACGACCTCCCAGTTTGCGGCGGTGGAAGCCATGCGCAACGGGGACGAAGATGTTGCCTACATGACCGCCGAATACAACCGCCGCCGCACGCTCATCGTGCAGGGTCTGCGCGCTGTGGGACTGGAATGCTTTGAGCCGGAGGGCGCGTTCTATGTCTTCCCGAACATCGGCAAATTCGGTCTGTCCTCCGAGGAATTTTGTGAACGGCTTCTCTACGAACACAAGGTCGCCATCGTTCCCGGCACGGCGTTCGGTGCGTGCGGCGAGGGCTTTGCGCGCATTTCCTACGCCTATTCCGTCAAGCATATTCTGGAAGCGCTGGAACACATCGCGGACTTCGTGGAAGTGCTGAAAAAAGAGGGCCGCTGTCCCGGCGAGACCCACTTATGACCGGCATTTCCTTTGACCCGACCGCCCCGGTCTTCGTCCGCCGCTGTCCGTCCTACGACACACCGGAGCTGATGTCCGCTGTTTCCGACGCGCTTGCCGCCATCGGCATGAAAAAAGACGATTTCCGTGGGAAAACCGTCGTCATCAAGCCGAATCTCGTCATGAAAAAGCCGTCCGAGGCCGCCGCAACGACCCATCCCGCGGTACTCGATGCCCTGCTTTCCTATCTGGACAACTGTGACACAAAACAGGTTCTCATCGCCGAGAGCATGGGCGGACCGTACACGGAAAGCGCCCTGCGCGCGGTTTATGAGGTTTGCGGCATCGCGGAGGTCGTTTCCCACCACAATGCGGCCTTGAATTTCGACACCACCGCCGGCACACTTCCCGCACCGGACGGAGAAGCGTCAAAGATGTTCGACATCATCACGCCCGTCATGGAGGCGGACGTTCTCATCAACCTGTGCAAGCTGAAAAGCCATTCCCTGACCCGCATGAGCGGCGCGATCAAGAACACGTTCGGCACGATTCCGGGACTTGTCAAATTTGAATACCACGCGCGGTTTTCCGATTACACGGACTTCAACCGGATGCTCGTTGACCTGTCGGCTGTGCTTCATGCGCGGTGCGTGATGCTGGATCTGTGCGACGCCATCGTCGGCATGGAGGGCAACGGTCCGACCGGCGGCACGCCCAGACAGATCGGCTGTCTTCTCGCCTCCCGCAATCCGTTTGCGCTCGATACCCTGGCATCCGCCCTGCTCTCCTGTGAGCACGAGGTGCCGATGATTACCGAAGCCGCCCGGCGCGGATACTGTCCGGTGGATGCGGATAAAGTGAATGCCGTCGGCGACGGCTGGCGGGAACTGATCTTATCCGATTTTGCGCCGCCGGAAACGGCGCACACGGGGCGCAATCCGCTTCACTGGCTTCCGAACCTGTTCGGCGGAAAGCTCTACCGTTGGTTCTCACCGCACCCTGTCATCCGTACATTGAGTTGTGTCGGCTGCGGCGAATGCGCGCGCTCCTGTCCCGTTCACACGATCGAACTGACGAAAAACAAGGACGGCAAAAAGAAAGCGCATATCAAGCCCGATGCGTGCATCCGCTGCTTCTGCTGTCAGGAGCTGTGTCCGTACAACAGTGTGGATATCAAGAAGAATCCGCTGATGAAGCTGATTGCGAGGATGGGGTTGTAATAGAAAAGGGTTTGCGTTTAATTAAATTGGAATTTTCATTGGTAAGGATGCAAACGATAAGATTCGCACAATAAACCTTCCCTCTTGCACGAACCGTTAACTCTGCTTTCTCGTGAAAGTAAAGCCCCAACATCATCACCCCCAAAGGAGATCCCCCCCATGACAACCGAACTCACCGTCCGCGCGCCCGCGAAAATCAACCTCTACCTTGCCGTGACCGGCAAAGAGGACAACGGGTATCACACCGTGGAAACGGTCATGCAGGCAATTTCGCTGTATGACTGTGTAAATATCACCCGCGCGGATGACGGAGATGCACCCATTATCCTCACCTGTGATGTGCCGGCGGTGCCGTGCGGGGAGGACAACCTTGCGTGGCGGGCGGCGGAGGTGTTTTTTGCGGAAAGCGGAATGCGGTTTCCCGTGCGCATCCACATCAAAAAGCACATTCCCATCGCTGGCGGTCTTGCGGGCGGAAGCACGGATGCGGCGGCGGTTCTGTGCGCGCTCAACCGTCTTGCGGGAGAACCGCTGTCCCGCGAGACCCTCCTGTCCGCCGGTGCAAAGCTCGGCATGGACGTGCCGTTCTGCGTGCTGTCGTGTCTCGGTGTCACCGCCGCGCTCGGACTGCATTACGGGGAAATCATGTTTCCCTGCAAACCGCTTGTGGGCATGACCGTCGTTGTCGCCTCCTCCGGGGAAAGCGTTTCCACGCCGTGGGCATACAAGCGGATGGATGCCGTACCGCTCGCCGCACCCGGTTACGCGCCGCTTCTGGGGGCGCTGGATGCGGGGGACACCGATGGGGTACTTTCGACCATGTATAATGCGTTTGAGGAAGTCATTCTTCCCCTGTGTCCGAGTGCGGCACAGTGCCGGGAGATCCTGCTATCCTCCCGCGCGGATGCGGTCATGATGTCCGGCAGCGGGCCGACGGTGATCGCATTGTATCACGAGGAAAACGCCGCACATATTGCCGCGCAGGAATTGCAGAAAGCGGGATTTTCGGCGGCGGTGTGTGAGACGATTTGAGGAGTGCTCTTTACAAATTACAAAATCATAAAAACATAAGATTGCCGTAATGCCCTCTCCAAAGGACACCCGGCAATCTTTTTTCACAGAAACGCTTCCGCCATCTGCGCGATCCGCCGCGAATCTTCCGCATTCATCGGACACAGGGGCAGGCGGAACACCTCTGCGCACATTCCGAGTTGTGCCATTGCGCATTTAACGGGAATGGGATTGACCTCGGAAAACAATGCGCGATTGAGCGACGCATATCGGCACTGCAGTTCCGCCGCACGGGCGGTATTGCCGGAAAACCATGCTTCACACATCTCCGAGACGGCATACGGGCAGAGATTCGACAGAACGGAGATCACCCCGACAGCGCCGACCGACAGCATCGGCACAGTCACACCGTCGGAACCGGAATAGACGGCAAGGCGGTCGCCTGTCATGGAACGGATAAGCGGTACCCGCTCGAGATCGCCCGCCGCATCCTTTAAGGCGACAATGTTATCATGCACGGCAAGTCTGGCATAAGTTTCCGGCGTGACATGGAGACCCGTGCGGGACGGGACCTCGTACAGGATGACGGGCAGTGGTGATGCGTCCGCAATGGCAGTATAATGGCGGTACAGCCCCTCCTGCGAGCATTTGTTGTAATAAGGGGTTACGACCAGCACCGCATCCGCGCCCGCCTGTGCCGCCTCCCGGACGAGCGAAACGGCACGAGCTGTGGTCGGTGCGCCGCATCCGGCGATAATGGGCATCCCGGCACCGGCTTCCTCGCGTGCGATCTCACACAGGCGGATATGTTCGGTATCGGTCAGTGCAGATGCTTCTCCGGTCGTTCCCGCCGTGACGAGCGCCCGGATCCCCGCATCACACTGCCGGCGGACAAGGTTACGGAATGCACTCTCGTCGATGCGGTCGGGATTGTTCTTTTCAAACGGTGTGACAAGCGCGGTCGCCGCGCCGCGGAACAAGAGGTCTTGCATAAGTTTGTTTCCTTTCGGGTGTGGATTTGGATGCAATTTCAGTTTATGACGTGAGGGGGAGAGTGGTGCGGAGGATGGTTTTTCTTTTGTTGTAATATGGTTTATTAATTAAAACTTTGCTTTTGCAAGGATATCGGCATATAACCGATATGCGGCGAGCGAACATCAACTTCGTTTCGCCCCTACAAGTGAGTAGGTACACCGCTCCTTAAACTGACAGCATTTCTGTTTATCACTCTTCCCTCCTGCTCGTATCCTTACCAAAGAAAATTTCCAAAACCCATTGACATCCCCCGCACAATATGCTATAATGACCTCAACAAAATATTTCCATACAAGGAGGAACCAATGTATTCCAATTACGAGTTCGACAAAACGCTTGTCACCTGCGTCCCATCCCCGCGGCAGCTTGCGGTGGAAGAAATGGAGTTCTACGCATTCGCGCATTTCACGGTCAACACGTTCACCGACAAGGAATGGGGCGACGGCACGGAGCCGGAATCTGTGTTCAATCCGACCGCCTTTGATGCCGACCAGTGGGTGGATGCGCTGAAATCGGCGGGCATCGGCGGGCTGATCCTCACCTGCAAGCATCACGACGGCTTCTGTCTGTGGCCGTCCCGATACACAGAGCACTGTGTGAAGAACAGTCCGTGGAAGAATGGGCAGGGCGACATCGTGCGCGAGGTCTCCGATGCCTGCCGCCGCGGCGGGATCAAGTTCGGCGTGTACCTCTCCCCGTGGGACAGAAACTGCGCGCTCTACGGACAGGGCAAGCCCTACGACGATTATTTCTGCGGTCAGCTGACGGAACTGCTCACAGACTACGGCGACATCTTCACTGTCTGGTTTGACGGCGCGTGCGGCGAGGGGTCGAACGGCAAAAAGCAGGTCTACGATTTTGACCGGTATTATGCACTCATCCGTGAACTTCAGCCGGATGCCGCCATCTCCATCTGCGGGCCTGA
The DNA here is from genome assembly GCA_017481495.1 of Clostridia bacterium. Lineage (GTDB taxonomy): Bacteria > Bacillota > Clostridia > Oscillospirales > CAG-272 > RGIG3925. Next base: position 63,623 of record JAFUPC010000079.1, read on the forward strand.
CATCCGCTGGTGCGGCAACGAAGCAGGCGACACACGCGAAAGCGAATGGTCCACACTCCCCGCTTCCCTGCTCTCCCCGGAAGAGGTCGCGGCGAGGAGCCAGACCGCGGACGACGAGGAATTCCGCAATTTGAAAATCAAGGAAGACGAACGCGATCTCGGCAGCCGCCGTGTCCTGCGCTACGCAAAGGAACTTGCATGGCGACCCGCGGAAGCGGACACCTCCATCCGTCCCGGCTGGTTCTACCACGCGCATGAAGACGACAAGGTGAAATCCCTTGACAAGCTGCTCGACATTTGGTACCGCACCGTCGGCGGCAACTGTACCCTGCTCTTAAACATCCCGCCGGACAGACGCGGACTGTTCCACGAAAACGACGTCGCGCGGCTTGCCGAGATGGGTGACTACCTGCGCAAGACGTTTGCACACAATCTGGCGGTGGATGCCGTTTTCTCGGCGGACAAGTGCGACGGCGTTCATCTGCCCGACAACATGAAGACCGACGGGTACGATTCCTATTACAAACCCGACGACGGCGAAAACGCGGTCACGCTTACCGTTACGCTTCCCCAAACGAAAACCGTCAACCACATTGTTCTCAAGGAGTGCATCCCCCAAAGCCAGCGCATTGAGTCCTACACAATGGAAGTGAAGACCGCGGACGGCTGGCGTGAGGTCGCGGCCGGAACGACGGTCGGCTATCAGAAGATCGCCCGGTTTGACGCGGTGGAAACGGATGAAATCCGCATCCGCATCACCGACAGCCGTGTCTGCCCCGTGATCTCGTTTATCGGAATTTACTGATTCATCCACAGAAATATACGGAAAGGAAATCATTATGTTACTCGAACAGGCAAAATTCATCACCACCGACAACCCCCGCGCATCGGTTGCGCCGGTGTTCCGCAAATCCTTTGCGCCGAAAGGCGAGATCGCTTCTGCCGCACTCACCGTCACCGCACGCGGCATTTACGAAGCCCGCATCAACGGTGTGCGTGTCGGAAAATTCTATTTCGCACCCGGCTGGACGTCCTACAAGAACCGTGTCCAAGTGCAGACCTACGACATCACGGAGTTGCTTTCCGAAAACAACGACATCGACATCCTGCTCGGCCGCGGCTGGCATTACGGCAACATCCAGCGCGGTTCGTTTGAAAACATCTGCGACCCGTGCATCATTGCATCGCTTGACGTCACTTATGCGGACGGTACGACCGAATCCATCGTGACCGACGAATCCTGGCAGTACGCGAAGACCGGCATTCTCTACAACGACTACTACAACGGTGAAATCTTTGATGCCAACCAGGTATACGGCGACTGGAAGCCGGTCGTCATCACGGACGGCAAAAAGGAAGCACTTGTTCCCCAACAGGGCGAGATCGTCACGCAGATCGAAGAAGTGACCGCAAAGACGTATTTCATCACGCCCAAGGGTGAGCGGATCATCGACTTCGGGCAGGAAGTGACCGGTTATGTCTGCTTCCGCAATGTGGCGAACATCGGCGGCCGTATCGTCATCGATCATGCCGAAATTCTTGACAAAGATGGCAACTTCTACACCGAAAACTACCGGAGCGCGGAATCCCGCATCACCTACATTTCCGACGGTGACAAGACAAAATGGCATCACCCGGTCTTCTCGTTCCAGGGCTTCCGTTATATCCGTCTGACGGATTATCCGACCAATGAGATTTACCTGGGCGACTTCAAAGCCATCGTTCTGCACTCCGACATGAAGCGCACGGGACGGTTTGAATGCTCCGATCCGATGGTCAACCGGCTTTACGAAAACGTCATCTGGGGTCAGCGCGGCAACTTCCTCGATGTCCCGACCGACTGCCCGCAGAGAGACGAACGTCTCGGCTGGACAGGCGATGCGCAGGTTTTCTGCCGTACAGCCGCATACAACTACGATGTAAACAAGTTCTTCCACAAGTGGCTTTGTGACCTCGCACTTGACCAGACCGATGACGGCAAGGTCGCGCAGATCATTCCCGCACTGTGGGAGCCGGACGGCGCGTTTGCGTGGGGCGATGCGGCGACAGTCTGCCCGTGGGAAATTTTCCGCGCTTACGGCGACATCTCCATTCTCACACAGCAGTACGACTCCATGAAGAAGTGGTGTGATTACGTTTACAACAAGGGGGACGGCCCCGATGCGTGGGGCGGCGGCGGACAGTACGGCGACTGGCTGGGTCTGGATGCCGAAGAAGGCTCCTACCGCGGCGCAACGAACGATCTCCTGCTCGGTACGGCGTTCCTTGCCTACGAATGCGACCTCGTCATCAAGGCAGCAAAGGCGCTTGGCAAAGAAGATGATGTCAAGGCGTATTCCGTGCGGCGCGAAGAAGTGGCAAAGGCATTCTGCGACACGTTCATCGGAGAAGACGGCTATCTGACCTCCGACACACAGACCGCATATGTCGTGGCACTGCATTTTGACTTAGCACCCGACCGCGAAAAGTTCGCCGCGCACTTGGCCGAAAAGGTTCACGCAAACGGCGACCGCATCCAGACCGGCTTCATCGGCACCGCGTACATCATGGATGCGCTGACCGATGCGGGATATGCCGACCTTGCCTACACACTTCTGCTCCAGCGGGAATTCCCGTCCTGGCTCTACTGTGTCCGCAAGGGCGCAACGACCATCTGGGAGCACTGGGACGGTCTCAAGCCCGACGGCTCTGTCTGGTCGCGTGACATGAACTCGTTCAATCACTACGCATACGGTGCGGTCGCATCCTGGATGTACGGCACGATGTGCGGCATCAAGCCGGATGAGGACAAGCCCGGTTATGAAAATGTAAAGATCCATCCCATCCCGGATGCACGGCTCGATTATGCACGCGCAGAACTGGATACGAAATTCGGCACGGTCAAGTCCGGTTGGGAAAAGGTGGACGGCGGATATCAGATTTCCGTCACCATCCCTGCGGGTGCAACGGCTGACATCACGGTCGGCGAGAAAACCGAACACGTCGGCGCAGGTGAGTACAAGTATCTTCTGAACGCATAAAAAACACGGGTATTGTATATGGAAATAGAATGTTACGCCCTTTTTGAAAGGCTCGGTCTGATACGGGACATTGTCTACGACAAAAACGGATACCGCACCTGTACCGTCTCGGCAAAAGCTGACGATGTTTATGCCGTGATGTGCCTGGTGTTCTGGCTGATTCTGACGGTCGGACTGTTCGTCATCGGACTGCTCATTTGCCGCCTGATGGTGAAAAAAGGACGTGCGAACACGGCGATGACCGCGCTCCGGTGCGGAATATGCGTATTGCTTGCCGTCGGCATTCTGCATACGGTCGGCATCGGGCCGTACATCGAATTCTATCCCGGTCAGAACAGTTCATCCTTTATCGACTTATCGGTCATTGACCATTTTATCTCTGGCATCGGATACGCGATTTCCGCGCTCTGCCTGTTCTTTGGCGGAAAAACGGGAATCCGCTCCGCCGCCCGGAAATATTTTCCCGGAAGGTACGACCAAAATGAAAACACGGTCATGTATTCAAATCAGCTGCCGCCACGATACGAAACCGGAAACGGTGATTCTGCATCCGGTGGGATGTGAGATTCCGTTTACATATGACAACGGGGTTGTCACAGCGGCGCTTTCGCGGGTTGATATGCACGGGGTTCTTGAATTTATCGGTTAATCTCATCTGAAAAACGCATAAACAAAGGGTGAAGCCCGGTATCTGTTTCCGGTTTTCACCCTCATTTTTTCACTTACAACAATTTCATTGGTATTCCCCAGTCGCCGAGACTCTGTGTTCCGACAGCGTAATATTTTCCGCCAAGCGTGACCACCGGTTTCAGCGCCGCCATTTTTTCGTCAAAAGGCGTGTCCCCTGTCAACACTTCTTCCGCACGGACATTGACGATGGAGCAGATGTAGATCTCGCTGTCCGCCTGGTTTTCGGGGTGGAGCGTATCTTCCACACGAAGCTCCAGCGTCCACATTCCGTCCCGGGGGACAGGAACGGGCAGGACATCGCCGCGGTCGGAGGCGATGACGGATTCCTTATCGCACGTCCGCCCGTCAGTACAGCCGCAGAAATCGGCGCGGGACAACAGGTCTTCGGTCACAACCGTTGCGGACAGCATTCCTGTTGCGCGGATGCGGTCGCGGGTCAGATTGTCTTCTGCGATGCAGGCGACAAATTTCATCGCATCACCTGCAAAGCAGTAACAGCACCAGCAGAACAGACCATAGTCGGCACGGCCGTCCTCCTTTATCGTTCCGTAGAGATACAGTGCCTGCGGGCAGAACGTGTTCCCGCCGGCAAGAGATACCTTTGCCATATGTGTAACCTCACTTTTTTAATTTCGGCAGTTTTTTCTGCATGGCTTTCCGTTTTTTCTTCATGATGTGAACGGTGACAAGATAACCGCCCAGAACGACCAGCACCACACCTACCGCCGTGAAAAAGACGATCCAGCCGATGCCCGCACCGGCAAAGAAACCGTCATCGGATTCCGCGACCGTCGGTGTGTACGCATACGCGGAAAGGGCGGCATCCAGGGTCTCCGTTCTGACAGCGATGAGGAAATCATGCGCTTCGGTGAGTGTCAGGGACAGCTTGCCGTCCGATGACAGCATCAGGTTTTCGGCAATCGGGCGCACGGAGACCGTACCGTTTCCGTCGTCCAGATATTCGTAAACGGCATATCCGATTCCGGCAGAAAGAACATCGGAGAGCTGAATCTCCACATCTGCGGTTCCCGGATAGAGGTCTCCGTCCCGGAAATCAAGCAGATACGCATCCTCCCCTGCCAGTGCCGCGGCAAAACCGCTGTCCGCACCGGAGGACGAAAGCGCATTCACGGACACAGCGGACGAAAATTCCCGCCACTTGTCCGTTGTGCGGAAGATATTTTCATAATAAAATGTCCAGCTTGCACGCGCACCCTCGATGCGGATGTCGTATTCCCCGTCGTAAATGGCCAAAAACAGCCGGGGCGCATCGACCTCGGGCGCATCGTCCGTGTAGGTGTAGGTCAGAACCTCGGGCGTTCCGTCGCCGCCGTCCGCCGCAAACGCAGACAGCGACAGCACCGCACAGACAAGGAGCACGAGCACCGCGCGCGCGGACATTGTTTGGAAAACAGTTTTCATGGATGGTTCCTTTCATCGGTTGATGTTTGATATTGCATTTATTATACCATATTTTTCAGCGAATGGCAATCGTTTTTCCGGATTTTCTCATGTTTTTCACGCTTTTCATGCAATTCTGCAGCGGCGGAACGGAATCACACGGTAGTATGAGAGAACAATGCCGGAGTGTCTCCGACGATTTTGCGGGAATATGATGATGGTGAGAAGCAGATCTCCAACAGGCACGGTCTGTCCAAAAATAGAAAATTTGTAAATTTATCCGTGCTTTCCCGCTTTTTTTCGATAAAGTGCTTGACAAAATCGTATTTTTATCATATAATATTAAATATATATCCTCGATTTCACATCGCAAAAAATCATACAAGGAGTAAACGACACACATGGACATCAAAGTTGTCAAATTCGGCGGCAGTTCGCTTGCGGATGCAAAGCAGTTTGAAAAGGTCGCCGCGATCATAAAGGACGATCCCACACGCCGTTACGTTGTCCCCTCCGCTCCCGGCAAGCGCTTTTCCGGCGACGACAAGGTCACGGACCTTCTCTATCGCTGCTACGACCATGCATCCAAGGGCGAGGACATTGATGCGGAATTTGAAGTCATTATGGGCCGTTACAACGATATTATCCGTGATCTGAAGCTTGACTTTTCTCTGGAAAAGGAATTTGCACAGATCAAGAATGCGTTCCTCTGCCACGCGGGACGCGACTACGCGGCAAGCCGCGGAGAATATCTGAACGGTCTCATTCTCGCAAAGTATCTCGGATTCCCGTTTCTTGACGCGGCAGGTGTCATCTTCTTCAACGAAGACGGCTCATTCAACGCCAAGCTGACCAACACCATTCTTTCCTCCAAGCTGCGCACCATGCACAACGCCGTCATCCCCGGCTTCTACGGTGCAATGCCCAACGATACCATCCGTACCTTCTCCCGCGGCGGCTCCGACATCACCGGTTCCATCGTCGCGCGTGCGGCGGATGCGGATCTCTACGAAAACTGGACAGACGTTTCCGGTTTCCTGATGGCAGATCCCCGCATCATCACCAATCCCCGCCCCATCCGTGTCATCACCTACCACGAGCTGCGGGAACTTTCCTACATGGGTGCAAGCGTTCTGCACGAGGATGCCATCTTCCCCGTCCGCTACGCAGGCATTCCGATCAACATCCGCAACACCAACCAGCCAGAGGCGGAGGGCACGATGATCGTTCCCGATTCCAAGCATCCCAGCTACGAGACCAAGGAGATCGTCACCGGTATCGCCGGCAAGAAAGGGTTCTGCACCATCACACTGGAAAAGGACCGCATGAACGACGAGGTCGGTTTCGGCCGCAAAGTCTTGCAGGTTTTTGAAAACCACAATATCTGCTTTGAACATCTGCCGTCCGGCATTGACACCATGTGTGTTATCCTCAACAACCGCGACCTTGAGGGTGTCAAGGATATGGTCATCAACGAAATCTGCCAGACCGTGGAACCGGACACCATTTCCTTTGACGATGACCTGGCACTCGTCGCTGTCGTCGGTCGTGGTATGGTCAAGGCAAAGGGCACGGCAAGCCGTGTCTTTAAGGCAGTCGCCGCAGCGGATGTCAACATCCGGATGATCGATCAAGGGTCGTCGGAGCAGAACATCGTCATCGGTGTCGCGGAATCCTGCTTTGAAACAGCAATGCGTGCTATTTATGCGGAATTTTCCGAGGACAACGCCATCAAATAAAAAAATTCTATTGACTTTTCCCACGAAAAACGGTATAATATATACAGGATATGTCCGTTCCCCTGCCGCCGGCATCGGTCGGAATCGTGTGATCGGACAAATCCGCTGAAGAAGTCCAACAACATAATCCGGAGGTATTTTATGGATTCACAGTACTACGGCAAGCTCAGTATCATCGGTATGCGCGGCTGCGGCGCGTTTGTTGACCGTGTCAACAGCTATCTGCACCAGTTCCGCGAGGGCGAGGAGAGCGAGTGCTTCATCGTCAACGCAGACTGCCCGCGTTTCGGCACAGGCGAAGCAAAGGGTATGCTTCACGACTCCATGCGCGGCCACGACGTCTACATCATCTCCGACTGCTTCAACTACGGTGAAACCTACACCATGTACGGTCAGAAGGTTCCCATGTCTCCCGACGACCATTTTGCAGACCTCAAGCGTGTCATCGGCGCCATCGGCGGCAAGGCGAGAAGAATCTCTGTCATTATGCCGATGCTCTACGAGGGCAGACAGCACAAGCGTTCCGCACGCGAGTCTCTTGACTGCGCAATGAGTTTGCAGGAGCTTGTCAACATGGGTGTCACCAACATCATCACCTTTGATGCGCACGACTCCCGTGTCCAGAATGCGATCCCGCTGTCCGGATTCGACAGTGTCCGTACCTCTTACCAGATGATCAAGGCACTGGTCAAGAAAGAAAAGGACATCAATATTCTTGACGGCAACACGATGGTCATCTCTCCGGACGAGGGTGGTCTTTCCCGCTGTATGTATTATTCCTCCGTGCTGGGTCTCGACCTGGGTATGTTCTATAAGAGACGTGACTACACAACCGTCGTCAACGGCCGCAACCCCATCGTCGCGCACGAATACCTCGGCAACTCCGTTGAAGGCAAGAATGTCATCGTTGTTGACGATATGATCGCCTCCGGCGACTCCGTTTTTGACATCTGCTATCAGCTCAAGGCAAAGAACGCCGCAAAGATCTTCGTCTTCTCCACGTTCGGTCTGTTCACGGCAGGACTTGAAAAGTTCGACGAATGCTACAAGCAGGGTCTGTTTGACCGTATCTACACGACCAACCTCATCTACCGCACGCCCGAGCTTCTGTCCCGCGAATGGTACGGTGAAGTCAATATGTGCAAGTACGTCGCCTACATTGTGGACACGCTTAACCGCGATGCTTCCACCTCTGACCTGCTCAATCCTGTCGGCCGTATCCATAATCTGATGGATCGTGTCAAGGCAGGGGAATTCAATCAATAATTTTTCCATACATAACAAATGGACTGCTGTACGCTTGTACGGCAGTCTTTTTTCTTCTGTCACCCCACGGTTGACAGTTCCGTCAAAAAATTCCATCCCGGATTGGTAGACAAATCCGGCAAAATATGGTATACTGTTATCATCAAAAGAAAAAGGACGGACAAAACGATGGAACCCATTAGACCCGGAAAATACATTCAGGCACTGCGGCAAGCGCGCGGACTTTCTCAGGAGGCACTCGGTGCCCTGCTCGGCACAACGCGGCAGACCATATCGAAATGGGAGCTTGACCAGGCACTGCCGGAGCTGCCGAAAATTGTTGCAATGGCAGAGCTGTTCGGCACGACGACCGATGCGCTTCTGCGCGGCACGCTCCCCGGGGCACCAAAGGCACCCGAGGTGTACATCGGCGGTGTCTGGCGCGGCGTGGATGCAGAAATCTGCGAAACGGAGCGGTACGCGCTGTATCTGTATGCCGAGGACGGCGGAAACTGCCTTGGAATGCAGCTGTTTTCGGGAAACGGCAGCGCAAAAACCCGCATCGCCGTCTGTGAGCACGACTGTGGGACAGGCACAACCCGATATGCGTACCGGACCGCACGCGGCAGTATCACAAACGACAACGACATCCTTGTTCCCTTACTCGGTGAGGTCTGGAATCCGTCGCGGAAAACGGCAATGCGCCGCACGGAGACCTTTTTCTGCTCACCGCCCACGCAGGACGAACCGCTTCCCGGGGTGTCGGAGGTCGGCATTGAACGGTGTCTCTATCTTTGGCGCGCGGGCGACAGCTGTACGGCAAACGCAGAACGGTTTCATTTCTTCCTCTGCACCGGACAGACGGAATATGTCTTTTCCGTCACGCCGACGGACACCAACGTCTACTGCGGTGCTTCGTACAATTATCCGTTCGCGCTCGGCATGATGGCAGGCGGGCAATATTTCCGTCTCCGCGCCCACCGGGACAACACCGCGCCGTACTGCGCGTTTCGCGCAAATTTCTCGTATCTTCCCCACCGTCCGCAGATCCCGTTTGACGAGATCGCCCTCGGTCAGTGCGTCAACAGCCGTGAGGGTCTTGTCTGGTGCGTCAAGCGGTATACGGAGGATAAAATCGTATTACAGGGGTGTGGAGAGGATGAATATATTTATCGGCGGTATGACAGGCGGGAGGAAGTGTTTGGGTAATATGATAATGCTGTCAACTTAAAGGAGCGATGCTGATATTATATTGTGCAATACAACCAGATGATTTTACAGGGAAACAATCTGCTTTCAGCAAACAATCTGCTTTCAGCAGATTAAAAAAATCTTTCGCACCATTTACAGTTTTTTACATCTATTTACGGGAGCCTAATAGGCTCCCCTACAAACACAGAGATAAAAGTATCTCAATCCTTGAGCCGACATCATCCCTTCACCTTCTCCCACGCAAAAGAACCTTGACCACTTCTCCGTCCACCCCGCGCACGGCGATCATCGTGCAGAGATACGTCACCGCTCCGATGCAGACCGCGCCGAGCGTTCCGAAGATTTCCGGCATCCGGCCAAGGAACAGCGTGTATGCCCCGTTTGCCGCGACGGCGCACAGGACGGCGCAGACCGCGGATTTTCCGAACATCCGCAGAAATGGCAGAGCGACACCCGTCGTCCGCACGACAAACACCAGAGTGCACACCGCCATCGTCAGATAGCAGAGCACAGTGGAAAGCGGTGTTCCGAGAATACCGCACCCCGGAATCCCGGTCAAAATCCAAGAGGAAACAAGCTTGACGACCGCACCCGCGCAGATGCTGTATACGGGATACCGCGCTTTGTCCGCCGCCTGTAAAATCGCGTTCGTCATCGCGAGAAGCGAGAGGAACACGACGGCGACAGCGAGGATTTTCAGCATCGGCGCACCAGTCGCGGCGAGGTCATCCCGGTACAACAAGCGCAAAAGCGGTTCCGCCATCGCGGACATTCCCGCGGCGCACGGCAGGGCGATGTATCCGGCGGCGCTGACCGATATGCGAATGATCTGCTCCCGGCGGTGCTGTCCGGCATCACTTTCGTCCGCGAATGCGGCGGTCACAACGGGAATCAGTGCGGTCGTCACCGGATAGATGAGAATGGGCGGCAGATTGAACATCGGCACGGCGAGCGCGGTATAATTGCCGTAAAGCCGCAGTGCATCCGCTTCCGCCATGCCCGCGCCGCACATCCGGCGGATGACGATCATCGAGTCAAGCATATCGCACAGCGACAGCACCGATGCGGACAGCGTGACAGGTATGGCAATTCGGAGCAATTCCCGGAGCAGATGGCGGCGGGAGAGGGCGCGTTCCGGGTGCACGGGCACCGGGCATTTTCCGAGGGGAATCCCGTGCTTTTTATGGATGATGGGCAAGGCGGCAAGCATAACGAGCATTCCGAGCAGACAGCCGACCGTCAGTCCGAGAATCGCATACGCGGCGACCGTATACACAGGATACCCACGCCCGATGGCGTAAGCGCCGAAGCAGAGACCGCAGACCATCTTGGCACACGCTTCCGTCACCTGCGAAAGCGATGCGGGAAACAGACTGCCCAGCCCCTGATACCACCCGCGCAGAGCGCTTGCGATGCAGATAAAAAATAGTGCCGGTGCGATCGCGGCAATGGATGCGGCGGCATCCTCCACCCCTTGCAAAGCGGCAAAGACCGGCGCGCCCGCGTACATACACAGACTCCCGACAAGCCCGACCGCGCAGAACGCACCGAGCGTGACATTCCGCACCCGCAAGAGTGCCGCCCCGTGTGCCCCCCTGTCCGCAGTCTCCGTATACCGTGCCGTCAGCACCGCCGCGGCAATGGGCAGACCTGCGGTCGAGATCATATAAAACCATTTGTAGACCGCATATGCGAGATTAAAATATGCCATTCCCGTGTCGCCAAGGGTATTCGTCAGCGGAACCTTCAGAAACAGGCCGCAGAGCTTCGTCAGCACATTGGAGATCGTCAGAAAAAAGACACCGAGTGCAAAGGTGCGGCGGGAACTGTTTGGTTTTTCTGCAATTTTCGTCATAAAAATCCCCTGCTTTCGTCTGAATGAATCGGTTCACGCCAATCTTTCAAACGTCCCGCAGGGGATTTTTTTATTTCTGTATCTTTTACTTCTTGTCAAAATAATGTGCGACGGTATCGCGCATCCGGTGCTTGACGGACTCGATGTCAAGGGTCTTGTATTCGCCGTTTTCGTACAGGATCTTGCCGTCCACCATCGTCATGCACACATCGGCGGAAGTCGCGCTGTAAATGACACTTGTCACCGGTTCATACGATGGAATGTTGTTCGGCGTATCCATGTCAAGCATGATAAGGTCGGCTTTCTTTCCGCAGGCAAGGGAACCGCAGTCCGCTCTTCCCTGCGCTTTTGCGCCGTTGACGGTCGCCATCGGGATGATGTCGGCGGCTTTCATCGCATCGCAGACGCGGTCACGACCTTTTTCGAGCATGGCGGCGACATTCATTTCGCGCAGGATGTCGAGGCGGTTGTTCGATGCCGCGCCGTCCGTACCGAGCACGACATTCACGCCAGCGCGGTGCATTTTCAGAAGCGGCATGATGCCGGAACCGAGTTTCAGGTTGCTGACCGGGTTATGAACGGCAAAAACGCCCTTTTCCGCCATCAGCGCGATGTCCTCATCGGACACCCAGACACAGTGCGCGGCGATGGTCGGCACGTCGAACACGCCCAGCTCCGCGAAATGCTGTGCCGGCGTTTTGCCGCCGTTGCGCTCCATGCACTCGTTGTGCTCGGATTCTGTTTCGGACATATGGACGTGCATATGCAGTCCCAACTCCTTTGCCGCTTCCGCGACGTACTTCACAGCGTGCGGCAGGGTCGTGTATTCCGCGTGAACGGACATATCCATTTTTATGCGGCCCCCAAACGAATTATGATACTGCTTGTGCAGTGCCAGCGCTTCGATGAGTCTTGCGTCGGTGTCCTTGGTTTCGTCCGGATTGAAGCAGGTGATACAGCGGGCGATGTTCGCTTTCATGCCCGTTTCGGCAACGGCGCGGATGGTGTCCTCCGAGAAGAAATACATATCGGAAAACGACACGATGCCGTTCCGGAGCATCTCAGCAGCGGCAAGCATGGATGCGTTGTAGACCGCCTCCGAGGTCAGGAGATCCTCTGCCGGGAAAATGCGGGTGTTCAGCCATGCCTGCAAGGGCAGATCTTCGCCGTATCCGCGGAACAGGGTCATCGCGGTATGCGCATGGCAGTTGTAAAGTGCCGGCATCAGAAGCTTGTTTTTCCCGGAAATCTCGCGGTCAAACCGTCCCGCCGGGCGGGCATCGAAGATGCCTGCGATTTTGTCACCATCCACGACGACATACCGGTGGGTATGCGCGTTTCCGTATTCGTCCATCGTTGTAATATCGGTAAATATGGTTTTCATTTTATCAGATTGTCCTTTCAAAGGGTTGTTTTATAATTTCGGTATCACCGCATCCAACAGTGTACGGAATTTTCCTGCGATGGAGGCGGAGGTGTCGAGCACCTCTTTTTCGGTCATTGGCGCACCGGTCACGCCGGCGGCGTAATTCGTCACACAGGAGATGCACAGCACACGGATGCCGCAATGTGCCGCGCAGATGACCTCCGGCACCGTGGACATTCCGACAAGGTCTGCACCGAGCAGGCGGAGCATCCGGATCTCCGCCGGGGTCTCAAACTGCGGGCCGGTCATGTAGGCATACACGCCTTCACCGAGCGAAAAGCCGTTTTCGTTTGCGCACGCCTTTGCCATCGCAATCAAAGATCTGTCGTACACAGACTGCATATCAAAGAACCTCTCACCCATTTCGGGGAGGTTCTTCCCGCGGACGGGAGAGTCCGCGCAAAGCTTGATGTGGTCGGTCACGCAAATGAGATCGCCGGGTGTGAGTGTTTCCGGGCGGAGACCGCCTGCCGCGTTGGTGATGAGCATTGTTTTCACGCCGAGCAGGTGGCAGACAGACACGGGGTACGCCGTTTCCCACATCTCCCAGCCCTCATAATAATGGAACCGTCCGTTGAAGAACAAAACGGTCTTCCCGGCAACTTCCCCCGCGACCAGTTCCCCTTTCTGATAAGAGACGGTGGAAACGGGAAATTCCGGAATGTCGCGGTAAGGGATATGGATTTTGTTCTGAATGGTCTCCGCCTCCGCGTAGGTGCCAAGACCGGAGCCGAGAATGACAGCGGTCGTGGGCGCGGGCAGTCCCACGGTGTGCAGTTTTTCGCGCAGGTAGTCAGCGGAGGTTTCATACATGGCAATGGTCGGTGTTTTCAGCATAACGGTTTCCTCGCTATTTTTCATTTTGTATTCGGACATTGTCCGATAAATTCCCGGAACACACTGTCACGCGGCACACCGTCTGCCGGCATCGGCGGGAATGCGGAAAGACGGTCGAGCAGATCATCCGCCATCGGACGGAACACACTGTCCCCGGGAAGAGCGGCAAGTACGGTTTCTGCACACGGTCGAATGACGTGCAGTTCGTAGGCAAGAAACGAATCAATGAGAATATCCGCTCCACAGAGATACGGTAAAATGTTTTCGTTCTCATTTTTGCAGACATCCGCCCACATGGAAAGTGTTTTTGCGGCATCGGAATTGCGCACGCGCGCATCCCGCACCAGCCGTCTCAGAAGCCGTATTTCCCGCGCGGTGATCACACGTCCCCCGGACACCGGGACATCCCTTTGGGGACAAATGGCGATGCTCCGCACAATGTCGTGCGGCAGGTGTTCCCGCACCTCGGGATACATTGCCTGAATGCCCTCCAATAAAATGATGTCATTTTCGCGCGGCAAATACGTTTCATATCCCGTGCGCCGTCCGGTCTCAAAATCGAATTTTGGCAGTTCACACGTCTCCCCCCGCACCAGTCGGTCAAGACAATCGTTGAGCTTTGGCAGGTCAAGCGATGCGGCGGAATCGTAATCCGTCCCGCCGGATGCGGTTTTCGGCAGGTCTTCCCTGTTTTTGAAGAAATCGTCAAAGGAGACCATGTATACGGGATGTCCTGCATCTTCCAAGGCTTCGGTCAGCTTTTTGGAGGTGGTCGTTTTTCCGGAACAGGTGGGGCCGGTGACGGTGACGATCTGGACATCGGGACAGCCGAGAATTTCCGATACAGCGGCGGACAGCTGTGCTTCGTAAGCAGTTTCCGCTTCTGCAATGTACATCCGGAATGTTTCGGGGGAAATGACAGTCTGATTCATGTTGATCTCCTTTCATGATTTGGATGGTTGTTTTACCGGTATTTTTCAAAAAACGCCCTTACCTGCGCCGCCGCATCCTCACCTGCTGTCGTCTTTGCATCGGGTGCAAGATATTCATACGGATATTTCGGTGAAAAAATGCGTTCAATGTACGACCGGTCGGGCGAAACGAGCTTGGTGACAGCCCCTGCGCCGACGGCGAACACGGAGTGCAGTTCCTCCATCATGAGGATATTGTACAGCCCCTCCGTGCCGGGCAGGCAGAAGCCGACATTTTCAAAATTGCCGACGGTATTCTTCTGGCGGTAGAGATAATACGGGACATATCCGGCGTTGGCAACGGAAACGTGCGAATATTCGACACTTTTCCCGGTCTCGCCGCCGGTGCGGGAATAGACATCCGTCCCCTCGCGCAGAATGGATGCGGCTTTTTTGACACAGAACGTATGAACCGTAATATTGTCCGGGCGCAATCTGATGATTTCATCGACCGATTTGGAAAAGCTGATGAACGATTCCTCGGGAAGTCCGGCGATCAGGTCGGTATTGATGTGCGGAATGCCGCTTTCCCGCGCCACTTCATATGCGCGCAGAAAGTCTGCGACGGTATGGCGGCGGCCGATGGAGGAAAGGATTTCGTCGTTGAGCGTCTGCGGATTGATAGAAACGCGCGTGACACCGTATTTTTTCGCAATGACGAATTTGCCGGGTATGATGGTATCGGGGCGGCCAGCCTCCAATGTGAACTCCGCAAGCGTGGACGTGTCAATGTTTTCGGCGATCTTCGACAGCAGAATTTCCAGCTGTGTCTCGTCAAGGGTCGTCGGGGTTCCGCCGCCGATGTAGATGGTCACGACGCGCTTGCCGTTTTCTTTGATGATACGGAAAATGCGGTCGATGTCGTCGCACAGCTTTGCAAGATATTCGGGGATGAGCGCCAGCAGCTTCGGCGTGGTATACGACACAAACGAGCAGTACGCGCATCGGGTCGGGCAGAACGGAATGGAAACGTAGAGCGAGCAGGTGTCGGGCGTTGTCGCATCGGATAACTTCTTTTCAAAGACCGCAACATCGGTCGCCAGCGCCGCCTTTTTGGGGTTGACGAGCATTTCGTCGCGCAGAACCGCACGGGTCTGTTCCGGGGTCAGGCCTTTGTTCAGATAATCGGATGCCAGCTTTGCCGGGCGCACGCCGGTCAGAATACCCCAGACGGGACGGTAGGCAAGCAATTTTTCTCCCGCATCGAAAAAGCACTTCCCGACCGCAATCTTCGCGGTCTTCTCGTGGGTATGCAGAGGAGAATACGCCATCACACATTCGGCATCTGCCGCTTTTCCCTCATGGCGCAGAACCACAGCGGCACGGATACCCGCTCCTCCGTCCGTTTCCGCAATGGTCACAGATGCGGCAGTGGAAAGCTCCGTTTCCGCCTCGTCCTCCGAAAATTTCACGCCGGGAAACAGCATCATGCAGAGGGTCTGGATATAATATCGGTTGATAAAACCGTCAATATGCAAAATCATGTTTTATGTCTTTCTTTCCGTTATTTCGGGGACTTGCGCAGAACGGCGCTTTCCATGTCGATGGTCACAGGCCCGTCGTTGACAAGCGCGATTTTCATATCTGCGCCGAACCGACCGTTCTGTGTGGGGATGCCATTGTTTTGGAAAAGTGCGGAAAAATGCTCATAGAGAGCATTGGCGCGCTCCGGCGCTTCCGCCGACAGAAAATCGGGGCGGTTGCCGTGGCTGTAATTGGCGCACAATGTGAACTGCGACACGACCAGGATCTCCCCGCCGATGTCCTGTACAGAGCGGTTCATCTTTCCGTTTTCGTCGCAGAACACGCGCAGTTTTGCGATCTTCTCGGCAAGCAGGCGCGCGTCCTCCTCATCGTCTCCTTTTGCGACACCGAGCAGGATGAGGAAGCCCGCTCCGATTTTAGAAATTTCTTCGTTGTCAATGGTGACAGATGCCTCCGTCACGCGCTGGATGAGTGCTTTCATATCAGCTTCTTGTAACCCTTTCCACATCCCGGATGGTGCGCAGGCGTGCCTGAATGGAATACAGATGTTCCAGATTCTTGCATCCGATGGTCATTGTGATGTTGACTTCATTGTCGCTCTTGTTCTGGGAAGACATCTGCAGAATGGCGACTCGCATATCGGCAAGTGCCATCGTGATCTCCGCGATGAGCGTATAAGAATTGAGCGCCGTGATGTGCAGAACGGCTTCAAAGGTGCGACTCTGCTGTCCGGCGATGAACTCATCGACCCATTCGGCGCGCTTGAAGCGGGTCATATCCTCGCCGTTTGCGCGTTTTTCCGCAATGTTCGGGCAGTCCGCCTTGTGGATTGAGATGCCGAAGCCTTTCGTGACGAACGCAATCAGCTTGTCGCCCGGCAGGGGGTTGCAGCATTTCGCAAATTTGACCTGACAGCCGTCCACGCCGTCGACGATGACGGAACCGGTATGTCTTACGGTGCGCGGCTTCTGGGAAATGGCGACCTGGGATGCATCGCGCGGCGGTTCCGCGGGCGGCTCTGGTGTGACAACGCGGTCAAATTCGTCCCGCAGCTTGCCTGCAATCTTCTGCACCGACAGACCGCCGTAGCCGATGGTGTTGTAAAGGTCATCGACCTCATGCAGACCGAGCCGCTTCGTCACGTTCGTGATGATGGTGTTGAACTGCGCATCCGTGTAGGAAATGCCGTAATGCTTGCATTCGCGGTCGATCTCGCTTCTGCCGACGGCGATGTTTTCGGTGCGCTTTTCCTTTTTGAACCATTGACGGATCTTGTTCTTCGCTTCGGAGGTGCGGACGATCTTCAGCCAGTCGCGCGACGGGCCGCGGGAGGTGTTGGAGGTCAGAATTTCGACGATCTCGCCGTTTTGGAGAACACGGTCGATGGGGACGATCATGCCGTTGATCTTGCCGCCGATCATCTTGTTGCCGACCTGGGAGTGGATGTTGTATGCAAAGTCGATGACCGTCGAGCCCTGCGGCAAGGCAATGACGTCTCCCTTGGGTGTGAAGACAAATGTCTCGTCCTGGAAGATGTCGATTTTCAGTGCGCGGAGGAACTCATCGGGGTCGTGGGTGTCCTGTTCGGTCTCGACAAGATTGGCAACCCACTCGAGCTTCTTGTCGATGTCGCCGCCCGCTTCTTCGCCGGATTTGTATTTCCAGTGCGCGGCGATACCGTATTCCGCGACGTGGTGCATTTCCCATGTCCGGATCTGCACCTCAAACGGAATGCCGTCCCGTCCGATGACGGTCGTGTGCAGAGAACGGTACAAGTTCGGCTTCGGCGTGGAAATATAGTCCTTGAACCGTCCCGGCATGGAGCGGAACATATCGTGGATGACACCGAGCGCGGTGTAGCATTCCAGCTCCGTATCCACGATGATGCGCAGAGCGTAGAAGTCGTAGATCTCGTCAAAGCTCTTGTTCTGGTTGTACATCTTGCGGTAAATGGAGTAAACGCTCTTGACACGTCCCTCCAGCTGGAAATGGATATTGTATTCCGTCAGTTTCTCGGCGATCTGCTCCCGCGCTTTTTCGATAAAATTGCGGTTGATGCCGTATTTGCGTTCGATGTCGTTGTAGACCTCATTGTAGCCGATGGGGTCAAGGTAGGAAAGCGACAGGTTTTCCAGTTCGTGCTTGATGCGCTGCATACCGAGTCTGTGCGCCAGCGGCGCGTAGACGTTCATCGTTTCAAGGGCGGTGATGCGGCGCTTGTGCTCGGGTTTTGCATCCAGGGTGCGCATATTGTGCAGTCTGTCGCACAGCTTGATGAAGATGACGCGGATATCCTTTGACATGGCGATGAGCATCTTGCGCAGGTTCTCCACGCTCTGCTCTTCCTTGTCGGCAAACGGGATGTTGTTCATCTTCGTCAGACCGTCCACAAGCTCCGCGACCACGGGTCCAAAGCGGCGGCGGATCTCGTCGAGATTGACCTTTTCCGCGCAGTCCTCGACCGTGTCATGAAGCAGTGCGGCGCAGATGGAATCCGTATCCAGTCCCAGTCCCGCCGCAATTTCCGCAACGGCGATCGGGTGGGAAATATATGCTTCCCCCGACTGCCGGAACTGCCCCTCATGCAGCTCGGCGGCATACAGATATGCCTGTTTTATTTTGAATATATCGTAATTTTTTCCTGCTTTTTCCAATATAAAAAGCAGTTTTTCGATACCGGTGTCCATATCTCAATCTCCGTATAATTCGTTCAGTCTCATCATCAAAGGCGCCGCGGACAAATCAATTTTCCGTCCGGGGGTGTTGTCAAGCACGCAGGAAAAGCCGCCATCGTCGCTCTTTTTGCGCGTAATCAGTGCCGTTTCCTCAAACATATCACAGATCAGCCGTACCCGGCACCGTCCGAGATGCGTGTGATAGGAAAGCCGGGTATATTCAACGGGCACCTCCCGCGCACCGTTTTCCGTCCAGGTACGCAGAAGCAGATACACGGCGCGGCAGTCGTCCCGCGTGGGGATCATATCTTTGGGCGCACGACAGTTCGCTGTCACAGCCGCCACGCCCGCGCGGCACTGTGCATAAACCGCATCCTCCGTTTCCGCCGTTGACGGGTGTCCCTCGCTTGGCCGGATGTCGGAGAGGAGCATCTGCACCCGCCGCTCGCCGCGGAATTCATTGATGTCCATCGAATAAACCACATCCACGCGATCGCCGGGGAGGAGCGGAAATAGCTCCGTTTTCTGCCCGAACAGCATTCCCTCGCGCACAAACATGCGGTTGTCGGGATCGCAGAGCATCAGCTTCGTGTGTCTGCCGCCGGACAGCGGAATGACTTCCATGATCTCTGCATCGCGCAGACAGAACAGCGGCTGTGGATTTCCTGTGCCATAAGGCTCGAGCTGATACAACGCTTCCGCCGTCGCCGGTGTGATGTCGGTGAAGGCAGTTTCGCAGTCGATTTCAAGCGTTGGGGGCGGAACGCCGTCGGAAAAGGCTTTTTGTGCGCACGCTTCCATGCGGCGGCGGAATTCAGGCAGCTTTTCTCTGGTGACGGTCATGCCTGCCGCCTGTGCGTGTCCGCCGTACCGAACGAGCAGATCGCGGCAGTCGTTCAGCGCATCGATCATGCAGAAGCCGTACACGGAACGGCCGGAGCCTTTGCCCTCGTCCGCAGGAGATGGCTCCCCGCCCTCTGTGTCGTAGGAAAACAGGATAGACGGCAGATGGTACCGCTCCGTCACGCGGGAAGCGACAATACCAATGACCCCGTGATGCCAGCCCTCTCCGGCAAGCACCAGAATGTGTTCGTTTTCGATGTTGTGTTCTGTTTCGACTTGTAAAAACGCTTCCTCGGCGATGCGGTTTTCCGTTTCCTTGCGTTCGTTGTTCGCGTCACACAGCTCCACCGCCAGACGGTTTGCCTGCTCCGGGGAATCCGTTAAAAACAGCTCCGCCGCGCGGGTCGCCCGTGAGATCCGTCCTGCCGCGTTGATGCGGGGAGCAATGGAAAACGCGATGAACGAGGACGTGATCTTCTTCTTTTTCGGGGGATATTTCGGAGGCGGTGTTCCGGTGGCAGGGGATGCGGCGCGGTCGATGAGTGCTTGGATGCCCGGCTTTTTCGTTTCGCTCATCAGCGCAAGACCGATGTTGACGAGCAGGCGGTTTTCCCCGCGGAGCGGCATGACGTCGGCGATTGTTCCGATGGCGGCATATTCCGCATATGCACAGCACAGCCGCTTGGTCGCCTCCATTTTCGCCTGCGTATCCTCCATACCGTAGGTTTCCAGCGCGCAGACAAGCTTGAACGCAACGCCGACTCCGGCCAGATCTTTGAACGGATAATTGTCATCCGGGCGGTGCGGATTGATGACCGCGGCGGCGGCAGGAAGCGTTTCGCGGCAGGTGTGGTGGTCGGTGATGACGATATCCATACCGCGCTCCTGCACCGTCTGCACCTCATCGATTGCCGTCACACCCGTATCCACGGTGATAATCAGCTTCGTTTCGTCCTCTGCCAGCGTTTCGATGGCGGTCGTGTTCAGACCGTATCCCTCGTCAAACCGCCCGGGAATATAGAAATGCACGTCCGCGCCGCACTCGGCCAGATACAGAAACAAAATGCTGGTCGCCGTCACGCCATCCGCATCGTAGTCGCCGTAAACGGTGATGCGTTCGTGTTCTTCGATGGCGCGGCGGATGCGCACGACCGCTTTTTCCATATCATGAAGCAGAAACGGGTCGTGAAAGACACCCGTTTCCTTGCGCAGAAACGCACCCGCGCTGACCGGTTCCAGATACCCACGGTTATAAAGCAGGCGCGCAAGCAGCGGCGTGATGCCGAGCGCATCGCACAACAGCCGGACGGTTCCCTCGTCCTGTTCTTCAATGTTCCATTGTTTCTGTCTCTTGGGTGCTGTACTCATCCGGTGTTCCAAATCCTTTGCTTGTTGTCATGATTCTGACAATGTGATATACCGTCTTTTCCTTTGCGTGACGGTCAACGACAAATTTTACGATCAGAAATGCGCCGACAAAGCCGACGGCGGCGCCGAGATACGCGCTCCACACCGTGGGAATGAGTGCCGCGAACACACATCCGAGCACAGCGGCAAGCAGAATCGGCAGTAAAAACACCGCCGCCGCATATCCGAGGATCCGCTCGGAGGACGATTCCAGCACCACGCGGTCTCCGACATCCGCTCCGATCTCATTGCGGGCGGTCACGGTCAGCTCCTCGTCCACGGGGAACATCGAGCATTCGTGGCACGCGGAATAGGTGACCTCCCCGTCCGTGTTCATGCCGGGATTTGCTTTATGACAGCCCTCGCATGCGGACATCCGCCGCACGGTGACGGCGGCATGGGTTCCCTCGTTTGACTGTATGATTCCGATCTGGCGCATAATTCTGTGATTCCTTAACTTTTATATTTTTCAAGAATGTGCATCGCGCACCGGATGCCGTCCACAGCGGCGCTGGTGATGCCGCCCGCATAACCGGCACCCTCTCCGGCAGGATATAGATTTCCGTATCCGAATGCCCGTCCGTCTTCTCCGCGCACGATGCGCACGGGAGCGGAGGTGCGTGTTTCCACACCCGTCAATATCGCATCGGGTGATGCAAATCCCGGCAGACTCCCGTCAAAGCGGCGGATGCCCCGCTCCAAGAGTTCCGTGACGAACGGCGGCAGGACGGTATGCAGGTCTGTCATGTGGACGTTGCCATTCATATAAGACGGCTGAACGGTGGTCGGCTCACTGCCCGCTTTTCCTGCGAGAAAATCGCCGACTGTCTGTGCGGGTGCGGTGTAATTTCCGCCGCCGGCGGAAAACGCGGTCTGCTCAAGCACCCGCTGGTATTCTATGGCTTTCATCGGGTGGTCGCCGTAGTCGGATGTGCGCACGGACACGGCAAGCGCGGCATTGGCGTTTCTGCCGTTTCTCGCATGTCGGCTCATGCCGTTGACAACGACACCGCCCGCCTCGGATGCCGCCGCCATGACCTCCCCGCCCGGGCACATACAGAACGAATACACACCGCGCGGGTCGGGATCGCTCTCCGTTGGCTTCGGTTTATGGGAAACCGCATATTCAGCGGGCGGGAGCAGGATGTCCCGCCCTGTTGCCCCGCAGGCTTCGGTATATTTGCAGACATCGCCGTATGCCGCCCGGTTCATTTCGGACTGCAGATGCTCGATGCGGACACCGACTGAAAACGGTTTCGGCAATAACTGCATCCCGCGTTCATAAAGCATTTTGTAGGTATCGCGCGCGCTGTGTCCGGGTGCCAGTATGACCGCGCCCGCGGGAATCTCGCCCGCATTGGTGACAACGGCGGTGACACGTTCCCCGTCCCCGGCGGGTGTGGTGTGCAGTCCCGTCATCTTCGTGCGGAAACAGAACGTGCATCCGCGGGACAAAAGATAGTCGCGGATATTCCCGACAACCGTCAGAAGCACATCGGTGCCCACATGGGGCTTGGCTTTCGTCAGAATATCGGGATCAGCCCCGAACCGCACGAACTGCGACAGGACATAAGCGCAGTACGGGTCGGCGATCCGTGTCATCAGCTTGCCGTCGGAAAAGGTTCCGGCACCCCCCGCGCCGAACTGGATGTTCGATTCACTGTCCAGCCGTTTCGTTTCATAAAACGCATCCACCGCCGCGCGGCGTGCTTCCACGTCATCCCCGCGTTCAACGATGACAGGGGAAAATCCGCCCTCGCACAACGTAAGTGCCGCAAACATTCCGGCAGGGCCGAACCCGATGATGACCGGGCGTTCCGACAGCTTTTGGGTATCGGTGGGAGTCGGAAGAACAAGCGGCATCTCTTCATAGAGGGACAACTGCGCATCGCGCTTCACCGCCGCCGCGGCTTCCTCCTTTGCGCACGCAAGGCGGACGAGCACCGTGCAGACGATGAGGATGTCCGGCTTTTTGCGTGCATCGACGGAGGTGCGGAACAACGCGCATTCCGTTATCTGCGGCACCCGTCTGCCGAATGCCCGCATGACCCGTTTTTTTGCTTTTTCACGCGCCGCGGCACTTATGTCGGTTTCCTCAAACGGTATCCGGATGTCGCGGACGAGCAGTGCGGTGTGTGCATTCCGTGCCGTCATTCCTTATCCTCCACGCGGATCTGCACGGTATAATCGCCGACCGCGTACATCCCGGCGGAATTGCCGTCCTTGAGAGCGGCGGAAACAGAGATATACTGTTCCCCGTTGCTTCCCGCAAGAGAGACATCCGCCACGACATCAATGTCATTGGCGGTCAGATACCGGACTTCCTGCGATGTTCCGCGGACACTGACCACAAGTGTTTCGCTGAGCACATCCACCCGCTTGCCGTCCGGGACGTTGATGACATTGATCTGCGATGCGGGAATCGTCACCTTGCGCAGAGAGGAGCCGCCGAAGTGGATATTGACGGAAACGGAGGTCTGACCGCCCGCATCCACAAGCTCGATGCCATCGGGCAGATTGAGGTCATAACCGTGAATGCCGTCCTCGGTGATTTTAGTCTCGTCGATGGTCGCAACGGTGTTGGAGGTCATGTTCGCCAGCTTTTCGACCAGCCCCCGCACCAGAACGCGGCTCGGGGAGATGGTGACAGTCGTGCCGTTTTCGGCGAAATAGCCGTATTTGTACTCGACGTTCAGGTCAAGATATTTTGTGGTATAGACCGAATAGCTTGCCGTTGCCTCGGTTGCGGACAGGGTCAGATATTTTGATGTGATGACGTTTCCGCTCTCGTCGATCAGCTCCAGCGGCGCCGTGCCGGAAAAGGACTGCGTGATCGTGCCGGGGTTCAGGGTCATACGCGCGGCGGCGACCTTTTCCAGCTCCGATTCGGGGCCTGTGACCTGAATGGCGTTGACGGAAAGGGAGGTCGGTTCGCTGACGTTCAGCGAGTAGTCGGAGGAAACAGTATATTCGCTCAGACGGCACTCGACCGGGACACTGATGATGCTCTTTTTATCCATGTATACAGTGATTTCCTTGGGATAGTAATCCTCGATGACGGTTCCCGCCGGTGCTTCGACCGTCACGGTATACACGCCTTTGCCCGACACCGTCGTTCCGCTGACATCGACATAAGCTTCGATGTCCTCCGCTTTCAGCTCGTTGAGCACTGTTTTTCTGCCTTTGAGCGTGACTTCAATGACGCTGTTCGTACCGGAAATGGCGGTAAGCCCCGTATCCTGCGACGCATCGCGTTCGTTCAAGATCGACACGGTGACAGAGGAAAACGCTTCCGTGGAGGTCGGAGAGTCCACACTCATGACATAAAACCAGATGCAGACCGCGGAAAAGATGCAGACCAGCATTGTGATCCAGTTTTCGCGGCTGGAACGCTTCTGCGATGTGATCTCCCCCGGCGCCGCGGTTTCCGGAAAGGCTTCCTTTTCGTTCTCATTTTGGATTTTTTTCTGCATGAAACATCACTCCCCTCACTTTTTCGTTCCCTTGCGGTTCTTGATTTTTTTATAGATGTTATCTGTGATGAGCAGTCCCTCCAGCTCCGCCGCAAGCGTATCGGCATCGTAACCGCGCTTCAGCTTGCCGTCGATGGCAACGGAGATGGTTCCCGTTTCCTCGGAAACGATGACGACCACCGCGTCGGAGTTTTCGCTCATACCGATGCCCGCACGGTGACGGGTACCGAGATCCTTGATGATGTCCTCATTGAGCGACAGCGGCAGAAAGCATCCGGCGGAATGGATGCGGTTGCCGGAAATGATGGTCGCGCCGTCGTGCATCGGGGCTTTATTGAAGAAGATGTTTTTTAAGAGAAACGACGACACGTCCGCGTTCAGCACGGTACCGGTCTTGACGATGTCGCCGAGTCGGGTCGTGCGCTCGAAGACGACCAGCGCGCCGGTCTTCTCCTCTGCCAGATCGCCCATCGCTTCGCTGACTTCTTTGATGACCGTCAGTGTCTCGGAGGGGTCCTTCTGTTCGCCAATGCCTTTGATGGATGTAATGGGGTTGCCGCCGATCTTTTCCAGTGCGGAACGGATCTCCGGCTGAAACAGGATGATGACGACGATGATTCCCATCTGGAACACGTTTTCCAAAAGAAACCGCGTCACATACATATCCAGCGTATCCGACAGAACCATAAGCAGAAACAACAGCACCACGCCGAGCGCCAGTTTTCCCGCGCGGCGCTCCTGTATGAACCGGTATGCGTAAAACAGTATCAGCGCCATCAGACCGATATCGAAAATATCCGTCAGGCGCATATCACACAAGGTCTGCCAGAAAAAGGTCATATTATCCCCAATCCAAGAAAGCATATTGCATCCTCTCTTATATATAAAATATCATACTATATATTTTACCACAAATCCGATGATTTTTCAAATGCTTTTCCCCGCTTTCCCGTAATTTTTTCGCGTGAAATCGTAAATCTTCTGTGAACAGAATTGAGATATGGAAAAATTTATGGTATACTAGATGTATCACATCGAAAAACCGAGGTTATCATGCAGATTCTTGACACCATCACCCGTGCGGCGGAGGGCTTTGCCGCCCACGGAAAACACCCCTTTACCTCCGCCGTAATCCTCGCCGGCGGCATGGGCTCGCGCATGAAGCAGAACGGCGGGAGCCAAACGACCAAGCAGTTTCTCTCCCTTGGGGGCGAAGCGGTGATACTGCGCACCGTGCGGATGTTTGAAGAATGCCCGGACATCGACGAGATCATTCTTGTCGTGCGCGAAGAGGAAAAAAGCCTGTATTCGCCGATGCTTGCTCACGCGGAAATGCACAAAGTGAAAAAGATCGTCACAGGCGGGAAAACCCGGCAGGATTCCGCGTTTGCGGGACTGCTTGCCACAAGCCGCGAAAGCGAATTCATCGCCATCCACGACGGTGCGCGGCCGCTGATTCTGCCCGACCAGATCTCTGCCGTTGCAAAGGAAGCCTACCGCATTGGTGCCGCCGCCGCAGCATCGCCTGCCAAGGATACGGTCAAGCTGACAGACGGGCCGGGTTATGTGGAGTCCACGCCCGACCGCAGCCGTGTCTGGATGGCGGCGACCCCGCAGATCTTCAAAACCGAGGAATACCGCGCCGCCGTCTATCTCGGCAAAGAAAAAAAGATCGCTGTCACCGACGACTGTTCTCTGGTCGAAGCAATCGGTTTCCCGGTGAAAATGGTCGATGTCGGGTATCAGAACTTAAAGATCACGACCCCCGAAGACCTGTATTTTGCCGAAGCGATTCTGCGGTTGCGCGCCGGCAAAGCCCCCGGAGGAACGTCCGATGCAGGCGTTTGACCCCGAACATTTTATCGGAATCCGGGATGCGGTGCTTGCGCGGGAACGGGAGCAAAATGGCATCGGCACACTTGGCGAAAAGTCTCTGCACCTGATTCTGAAAAATTATTATGAGCCGATGACCGCCCTGCACGAGCAGAAGATCGGGCGGTACGTTGCGGACATTCTCAACGAAGACGGCGTGCTTGAGATCCAGACCCGGCAATTATCCAAAATGCGCACAAAGCTGAATGCGTTTTTGGATGTCACCGACGTCACGGTCATTCATCCGGTGGTACATAACAAGTGGATGTGCTGGGTCGACCCCGAGACCGGCGAAACGACAAAAAAACGGAAATCCCCGAAAACAGGCACAATTTACGATGCGTTCTGGGAGCTGGGCGGCATTCCGGAGCTGCTTTCTCACCCGCATCTCACCGTTTGTCTTGTAATGCTTGACATGGAAGAAACACGGCTCTTAAACGGCTGGAGCCGGGACAAAAAACGCGGTTCCACCCGCGCTGACCGGATCCCCCGCGCTCTGCTCTCCGAGACATTTTTACATACGAAAGAGGATTATGCCGCCCTTGTTCCGGGGGCACTTCCGGAGATTTTTTCCCGCCGGGAGATTGCTGCCGCCGTCGGTCAACCGCCAGAGCGTGGGTACACACTTGTTCGGGTTTTCTCGGCAGTGGGTGTCATCGAGGATGCCGGAAAGCGCGGACGGGAGTTTGTGTATCGGAGATGTTTTTGATGGGGTGTGAGGGAGATGCTGTCAACTTAAGGATGGGAATGCGCTTTCTCTAACTCTGTAGGGGCGCCCATTGGGTGTCTGTAACATATGGCTATGATGTCGAAATATTATGAAATATAACATTGTTACATATTTTTTAACGAAATCGACTGCATATCGTTTGGTAACGGACGCCCAATGAGTGCCACTACAGACGTAATAAATGCTGTTTTTCTATGTTGACAACATTACCCCGCAAAAACTCAATACTGCAATAACACAACAGGGACGCCCATCAAGCGTCCCTGCATCATTTTTATCAACAATTCTGTTCAAACGGTCATTTCATTTCTGTATTCCGCTTGATCTTCGTATCCTGCGACAGAACGCCGTCATCCATGCGGTAGACCTTATCTGCCATTGCGGCGATGTGGTCGTCGTGCGTGACCATGACCAGCGTCTGGTGCTGAACCTTTTTCGTTTCCAGAAGCAGCTTCATCAGCTCGGCGGCGGAGTTCTTGTCGAGATTGCCGGTCGGCTCGTCGGCAAGCATCAGGGACGGGTAGTTAATGAGCGCGCGCGCAACGGCGACACGCTGCTGCTGACCGCCGGACAGCTCATGCGGCAGGTGATGGATACGGTCGGCGATGCCGAGAATTTCCAGAAGCTCGTTGATGTGCGGCCAGGAAATCTTCCGTCCGTCGAGCAGGCTCGGCATGATGATGTTTTCCAGTGCCGTGAACACGGGGATGAGGTTGTAGTTCTGGAAAATGAACCCGATGTGCTTGCGGCGGTATTCGGCAAGCTGTTCGCTTTTCAGTTTATAGATGTCTCGGCCGTTGATGTAGACCGTGCCGCCGGACGGCGTATCCAGTCCTCCGCACAGCTGCAAGAGGGTACTTTTACCGGAACCGGAGGTGCCGACGATGGCGACGAATTCTCCCTCCTCGACCGTGAAATTGCAGGTCTTGACCGCGGAGATGATATTTTCACCCTGGTGGTATACTTTTGTTAAATTGTTGCATTCAAGAACATTCATTTCCTGTATTCCTCCTCACATGGTCTGTTGTTTCAGCTGTCGTTTGCAGATGAGCACCGGCACGAGAATGTTGACGGCTGTCAGGCAAAGCAGGGATGCAAAGCAGAACAGCACCAGACCTGCCGTCATGTTGCCGATATTGAGCAGTCCGATGAGCGCCGCCAGAACGATGCCCGCAACGGACGAAACGAGCGAAGCGATCAGAAATTCCACAATGTTCATCCGGAAGATCTGCGTATGCTGTGCGCCGATCAAGTACATCGCCCGCATGGACGGTGCGCGGACCTCCAGCATGAAGTGCGCCATTGCGATCAGAAGCAGTACCGCGACAATGAGGACAAAGCTCTGCATCAGCGCAATGTAGAAGACCGTGTGCATGGCTTCCGCCTGTGCCTGCCGCATTTCCTCATGGATGTCTGTGACAGTGAATTTATACTCAAATTCCAGCGGTTTCAGGGCTTCCCTGACGGATGCAAGGGTCTCCTCGTCGTCGGAATCGCACTGCAAGGCGTAAGAATAGACATCTTCAATACCCGCCAACTCCGAAAACAGCTCGCAGGAGGTATAGACAGTGATGAAGTCCTCGTAAGCGTTGTCCTCCGGGCGATAAATGACCGCGCCGACCGTGTATTCTTTCCAGTCGGAGCGCATGGTACACTCACCGTCCTCCGCTTCTTCATCCGGTTCCGTCCAGGTCGTGCGAAGTTTGAGGACATCGCCCTCCTGATAGAATTTTTCATTGCCGCCCGCCCAGCCGTGGACGACCAGCGCGATGGTATCCTTGTCTTCGTACAGGGCATCCAGCGTTCCGGCAACGACGTCGCCGCCGATGAGCATATTGAGCAGGTCGCTGTCCGCGCCGATGAGTTCCACGTCGGTGACGTTGCGTTTCCAGACACGGTAATTGTTGCCGGTGCCGAATTTACCGTTGACAACGGAATTGGAGACCAGCTGTTTTTCAATGTCGGATTCGATGAGCAGACCGTCGACATACGAGTAGAATTCCGAGATCTCCATCCGGCGTTGGATGTTCGTTACGTGTTCCAGTTTTTCCAGTGCATCTTCGGTATCGGTGGTCATTGTGTCGTAAACGATGGAGCTTGCCGCATCGCCGTACAAGTAGAAGTCCACCAGCTCCATCGTGTCGCTGTCGGGAGCTTCTTTGTATTCGAGCGTGATCTGCTGGGAAAAGAACGAATAAATACAGACAAGCAGGATCACGACCACGCAGAACAGCCGGTTCACCCCCCGGTTGCGCGTGAAGAACAAGACGGAAATGCGGTCGAGAATGCGGTTCTCGGAAAACAGGATGTTCGACGTGCGTGCAACGAAAATGTTGCTTGCGTTGTGTGCGGCGGACAGCATATCCGCGTGCGCGACGGAGGTCATGCGCTTGGAAATGTAATAGACGACCCCGCACAGAATGAGCGCGGACAGGAAAAGCAGGATCAGCATCGCGCCGATGTCGAACCTAAACCACAGAAAGACCTTATCCGGTGAGATGGCATCAGTCAGGCGGCAGACGGCATACATCAGTCCCGCCGCGCCCGCAATGCCGAACGGGAAAACGGCTAAGAAGATCGCGCCGTATTTGAGCAGCTGCATCCGGAAGATCTGCTTCCACGATGCGCCGATCATCGTTAAGGTTGCCAGCTCGCGCAGGTTTTTCTGCATATCGAGATAAATGAACACGGCAAGCGCGACACCCGCCGGTAAAATCGAAAACAGGAACATGAGCAGCATCGTCGCGCCCTCATAATACGGTGCGATGAGTGCCAGGTCAGACAGCATGGCGTTGCGGGCTTCGTAGCCGATTGCCGACTCGTTGCCCTCCTTGTCCTTGGCTTTCATGTCAAGGTCATCCACCAGCTTCTGCATATTCGCTTTGATGGCGGTGCGGTTGGAGCCTTTGAAGGTCAGATAAACATCTGTCGTGTAGCTCTGCTGATACACATCCTCACTTTTCAGATACAGCGCGGTTTCCTCTGACGCAAACACATACTGGCTTGCTGTGGATGCACAGGAAAAGACACCGACGACCTTGAACGTGACGGAATTGTATTTCCCGCGCACAAAGATGTCCACCGGCTGTTCCTCATCCAGTGCAAAGCAATCGAAATACCGTTCGGCATCCTCGGAGACGATGATCTCACCGAACGCCTCCGGCAGCCGTCCCTCGGTCAATTTCAGATAAAAATAATCCGCAGCATCCTTGGTGTATTCCGTGAAATACACCTGCGAAAACGATGCAAATGTGTCTGGATTATCGGCGGAAGCGTACAGCTTAATGGTTTGCGCATCCTTTATGTAATCGTGATCCGTATACGCAGGCACCGCATCCGGGGAAAGGTCGTAGAACTCGGTATGCTGCGGACCGACCTCGCGGCGCAACGTCTCGACTTCTGCTTCATAACTGCTTGCGTAATAGATCAGCACGCTTGCGCACAGAATGACCATGCACAAAATCGAGCACGCCAGAAGCACATACGCGCGCTTGTTGCGCAGAAACGACCGTATCGGATAATGATAATAGGATTTAATGGTTTTCGGATTTTCCAAATCGCACCCGTCCTTTCCAATGTTTTCATGGAATCCTCTTGTTATAATTATACCACACATATAGACAGATTGCAAGTGAATTTTCTGTGAATATGCTGAATTTTCAAGGAATGTTTCGGTAAAATTGCCGAAATTGCCCTGTATCCTTGCGAAATACCGGATTCTGTGTTATAATAATACCATAAATCTATGTTTTAAGGAGAACCCCATATGTTTCCATTCCGTGCCGGACACGGCTATGATGTCCACCGTCTTGTTCCCGACCGCGCGCTGATTCTCGGCGGCGTGCGCATCCCTTATGAAAGAAATGAGATTCCCTACGGTTTACTCGGGCATTCCGATGCGGATGTCCTGGTTCACGCGGTGATGGATGCGGTGCTGGGTGCGGCGGCGCTCGGCGACATCGGGCGGCACTTTCCGGACAGCGATGTGCGGTACCGGGGCGCAGACAGTCTCGCGCTTGCGCGGGAAACCGCACGGCTTCTCCGGGATGCCGGGTATGCCGTCGGCAATATCGACGCCACCATCATCGCGCAGGCACCGAAGCTATCCCCCTATATTGAGACGATGCGGGAAAACATCGCCGCGGTGTACGGACTTGCGCCGGAGGAAGTCAACGTCAAGGCGACTACCGAGGAAAAACTCGGCTTTACCGGTTCCGGTGACGGCATCGCCGCGCACGCGGTCTGCATCATTTACAAAATTGCGGCAGAATCATAACATCCCGTTCACAATCGGATGATATAATTTTTCTGTTAAGGTAATTTTTGAGAGGTGGTTTTCCGTCATGCTGCTTGCGTTCAATATCGGAAACACGGACATTTCGTTCTGCGTGTATGACGGTGAAACCATGCGGTTTTCGGCAGAATTTTCGACGGTCACATCCCGTACCGCGGACGAATACGCCGTTCTGCTCTGGCAGACCTTTACCCTGCGCGGCTTCGATCCTGCTTCCATCACGGACGTTATCATCGCCTCCGTTGTGCCATCGCTGGACGACACCATCCGCGCGGCGGTTGCCCATTTCACGCCGTGCAAACCCGCATTTGTGGGAGCCGGCATGAAGACGGGACTGCGCATCCGCATTGAGACCCCGTCCCAGCTCGGTGCCGACCTCGTTGCTCTTGCCTGCGGTGCCAGACGGTACACTGACGGCGCGTGTGTCATCGCATCGTTTGACACTGCCACCACCCTGACGGTACTGGAATCCGCAGGTACGGTTGCAGGTGCCATCATCATGCCGGGCGTTCTGACCTCCGCGCGGGCGCTGGAACGCGACACCGCACAGCTGACCGAAATTTCCCTTTCCTCCGCACCCATCCGCCGTGTCATCGGCCGCAGTACCGCCGAAGCCATGCGCTCCGGTCTTCTGCTCGGCTGTGCCGCACAGACGGACGGCATGATTTCCCGTATTTCGGACGAACTCGGATGCCCGCCCTCGGACCTTTCCCTGTTTGCCGCCGGGAAATACGCGCCTTACATCGTGCCGCACTGCAAAAGCGCATTCCGGCACACCCCGCATCTGCTGTTTGAGGGACTGTACGATCTCTTTGAACGCAACGCGGAGCATCATCCATGATCAGACGGTCGGGCAGTATTTTCTGCCGCCCGGCGTTTGAAATATATTCGCCGCACTGTATCCGGCAATGTCGGAACGGCAGCGGCAAAAAGGAGTTTCCAAAATGAAAAACACCAAAATCCGTCAGATGGTACAATTGGCCATACTGACAGCAATCGTCCTTGTGCTGGCGTTTACGCCGCTGGGATACCTCAAAATCGGAACGATGACCATCACGTTCCTGTCCATTCCCGTTGTCATCGGCGCCATTCTTATGGGGCCAAAAGCCGGTGCATTTCTCGGATGCGTATTCGGCATCACAAGTTTCGTCCAGTGCTTCGGCATGGATGCACTCGGCACGGCACTCATGACCATCAACATTTTTTATACATTCTGCATGACAGTCGTCACAAGAACGCTGATGGGATTTCTCTCAGGCTGTATTTACCGCGGATGCCAGTGGCTCTTTGCAAAGTTCAAGATTAAAAAGCGTCTCTACTCCGCGCCTGTCTCCTGCGCCATTGCTTGTGCCGCCGCGCCGCTTCTGAACACCATCCTGTTTATGTCCACAATGTACATCTGCTTCCATAATGAACAGGTCATCATTGATGAAATGGGTTCCGCACCGTTCTTTGCGTTTGTTTTCGGCTCCGTTGCAGTCAACGCTGTTGCAGAACTGCTTGCTTCCTTAATCATTGGAACTGCAATCTGCTCCGCATTACAGCAGACCGGCATCATCAAAGATAACATCTGAATTTTCCGCATATAAAAATCCCGTTTCCATCATGTTCCGGAAACGGGATATTCTTTATTCTGTGAAATTATTCTTCGATCAGCTTGAGGAACTTCGCGTAAGCATCATCCCACATAGCCTTGTCGCCCTTCGGCTCGTAGTGGTCGATGGGGAACGAATTGGAGATGACTTCGCGGGCTTCCGCAAGGTCCTTGATCTCGCCGGAGGAAATTGCCTGAACGGCAATGTTGCCGATGGCGGTCGCTTCGACGGGGCCTGCATAAACGGGACGTTCGCAGGCATCGGCACAGAGCTGGCAGAGGGGTGCTTCCTTGGTGCCGCCGCCGACAATGTTGATGAATGGAATGCGCTTGCCCTTCATATCGTCAATGGCTTCGACGGACCACTTGTAACGCAGAGCGAGAGAGTCGAAGATGGCGCGGACGATTTCGCCCTCGTTTTCCGGAACGTGCTGACCGGTCTTCTTGCAGTATTCGCGGATGGCCTTAGGCAGGTTGCCGGGAACGCCGAATGCGGGGTCATCCGGGTTGATGATGCACTGGCAGGGCTTGGATGCCATTGCCGCGTTGGACAGCTCGTCGAACGTGAAGGACTTGCCCTCGCGCTTCCACTGACGGCGGGATTCCTGCTCAATCCACAGACCCATGATGTTCTTTAAGAACCGGATGGAACCGCCGAAGCCGCCCTCGTTTGTGAAGTTGTAACCGAAGGACTTGTCGGTGATGATGGGAGACATCGTTTCGGTGCCCATCAGCGACCAGGTACCGGAGGAAATGAAGATGAAGTCCTCGCCCTTGACGGCGGGAACGGCAACGACCGCGGATGCGGTATCATGTGCCGCGACGTTGACGACGTTGGCATTGATGTCGCCGAGTTCGTCCTTGAGAGACTGCAG
The DNA here is from genome assembly GCA_017481495.1 of Clostridia bacterium. Classification (GTDB taxonomy): domain Bacteria; phylum Bacillota; class Clostridia; order Oscillospirales; family CAG-272; genus RGIG3925. The sequence continues at coordinate 97,267 of JAFUPC010000079.1, forward strand.
CAGCGGGCCGACAACAGTGCCGGGTTCGACGACGTTCGTGAACAGTCTTTCCGGAATACCGAATGCGTCGATGACCTCTTTCGACCAGTTGCGGGTCTTTGCATCGAGCAGTGCGCCGGTGGAGGCGATGGTGTATTCGGTCTGCATCTTGCCGGTCAGGAAATAGTTGAGCAGGTCAGGGATGAACAGCATCTTGTCCGCCGCCGCAACGAGCTCGGGGTTGTCGCGCAGTTCAGCCGCCAGCTGCCAGACCGTGTTGAAGTCGCAGAATTGGATGCCGGTAATGTCATAAAGACGCTTCTTCGGCAAAAACTGCTCCGCATAATCCTGAATACCGACGGTACGGGTGTCGCGGTAGTGAACGGGGTTGGTGAGCAGCTTGCCCTTTTTGTCGAGCAAACCGTAGTCAACGCCCCAGGTGTCGATACCGATGGTCTTGATGTCCTTGTCCTCGGACAGTGCGCACTTGTTGATTGCCTGCTTGATTTCGTGGAAAATACGCATGATGTCCCAGTTGAACGAACCTGCGATGGTCACGGGTTCGGAGGGGAATCTGTGGTTTTCTTCCAGGGTGAATTTGTTTCCGTCAAATTTGCCGATGATGCCGCGGCCGGATGATGCGCCGAGGTCAATGGCAAGCATTTTTAATTCTGCCATAATTGGGTTTGATTCCTTTCACTTTTCACTTTGTATATAAATGGGTAATATCTGCCGGGGCGGAAGCGTTGTTCGGCGTTTCCTTGTATCCGTCAGAGAATTGCTCGGGGTCGGATGGGATCTCATCGTTCTCCGTGGGGGATGTCGGTTGGTGTCCGGTCTCACCGGTTTCCGTATCGTAGGATTCCGTGACGGTATCCGGCACAGTACGGGAATCCGGTTTCTGTCCTGCCGCCGCAAACGTGCAGACCCGGAACAATACGCCGAGTGCCCACGTCACGCCGACCATGGCGATATGGATCGACGGGTCGAGCGCGGGGTCTGGATTTATCGCTTTACTGCAAAGAAAGACCAGCAGTCCGACACACACCGCACGGCAGATGCCGTACAGCAGAAAGAACACGACCGCGGCTTTTCTCTTCCGCAGAAGGATCAGACTGACGATACATTCAAACAGCAGTACTATGATGATTCCGCCGAACAATAATGGGAGTACTTCTTCTTCCATGGCATTTATGACTGGTTGGCTTCCACTGCCTTGTAGAAGTCATCAATGCACTTCTGTGCGCCTTTTTCATTCTTGGCATAGAACGATGCAAAGTCGCCGGTCGAATTTTTGTATACATGATGGGAAATACTGTAGACCAGATTGAACATGGAACCGTTGTCCAGACCGAAATAGGTGCGGCCGGCATCGCAGTAGATGTCGTTGAAGACCAGATCCAGCATCTGGATGGATTCCTCATCACGCACGGACTTGGCGTTGAGCTGGATGTCGTAATAGGTTGGAAGCACCAGCTCTGTGCTGTAGTAATTCAGCATTTCCATCGTTTTCCCGATCATTTCCGGATCGGAGACCGTGGAGGGAACGCTGAGGAAAGAACTGATGTCGTAGCCGTTATACCGCTCCTGCGCTTCATCCCACTTCGGATAGGGGACGATGCCGTAATCGTTTTCACAGTCACGCAGTCCGTCCAGGGCTTTCGTCGTAAACTGCACAAACAGTGCGCGTCCGCTTTCAATAAAGGTTCTGCTGTCTCCGCCCAGATAGGCATCGCCGCTGTTGTTCAAAAAGTTGTGCAGTTTGTCAAAGACCTCCGCTGTGTGCGGCGTATCCATTGCAAGCACGATCTTCCCCTGATCATCCAGTGTCGTGATCGAGGAGCCGAGCGAGTAGATGAAGGCGTTCAGCTGCCAGTCCGCACCGCAGGCAAAGCCGTAGGTATCGTTTTCATCCATCGTGCCGTCGCCGTTGACATCGTTTGTCACGAGCTTGCTCATTTCCATCATGCGGTCAAGCGTCCACTTACCGTCAAGAACATCCTGATACGGCTCCTCGATATCATAATCCGCCATCAACTGCTTGCTGAACGCAAAACAGCCGACCGACGGAATGATGAACGCAGGCTTGGTCAGATAGATATGACCGTTGATCGCCAGCATTTCATATGCGGAAAGCTTCCAGTATTCACGGTTCAGATCCACGGATTCCATGGAAGCAATATCGTAGCAGAGGTTGCCGCTGACAAGCTTGCTGTTGCCGGTCATATCGTGGGAAATGACAAGCTGAATGGCATCGTCTCCCGCCGCAACACTGGTCTCAACGATCTTTGCCGTATCTCCGACACCGATGGAATCGTCGAAGGTAATGTCGATGTTCAGATATTCTTCTGTTTGTGCGATGCGCTGATAGAGGACATCGTTGTACTGATCACCGTTCTCCTCCTCTGCCCACAATGCGGGTGCGTAATACACCTGAAATGCCTGTATGCGAACCTCAGCTCCGCCGTAGTCAGCGGATTCGATGAACGGCCGGCTGACCTCCTCGGTCTCCGTAACAGCCGCTGTTGTGATGTCCCCGCTGTCCGATACGGCGGTGCCGTCTCCCTCTGACCCGCAGGAGATCAGTGCACCCGTAAGCAGACACGCGGCGATTGCCATAACGCTCCATGTATGCTTCATCATGATGTACCCCAGCCTCCGCCTGTGCGGAAGCTCCTTTCATTCATTGTATGTGCGTGATTACAGATACCGCTTGATGGCATCCGCCGCCGCACAGAATGCTTCCTCGTTGGTTGCGAACTGGTTCTTGACGAGGCCGTCGTGCTTGGCGGCTTCCAGTGCTTCCAGACCGCCGAACACCTTGAGGTGCGGTTCCAGCGTGCAGTAGAAGGTCTTGTCGTAGGCATTCAGACGGCGGAACGTCGCCTCAAAGTTGCCTGCGCCCTCGCCTGCCGGGAAAATCTGCATACTGCCGTCGGTCGCGTGACCGGCGTCCTTGATGTGCATATAGAAAATGTCGTCGCAGAGGACATCGAACGCATACGGGAACGCTTCAATGCCGGAGACGATGAAATTCGCGTGGTCGAACACACACTTGATTCTGCCCTCAAAGGTTTTCAGAATATCGACAACGCCCTCAACGGTCTCGCCGTAGATGCCGCGCTCGTTCTCGTGGCAGAGGGTCACGCCCTCGGCTTCCGCGACTTCCAGCAGCTTGCCGAGCCGTTCCATGACGGCATCGCGGACCGGTGCGAGATCGTGGGTATCCGGAACGTAGAACGAGAACATCCGGATGCGGTCGCATTCCAGGATCTTTGCAATCTTGATGGTGTGACGGAGCTTTTCCAGATGGGCATCAAAATCGTCCGTCAGCTTGATCTTGCCGATGGGCGAACCGATGGAGGAAACGCCGATGCCTGCCGCTTTCAGCTTTTCATGTACTTCTTCGGCTTTTTCGAGCGAAATGTCGGAAATGTTCGTTCCGTCCACGCCGCGGATCTCCATATAGCCGATGCCGTTCGTTTTGAGACCCTCGATCTGTCGGTCGATCTCGGGAGCATATTCGTCAGCGAATGCGCTTAAAATAAACTTTGCCATGTTGTCTCCTTAAATAATGTCATAACGTGCTTTCATGTTGTCGTGGGAGATCTTCATGCTTTCGATGGAATCCATGAAGACCTGATCCTGCTCGACGAACAGATTCTCAATGCCGGCTTCCGCACACGCCGCCATGATGGCATCGTAGTTCATATTGCCGGTGAGCAGCTCGGTCATGACGATCTTGTCGTCCTTGACAGCCATATCCTTGAAGTGCGTGCAGAAAATGCGCTTGCCGTTCTTTCTGATGAAATCCGCCGCATCCGCGCCTGCCGCGACTGCCCAGTATGCGTCAAAGGTCAGCTTGCAGCCGTCCGGGTCGGTGCTGTCCATGACAAGCTCCAGACCGTTCTTCCATTCGCCCGCGGGGGTCTGCCACTTCTCAAATTCGAAGCGGTGGTTGTGGTAAAGGAACACCTTGCCTGCCGCCTTGATCTTTTCAATGGCAGGTGCGAAATCGTCCGCGAACTTCATGAAGCCGTCGTAGCTGTGCTCTCCGAAGAAGAAGCCGCCGATGCCGATGGCGTTGCATCCGAACAGATCGTGCTCCTCAATGACCTTGTCCGTCTCATTCAGGATCCGCTTGGGGTCGGTATGGGTGAGAACCACTTTCAGATTGTTTTCCTCAGTGACTTCCTTGATGACGGCGGGGGTGATCTCCTGCGTGTTGTAGCCGGACATCTGGACGGTCTTGTAGCCGATCTCCGCAATCTTCTTCATCATTTTGCGGTAGTCCGCTTCGTTTGTCATGTAATCGCGCACGGTGTAAAGCTGCGCGCCGAGACACATTTTCATGGTTAATTACTCCTTTGAACTGTGTTTTTTAAAAAGCTCCGGAAACGGGAACTTTTATTCATCTTATATTATATCAGATATTTGGCATTTTGAAAAGAGGGTTTGGAAAAATTTTTGGAAAATCTTCATATTCGTTCATACAATTTTTACATTCTTTTTTCTTCACTTCTTGACAGAAAGTATGATTTACGATATAATATAGGTGGATAATCGTATAAAAAACAGATATACCAGTATAATTGCAGGCGTTTATCGCACGTTTTGAAAAAATTTTCAAGGCAGATAAGTCTGAAAATAAGTCAGACAGTGTTTTACGGCTTGCGCCGCAATTCCACAAAAAGAAAGGAGATTACTTTCGCCCGGCGAAAGTTATAGATGTATTTATGGAATTTCTGGAATTTTGGAGTCAGATGACAGCCAATCCGCTGTTGTTTGTCGCGGTCATGCTGACACTCGGCGTGATTCTGGTCAACGGCTGGACGGATGCGCCGAACGCCATTGCGACGTGTGTCGTCACGCGGTGTATGCCGCCGCAAGCGGCGATTCTGATGGCAGCGGTCTTCAATTTCTTCGGTGTCTTCATCATGACGAAAATCAGCAACGAGGTTGCCGTGACCATCACCCGCATGGTGGATTTCGGGGAAAACGACGGGAAAACCGTCATCATCGTGTTATGCGCGGCAATGTCCGCCATCGTCATCTGGGCAGTGCTTGCGTGGCTTTTCGGCATTCCCACAAGTGAGAGCCACGCGCTGATTGCGGGTCTTACCGGCGGTGCGATGGCGCTGAACGGTACGGATGCCATCGTCTTTGACGAATGGGTCAAGGTGCTTTACGGTATTGTGATCTCCGTCGTGCTCGGCTTCGGTCTGGCATGGCTGATCTGCAAGCTCGTCACGAAGCTCTGCTTCCATGCAAACCGTCCGAAAACGGAACCCTTTTTCAAAGGCGCCCAGATCGCGGGTGCCGCGGCAATGGCATTCATGCACGGTGCGCAGGACGGTCAGAAATTCATGGGCATCATCCTGCTCTGCGTGTTCACATTGCAGGAAACCGGAGCGGGTGCGGCGACCTTTACCATTCCGATGTGGCTGATGGTCGTCTGTTCCCTTATAATGGGCGGCGGTACGGCAATCGGCGGCAAAAAGATCATTAAATCCGTCGGTATGGACATGGTGAAGCTGGAAAAATATCAAGGATTTTCCGCAGATATTGCATCTGCCATCTCTCTTGTATTCTGCTCGGTATGCGGTCTTCCCGTTTCCACAACGCACGTCAAAACGACCTCCATCATGGGTGTCGGCGCGGTCAAGCGGATCTCCGCAATCAACTTCGGTGTCGTCAAGGAAATGGTCATGACCTGGATTCTGACATTCCCGGGATGTGGTCTGCTGGCGTTCATGGTCACGAAATTATTCCTGTTAATCTTCAATTAACCTGCTAATTTTCAATGAACATTTGAATTTTCAATCAATCGAAAGGAAATCAATCCAATGGCAAAAGGCGATAAATTTTATTTTGAAAACTTTTCAGAGTGCACATCTCTTGCAAAGAAAGCGGCGGCATTTCTCGTGGAATGCCTTGACAATTACCGTGCGGATGATCTTGAAAAAATGATCCGCGAGATGCACGTATTTGAACACAGTGCGGACATCAAGAAGCATGAAATGAACGAAACACTGGCAAAGGCGTTCGTGACCCCCGTTGACCGGGAAGACCTCGATATGTTGAGCCAGCAGCTCGATGATGTGCTTGACCTTTTGGAAGAAGTATTGCAGAAACTCTATATTTACGACATCAAGTCCATCGAACCCGCCGCCATTTCGTATGCAAAGCACCTGGTCAAGGCCTGCGACCTGCTCTGCGAAATCATGGCGGAATTTGAAAATTTCAAAAAATCGAAGAAGATCCATTCCCTCGTTGTCGCCTGCAACGACGTGGAGGAGGACTGCGACAAGCTCTATCTCTCCACGATGCGTGATCTTACCAGAAATTCGACCGATGCGCTCCATACGCTTTTCTGGCATAATATTTATGACTGTTTTGAAGCCTGTGCTGATGCCTGTGAACACGTCAGTGAATGTGTCGGTTCCATTATTATGAAAAATACCTGAGGTTTTTCTCTGCGCGGATGCCCCTTGTCCGAAGATATAAAAACAGAAATAAAAATATACAGCCGCCGCAGATTGATTTTTGCGGCGGCTATTCTTCTTCATGCTTTGTCAGGAATCCGGTGCTGCCGGGCGACAGTTATTTTAAGTCGACAACGGTGACACCGTAATCGCCCTCACCGTACGCACCCGCACGGAACGACTTGACACGCGGATCCTTTTTCAGCTTGTCCCAGATGACCTTACGGAGCGCGCCGGTTCCCTTGCCGTGGATGAGGGTCACAGATTTGATGCCGGTCAGGTTGGCGTCGTCGAGATACTTGTCGGCTTTCAGCCATGCATCGTCGGTGTATTCGCCGCGCAGATCGAGTTCCGGGCGGAAATCGCGGGCGACAGCGGCGCGGACGGATTTCTGCGTTGCCATTTTCGGCTTTTTCGCGTTTTCCTTGACCGTAACCTGCTTGCCGTCGACCAGCATCAGCTCGTTTTCCTTGACTTTGGTTTTGATGACACCCGCCTGCACGGCGACCATGCCGTCTTTATCGGCTGTGGCTGTGACCTTGCCCTGCATATCGAGATTGACCAAAATGACGGTATCGCCGACCTTTAAGGGGCGCGGCAAAACGTAACCGGCGGTGTCATGCTTGATGATGGGGTCGATGAACGCATCAGACTCTTTCAGATTCACGCGGATCTTCCGGCGTGCTTCGTCCAGTTCCTGGGCGAGATTGTCGCTGTCCTTTTTGCGCTTCAGCTCCTCCATCTGCTCGAAGATATATTCGGACGATGCCTTGGCAGATGCGATGATGCCTGCCGCTTGTGCGCGCGCTTTTTCCAGTTCCTTTTCCGCGGCGGCGCGGTCACGGGCGATCTGCTCGTCCGCCTGCCGTTTCATTTCCTCGTATTCACGGCGCATTTTTGCGGTCTCGTCGGCATTCTTTTCCATCTCCATGCGGTTGACTTCCAGCTGCTCGATGACCGTTTCAAAGCGCTTGTTCTCGGACGAAACCAGTGCATTTGCGCGGCTGATAATGTCCTCGGACAGACCCAGCTTCTGCGAAATGGCAAACGCATTCGATTTGCCGGGCGTACCGATGATGAGACGGTATGTCGGACGGAGCGTTCCGACGTCAAATTCGCACGATGCGTTGCAGACCCCCTCGGTATCCAGGGCGAATGCTTTCAGCTCGGCGTAATGCGTGGTTGCGGCACAGCGCGCGCCAACGGCTCTGGTGTGTTCGAGAATCGCAATGGCAAGCGCGGCACCCTCAACGGGGTCGGTTCCCGCGCCAAGCTCGTCGAACAGGACAAGGCTGTCCGCGGTCATTTCCTCCATGATGGAAACGGTGTTCGTCATGTGCGCGGAGAACGTGGACAGCGACTGCTCGATGGACTGTTCGTCGCCGATGTCCGCAAAAATCTTGTCGAACACGCACACCGTCGAGTCGCCCGATACGGGAATGTGCAGTCCCGCCTGCGCCATCAGCGCAAACAGACCGAGCGTTTTCAGGGTGACGGTCTTACCGCCGGTATTGGGGCCGGTGATGACCAGCGTGTCAAATTCCCCGCCGAGACGGACGTCGATGGGAACAACCTTTTTCTGGTCAAGCAGCGGATGGCGGGCGCGTTTCAGATCGATGCGCCCCTCCTCGTTGAGCTGCGGCTCTGCGGCGTTCATGCGGTAGGAAAGCTCCGCCTTTGCAAAGATGAACGCCAGCTCCGTGATGTTGTGATAGTCAAGGGACAACGCGCTGCCGCACTCCCCGACAGATGCCGACAGGGCTTCCAGAATCTTTTCGATCTCTTTCTGCTCCTGATTTTCCAGAAACCGCAGTTCGTTGTTCGCTTCGACGACGGACAACGGCTCGATGAACAGCGTTGCGCCGGATGCGGAGGTATCGTGGATGAGACCCTTGACCTCACTGCGGTATTCCGCCTTGACGGGAACGACGTATCTGCCGTTTCTCACGGTGACGATGTTTTCCTGTAAATATTTAGACGTCTGACCGGAGGTGTAGCGGGAAAGCGTTTCCTTGATCTTTCCGTTTGCCGCACGGATCTTGCGGCGGGTCTCGGCAAGCGCGGGACTTGCTTCGTCAGCAATGAGATCCTCTGCGAGAATGGATTTCGTGATCTTATCTTCGAGATACCGGTTTGCGGTCAGCCGGTCGAACACCTCGTCAAGGGAGGTCTCAAAGCGTTTGTCCGTGTTGATATAATCATCCAGCATCCGGGAAACGCGCAGGACGTTTGCCACACGCAGAAGCTCCGCGCAGGACAGTGCCGCGCCCTTTTCCGCACGGTCCACGATGCCGGTGATGTCGGTCACGCCGCCGAACGGCGGGGTTCCCTTGATGCCCATCAGCTTGCGGGCATCGGTCGTCTGGGTCTGGAGCTTGCGGATGCGGGAGAGGGAGGTCTGCGGCAGAACGCGCATGGCTTTTTCCTTTGCGCCCTCCGTCTGCGCCGCCGCGGCAAGCATTTCCAGGACTTTGTCAAATTCCAGTGTTTTGATTGCTTTATCTAAATGTGACATAGTTGTAATAATTGTTGGTTTGTGTTGGTTGATTGGTGGGTGGGGAGTGTTGTGAATTTAAGGAAATTACCCTCCATTATGTCCGTAGGGGCACCCATTGGGCATCCATAACATATGGCTATGATGTCGGAATATTATGAAAAATAACATTGTTACATGTTTCTTCAAACGATATCGACTGCATATCGTTTGGTAACGGACGCCCAATGAGCGCCCCTACAGGTGTAATGGTGTTACTTCACATCTCAATAACGCTCTCTCACAACCCCTCCACCGACTTATAAAAGGATAACGTCTTATACCCATGCCCGATGTGGTGCAGAAGATACGTCTCGCACGCATCGGCGAAAAGAACGGCGTCTTCCCCGTCCACGGTAAACGAAAACTGCCGTTTGGGGTCGGTATAGAGAATATACCGCAGTGCCCGGAGAACGCCCGGTGTGACACGGCGGAACAGGACTGTCTGTCCGTATTCGTCGGTCAGGGGGGTATCGGCGGGAATATACTGCGAGACTTGTTCTTTGTAGAGGTCATTGTAGCAGTGCTCACACAGAAGTCTGCCGTTCATGATGTCCAGCATTCCGCGCGCACCGCAGTCCTCGTTTCCGCAGACACAGCATCCGGCGACATCCGGCTGATACCCGGCGATGGCGGCGACACGCATTTCAAACGCGCCTTTGACGATATGGCGGGGGCGTTTTCCGGCAGAGACCGTCCACAGGGTGTTGAGCACAAGCTGTGCAAGTTCCGGGGATGCGACATCCGGCACGGACAGCTCATCCGCCGCTTCGCAGAGATACGATGCCAGCGCCGCGCCCTCGATGGTGCCTGAAATGCCAAGAAACGTCTCCCGGATGGCGGCTTCGTTCAGATAACAGTGCTGACTGCCGCGCCGCAGTGTAAAGTCCGCATAAGCAAACAGCTGTGCCGCCGGAAGACTTCCCGACGTGATCTTCCGCACGCCGCGCGCAAACACGGACAGCTTTCCGTATTCCGGGGTCAGAACGGTCAGCATCCTGTCGCGGTCTCCGACGTCTGTCGTGCGCAGAACGACACCGGGGGTGTTGAAAACGGGTGTCTTTTCAGCCATCGCATCCGTACCCCATTGCCGCGCGCACCTCGCGCATTTTCGCATCCCCGCAAAGCATGGAAAGCAGGGCAAACGCCACCCCGGGCGCCGTCTGCGGACAGCTGGACGTAATGATATGCTCTGAAATCACGATCGGCTCGTGTCGCACATTCACGCCGTATGCGGCAAGCTGGTGCTGTCGGTGTCCGCCCTGTAAATGGTAGGTGGTCGCTTCTCTGCCCGCCAGAATGCCGCTGTGCGCCAATGAAAGTGCGGCAACGCAGACCGATGCGATCGGCTTTTTCTGCGCATCAAACGCGCGTATCAGGGCGGAGACCTCCGGGGAAAACGCTTCTTTGTAAAAGCCGTATTCCTCAAACCCGCCGGGGATCGCCAGCGCATCGTAGTCGTCCGCCGAAATCTCACAGAGCACCCGGTCAGCGGTCACGGGAACACCGAATGTGCTCACGACCTCCCGCTCGGACACCCCGCAGGTCTCCACGGTGATGTCACAGCCAAAGTCACAGCGCGCCCAGCCCATGACATCGACGAAAACACTGAACTCCATCGTCTCAAAGCCGCCTGCAAGCAGAAGCAAAACCCGTTTCGGTGTCATGCCGTCAGTCATCCACGAATCCGAAATTCGCCACCTGCGCCGCGCTGTCGCGCCAGTTTTCCTTGACCTTGACCCACAGATCAAGATATACCTTGACCCCAAGGAATTTTTCCAGGTCTTCGCGGGCGTAGGTGCCGATCTTTTTCAGGGTCGCGCCGTGCTTGCCGATAAGAATGCCCTTGTGGGAATCCTTTTCGCAGAAAATTTCCGCGCGGATGGAGACCAGGTCTTTCTTTTCCTCAAACGCTTCGATGACGACCGCAGTTCCGTGCGGGATCTCGTCGTTTGTCAGGCGGAGGATCTTTTCGCGGATGACCTCGGCGGCGATCTGGCGCTCCGGCTGGTCGGTGATGATGTCGTCCGGGAAGAACCAGTCCTCGCATTCGTTCATGAACGGTTCCAGTTCCTCAAAAATGGTCTCAATGCCCTTCCCTTTCATCGCGGAAACGGGGATGACCGCATCGAAATCGTGCTTTTCGGAGAACGTCTGGATCGTTTTCCCGACCTTTTCGCCGTTGGCGATATCGATCTTATTGATGATGAGAATGGACGGGATCGAACCGCGCGACAGCTTGTCCATCAGCTGCTCCTCGGTGGGGCTGATGTGCTTGTCCGCTTCCACGACGTACAGAACGACATCGACGTCGGTCAGCGTATCGTTTGCCGCACGCATCATGAAGTCGCCGAGCTTGTTCTTCGGGTTGTGCATACCGGGGGTATCCATGAAGACGTACTGGGTGTCGTCTTTGGTCAGGATACCCGTCACGCGGTTGCGCGTGGTCTGGGGTTTGTCCGAAACAATGGCAATTTTTTCGCCGAGCATGGTATTCAGTAAGGTCGATTTGCCGACGTTCGGCTTGCCGACAATCGCAATGAAGCCTGTTTTTTTCATGTTTTTTATTTCCGTTTTCGTTTATTATCTTTTTTGACCGATGGAAGCCAGAATTTCCTCCTGCCGCCGTCTCTGTTCGCGGTCTTCTTCCTCGGAGCGCTCGTGGTCGTAGCCGAGCAGGTGGAGCGTGGAGTGGACGGCGAGAAATGCAAGCTCCCGCTCAAAGGAATGCCCGTATTCCTCGGCCTGCGCCTTTGCGCGTTCCACGGAGATGACGATGTCGCCGAGCGCGACAGATTCTTCCGCCTCGCCGTCCTCCTCATCCGCGGGCGGGAGAACAAAATCGTCCTCGTCCTCGCACAGCGGGAACGACAGCACATCGGTGGGCGCATCCTTGCCGCGGTATTCCCGGTTCAATTCCCGTATGGCTTCGTTGTCAACGAATGTGACCGACACCTCCGCCGGGGATTTAAATTCCTCATAAGCAAGGGCGGCGTTGATCGCCCGTCTGACAAGTGCCCGCGCGGCGGGGGTGACAGGTTCCTTTTTCTGGTCGTTGCGGGTGTAGATGGTGTTTTTCATCGGTCGTCTCTTTTCTCAAATCTATATTTTGCAGCGTGGGACTGTCCCGCACCGGGATTCTGCTCCTGCTTTCTTGCCCGCTCGCGGTCGTATTTTTCGTAGGCGAGAATGATCTTCTGCACGAGCTTGTGCCGCACGACGTCGCGTTCGGTGAAATGGTGGATGGCGATGCCGTCGATGTCGCGGAGCACCTTTGCCGCCTCCGCAAGACCGGATTTTTTGCCGAACGGCAGGTCGGTCTGCGTGATGTCGCCGGTGACGATGGCTTTGGAGTTGAAGCCGAGACGGGTCAGGAACATCTTCATCTGTTCGGGCGTGGTGTTCTGCGCTTCATCGAGAATGATGAAAGAATCATCCAGCGTCCGGCCGCGCATATAGGCAAGGGGCGCGATCTCGATCGTGCCGCGTTCCAGATGCTTCTGATAGGTCTCCGGCCCCAGCATTTCATACAGCGCATCGTAGAGCGGGCGGAGATACGGGTCGATCTTCGTCTGCAGGTCACCGGGCAGAAAACCGAGCTTTTCTCCGGCTTCCACGGCGGGACGGGTCAGGATGATGCGGGAGGTCTCCTTTGCGCGGAGTGCTTTGACCGCCATTGCAACGGCAAGAAAGGTCATTCCCGTTCCGGCAGGGCCGACACCGAGCACGACGGTGTTGTTTTTAATCGCCTCGACGTACTGCATCTGACCAACGGTCTTTGCCTTGATGGGCTTGCCGCGCGTGGTGATGCAGATGCAGTCGCCGTCAAGCGCGCCGAGTTCCTCTTTCTTTCCGTCGCTGACCATCGAAATGACATAATCCATGTTCTGCTCGGTCAGCGTGCCGTTCAGCTTCACCATGCGGAGCGCATATTTCAGCACTTCCGCCGCACGGGAGACGTTTTCCGCATCCTCCCCCCGCACGACAACGGCATTGCCGCCCGCGCTCATTGTATCCTTTGCAAGCACGGTGACGCCGAATGCCGCTTCCACAGGGCGGAGGTTGGCATCATAACTGCCGAACAGAATGGAGGTTTCCTCCAATGTATCGGTGAGTATGGTCTGTTCGTTCATATATTTACGGTTCCTCGTTTTTTACATAATAAGGCACCTGCACCGCAATGTTGTCGATGCAGTAAACATCGCGCGTGACAATCAGGCGGTCCTCCTCCCATACCGTATTGGTTTCCGCGGAAAGGACAACGGCATCTGTCATCCCGGATAGCTGTTCGGCAAGAGACTGTTCCGCCAGGGCTGCGGCTTCCTCTTTTGTCAGGGTACGCACGGCCTCGGTTTTGTAAAGACGGACTTCCGTTTTCAGGGTGAGTGGGAGACGGGTGCCGTCTTTGAGTGTCAGCGGATGCTCATCTATTATTGTATCATATTTTACATCTGAAAGTCCACTCTTTTTCCGCCAATTCTGAAAAATTTCCAAAAAAGTTACGTTTGACGGCGCAAAAAGCCCGGCAGGGACGGTTACTGTCGGCAATTCCACCCCGAAAAACGACAGCGTATACCGCTTTGATTCCCCGCCCGTGTAGACGTTCTCCGTCACGGTCAGCGGAATCTCGGCGCAGAGTGTCCGCACGGTCTCCGCAAAGACCTTGCCCTTTGCCCGGCTGTAAATGACATCCCCATCCTTTGATTCATAAAACCCGGTGGCAAGGAGTGTTCCCCGGGTCACCATCTGCTCATGCGAAACGAGCACATGACCGTCCCCGACCTCCCAGGAAAGGATACGCCCGTCCGTGTCCGCGATGAGATTCGTTCCCGCAAGCACACCGTCCCCGTCCTCGGTGAGCACCGCGCTGTTTTCCTTTGAGACCGCGTGCGCGGAACGCACCTCCGCCGACAGCACGTTTCCCCGCCGGTTGATGGCAATCCAGCTGACCGTGTCGCTCTGCACAAGGAATTTCTTTTCGGCGGAGCGCACATCAAGCGACGGCAGAAAGGTTCCCGCACCGATGCCCATGTCTGCAAGCTGTCCCCGCACCGCTTCGGTATCGACATGATCCTCCGCCCGTACCGCCTGCGCGTTGTCAAGACAGACGACATCCACCCGCCAGCAGAACAGGGTGGACAGCACAACGATGCCCGATGCAAAAATCGCTCCAATAAACACCCCCGGCCGCCCGGAAAACTGTCCGAGCACATACGGCAGTCCCCGTCGAGATGTGACCGTGGGAAGCGGAATGCCGCGCACAGAAAGCGTTTGTGCATAATCTCGCCAGACACGGGTGCGCATCGTGACAAAGAGATCACCGCCCGCTCCGGACACAACCGCGACAAGCGGATACGCATTCCGCAGAAGCTGTGCGGTATAGATGCGGCGCATCCGGCACGGCAGACACACAGTCACACATCCCGCAAGATAAGAAAGCAGCGGCATCCTCCCCATCCCATCATCCTCCGTTTCCTCATCCATTTCCACAGCCGCTTCCACTGCCGCCGTCACAGTCGCCATGCAGGATCACCGCCGAAATCCGTCCGCGCACGGAAAGACATCCCTCGCGCAGAACGCAGATAGTCAGACCTTGCCCTGTGATGCGCAGAAGCGTGAAATCCTCCCCCGATGCCGGGAAGCATCGGGTTTCTGTACAGCATCCCCCCGCGCCCGGCTTCATGCGGAACAGGATGTTCGTTTCATCGTAGACGAGCAGGGATTCGTATCCGGTCAGCGCAAGCGACATATCGCCTTGAAGCTCCATGTACGGAACCGCCGGAACACAGCTTTCCGGAAACTCAAACAGCCGGCACAGTCTTGTACCGACCCCCTCGCGTTTCCCCCGCCCCCCGTTTCGTTTCTTTTCCATATGCTCATATCCCTCGTTCTTTTTTTGCTCCCCCCGCTCATACAATCGGTGTGCGGGCGGTCTTCACCGGATTGTATGCACGGAACCTGCCCGGATATGCTTTTGATTTCAGAAAAAGAGGAGCCGATGATGAACCTGTCACGCACCGCTGTCCCTGTTTCTCCCGCACGCGCAACCCGTTTCGCACGGAAAAAAACGGTTTTCCGCCGTATCCCGCCCGTATATCTGATTACCCTTGTATGCGCGGGACTGTT
The DNA here is from genome assembly GCA_017481495.1 of Clostridia bacterium. Taxonomy (GTDB): domain Bacteria; phylum Bacillota; class Clostridia; order Oscillospirales; family CAG-272; genus RGIG3925. The sequence continues at coordinate 112,390 of JAFUPC010000079.1, forward strand.
TCTGTGCTTTCCCGCTGTGTCCGCAAAAGGCGCCGCTGTGGGACTGTCGCTGTGCGCCTCCTCTTTGATTCCTGCGCTGTTTCCGTTTCTGTGTCTGGCGCCGCTTTTGTCGGATGTGCTGTCTGCGCTGGCGGCATGGGTTTCCCGGCGCTGTTCTGTCGACGGAACGCAGGCACTTTTGTGGTCGTCGTTTGTCATCGGGATGGTGGCGGGACTGCCGCTTGGTGCGGTGACGGTATTGTCCCATGTCAAGGCAGGTCGGATTGACCGGGCGTGTGCCGCACGCTTTCTCGGTGTCACGACAGTATCGGGGCCGGCGTTTCTGTCGGGATATATCGGAAAAACACTTCTCGGCTCCGTGCGCACCGGGTGGATTTTATACGGAATCCAGCTCTGTGTCTCCCTCATTCTCTTTCTGCGAGAAATGAAAAAAACACCACACCCGATGTCGGGCGTGATGTCGGATGCCGGGTTCCGTACAGAGACCCGGGCAGGAGCACCATCGCTTTCCGCGGCGGTCTCACACGGTGCCGGGAGTATGCTTTCTCTGTGCGGAACGGTGGTGTTTTTTTCGGTTGTCCGCGCGTTTCTGTGCGCATTTCTGCCAAAAGTCCCTGCCGCCTTGCTCGGCGGTCTTGCGGAGATCACCGGGGGAATACGGGAACTCGTTCTCCTGTGCGGAAACGGGATGCTTGCTCCGGCTGTCCTTCTGCCGCTGATCGCGTTCTTCGTCGGGTTCGGCGGTGTCAGTGTCGGAATGCAGACGGCAAACTTTACAGCGGGAACAGGCGTATCCATGCGGGATTATTATCGGCAGAAGCTGCTTTGCGGCGCGATGATGGCGGCGTCTGTGTGGGTTCTTTCACACACGGGTCTCATCGCGGGAATGCCGCTGTGATCGTCGTTCCTTTTCCAACTGTGCTGTCAAGGGTGATGACCGCATTGTGATATTGTGCGGCGTGCTTGACGATCGACAGACCCAGACCCGTGCCGCCGGTCTCCCGGCTGTGGCTCTTGTCCACGCGGTAGAACCGTTCAAAGATGCGGTTTCTGTGCTCCGGCGGAATGCCGATGCCGGTATCGGCAACAGACAGAACGACCCGTCCTGCTTCTCCCGTGACAGTGACAGAAACGCTTCCGCCGTCCTTGTTGTAGCGCACGGCGTTGTCGCAGAGGTTGTAGACAATATCATAAAGCAGTCGTCTCGCACCGTGGACGGTCGTATCGCCGGAATGTCTGACGGTCATCGTGATGCCGCGCCGTCCGGCGACTTCGGACAGGGTATCGCAGACGCTGTCTGCCGTTGCGCACAGGTCAACGCTTTCCGTTTCCGGCGCGCCGCCCTCACCCGGGACATATTCATCCATTTCGGACAGCCGGATGATGTCGCCGATCAGGTCAACCAGCCGCTGTGCTTCCGCGCGGATGCGGCCGACAAAGGACGGAACATCGTTTTCCGAGACCAGACCGTTTTCCAGAAGCTCCGCAGAGCCGATGATGGATTGCAGGGGGGTTTTCAGTTCATGCGAGACGTTGGCGGTGAATTCCCGGCGGTTGCGCTCGGCATATTCGGTTTCCGTGATGTCGTAGCCGAGAACCACGGCACCGCCGGCATCGCTTCCCGTGCGGCTGATGCGGCTGACGGAAACGTGCCATACCCTGCCATCGCGCGCGGTCTTATACTCGCTGTGACCGGTGCGCTGGGCTTCTTCAAAGGCTTTTCCGAGCCGTTCGATTTCGGCGCCGTCAACGGCTCTGCCTTGTCCGAGTGCGGACAGCGATACCCCGATAGGCGCGGTCTCGTTCTTCTCCTTTGCGGGGTCAAGCCCCAGCAGTCCGCGTGCGGCGGGATTGATGCTGATGACCTGTCCCCGCGCGTTGAGCAGAATCAGACTTTCGCTCATGCTTGCGACCACGGAATCAAATTCGTCGGTCTTGCGGCGCAACTCGTTCATCTGGGATTCGATCTGCCGGTGCTGGGCATGGATGCGGTCAAGCATCGGCGCAAGCTCTTCATACGGCGGATGCGCAAGCGGCGCATCCAGATCAATGGCGTTCAGCGGTTCGACAATCGACCTTGCCATCCGGTAAGCAAGGAATGCCGACAGCGCCAGTGCCGCTAAAATAACGATGGAAATGGGCTGGAGAATGCTCATCAGCAAGGTAAACAGCGTGATGCTCTCTGCCGCGGCGCGCAGAATCCGTCCGTCCGGCAGCTGTTTTGCAAGATAGACGGTCTCCTCGGTCAGGGTTGCCGAATAGCGGCGGCTCTCGCCGAATCCGGTCTCCATCGCTTCCGTGATTTCCTCGCGTTGTGCGTGGTTTTCAAGCAGAGAAACATCCACCTGCGAGTCATATGTGACCGTGCCGTCGGCTTCCATGAGGGTGAAGCGCAGATCGTCGATGCCGTCCAGCGTTTCAAAATAATCCTCTCCCATCTGCTCCACCCCGTGTGCGGCAAGCTCCAGCTCTGAGGTCAGCTCCCGGATGCGCAGATTGCGGGTATAACCGTTCATCGCCAGCGCGACCACGGCGATTCCGGCGATCAGCGCGAACACTGCCGCCGATAAAATACAGCGGAATATCCGCTCTGTCATTGGCTTCATGATTTCGTTTTCGAAAGAGGATGATTGGCATCAAAACGGTAGCCGACGCCGCGCACGGTCTCGATGAGCACCCCGTAATCGCCGAGCTTGGCGCGCAGGGTGCGGATGTGCATATCGACCGTCCGCGTTTCGCCGCAGAAATCCATGCCCCAGATGTCGTTGAACAGCATATCACGCGTGAACGCCACGCCGGGACGGGTCAAAAACAGCCGCAGAAGCTCGTATTCCTTGTAAGTAAGCACCACACGCGTGCCGTCCACGGTCACGGTATGTTCTTCGTCGTTGACAACAAGCCCGCCGACCGACAGCGTTTTGCCTTTCGGTGCAGATTCCGTTGTCTGCGGACGGCACCTGCGCAGAACCGCACGGACACGGGAGACCATCTCCATCATGCCGAACGGCTTGACGAGATAATCGTCCGCGCCGGAGTCAAGGCCGCGGATCTTATCGTATTCCATCCCCTTTGCGGTCGCCATAATAACGGGAATGTCCTTTGTTGCCGGAGTGGTGCGCAGATGTTCGAGAACGGTATAACCGTCGTCGCCCGGCAGCATGACGTCAAGCAGAATCAAGGCGGGTGTGCGCTGTGCAATTGCCGCCGTCAGTGCTTCTCCATCCGTAAATCCAACCGCCTCAAAGCCGGTGGATTTCAGTGTATACAATTCAATATCCCGGATACCGGGGTCGTCTTCGACACAGTAAATCAGATCCATATTCCGGTTTTCTCCTTATTTATTTTTTATCCGAACCGTCCGCGGATGTAGTCCTCTGTCCGCGGGTCAGAGGGGGATTCAAACAGCGTTTTCGTGTCTCCCGCTTCGATGAGTTCACCGAGCAGGAAGAATGCGGTGCGGTCGGATATCCGCGCCGCCTGCTGCATATTGTGGGTCACCATGATGATGGTGTATTTTTCTTTCAGATCCGTGACAAGCGACTCGATGCCGGAGGTAGAGATCGGGTCAAGTGCGGAAGTCGGCTCGTCCATGAGCAGGACTTTCGGTTCGACCGCCAGCGCACGCGCGATGCACAGTCTCTGCTGCTGACCGCCCGACAGCCGTGCGGCGGACGATTTCAGACGGTCCTTGACCTCATCCCAGAGAACAGCACAGCGCAGGGAGGCTTCGACGATCTCGTCCAGCTCTGCCCGGCGGCGGATGCCGTGGGTGCGCGGGCCATATGCCACGTTGTCGTAAATGCTCATCGGAAAGGGATTGGGCTTCTGGAACACCATGCCGATGTCGCGGCGCAGGGCGCTGACGTCAACGGACGGGTCGTAGATGTCCCGGCCCTCAAAGAGGACACTGCCCGTGATGTGTACCCCGTCCACAAGATCGTTCATGCGGTCGAGGGTCTTGAGAAACGTCGATTTTCCGCAGCCGGACGGCCCGATGAACGCTGTGATGCTGTGCTCCGGAATATCGAGGGATATGCTTTTGAGCGCGTGGGTCTCCCCGTACCAGAGGTTGAGACTGCGCGCGGAAATGATCATATCGTTGTTCATTTGGTCACCTTACATTTCTTTCCGATGATTGCGGCGCCGACGTTCAGAAGACAGGTGAGAATGAGCAAAATCGCCGCAATGGCATACGCCACCTCAAATTCTCCCTGTTCCTTTGCGTAGAAGTAAAGCGCGACAGTCAGCGATGCTCCCGGCTGGGACAGCGACTCCGCAAAGCCGTAAAGGTCGTGTGCAAAGCCTGCCGTATACAGAAGTGCCGCCGATTCGCCGAGCATTCTGCCCGCGGACAGCATACAGCCGGTCAGGATACCGTCCAGACACGAGGGCAGGACGACTGTGCGGATGACACGCCATTTTCCCGCGCCCAGCGCGAATGCGCCGTCACGGATGGATTGCGGAACGGTCTTGAGCGATTCCTGCGCAGTACGCATCATTGTCGGCAGGTTCATGATGACAAGGGTCAGCGCACCTGCGATGAGGGAGGTCTGCAATCCGCAGAAATTACAGAACACGAGCATACCGACCAGACCGTAGATGATGGACGGAACGCCGGATAGAATTTCCGCCGCCGCTTCGATGAGCGTGACAAGACGGGTGTTTTTGGCGTATTCGTTCAGATAGACCGCCGCACCGACACCGAGCGGAAGCACAATGGCAGTCGCCGTCAGGATGAGATACACCGTATTGAGAATATCGGGCAGAATGCCTATCGTGCCGCGTAGATAACTCGGTGAGGTGGAAAGCAGCTCCCACGTCACACCGGGCAGTCCCTTTACGAGAACGTAGCCGATCAGAAACACCACGAGCAGGAGCGTCAGACCGACGGAAATGCCCATCAGCGCCCGTGCGCAGACAACGTAAGCGCGGC